>NC_006513.1:3664153-3980191 GCF_000025965.1 Aromatoleum aromaticum EbN1
TCCCCGGCTTGTCCGAACTCGTCGGGGCGCTGCGCACCGGCCTCGATCCGCAGCAGGAGGCGCGTTTTCACCAGCAGTTCGCCGCGATCGACGCGGCAGAGGGCAACGCGATCGACTTCAAGATCGAATTGCGCCGCGGCATCCATCTCGCGTTGTGGCACGCGATGATCGCCGGCGACGAGCGCGAGCAGGCGAAAGCGATCCTCGCCCACCTCGCAGGCATGATGTTGGCGTTGATCCGGGCGATGCCGGAGCTCGGCTGGCGGCTCGTCGCGGACGCGCTCGCGCATATCCAGATCCGCTGCCTCGCCGAGGGCCTCGCCGCGGACGGGCTGGCGCGGGAAATGAACGAGGCGTTGTTCGCGGCGCTTTCCGCCGGACTGCCGGCGCCGCAGCGCGACCGCATCATGGCCCACTCGGCGCAGGCCGTGCTCGCCTGGCAACAGGCGCGGCGCACCCCGCCCGCCGGCCCCGTGCACTGACCGGGGGCCAGACGATGGCGCTGAAGGCAACGATTTTCAAAGTCGAATTGACGATTGCGGACATGGACCGCAATTACTACGCCGATCACAGTTTCACGATCGCCCGCCACCCGTCGGAAACCGGCGAGCGAATGATGGTGCGCATCCTCGCGTTCGCGCTGTATGCCGATCCGGCGCTCGCGTTCGGCAAGGGCTTGTGCGTCGATGACGAGCCGGATCTGTGGCAGCGGGATCTGACCGGCGCGATCGAGCGCTGGATCGACGTCGGCCAGCCCGACGAAAAGTGGATCCGGAAAGCCTGCGGACGGGCGCGCGAAACGGTCGTCGTCAGCTACGGCCGGGCGGCGGACATCTGGTGGAACGGCGTGCGCGACAAGCTCGCGCGGCAGTCGAACCTGACGGTATGGAACCTCCCCCCCGACGTGGCGCCCGCGCTCGCCGCGCTGACCGCGCGCAGCATGCGGCTGCAATGCACGCTGCAGGACGGCCAGGTATGGATCACCGACGGCCGGCAGACGGTACTCGTCGAGCCGGCGCGCAGGATGGGCGCGTGAGGATGCCCGCTGTGCAGGGATCGCGACGGCTCCTGGCCGGCTGAACCGGATGGTTTCCACCTGCCGCCCGAATTCACCGGGACTCCACCTTCGGCCTTCCTTCGTGGTATTTTGAATGCATGCGAAGGAGAATCGTCATGAGGCCCTGCTTCCTGCTGCTCCCGCTCATCGGATATGCCGCCCTGGTGCCCGCCGCCGGCCCCGGCGATCCTGCCCTGTCTCCCGATGCCGCCGCGCCGCCCCTGGCCGTCGATACGCAGGACGCCCGTTCTGCGACGGGAACGCCAGTCGAGGAGGAGGGCGCGATGGAGCAGGGCCGGGAGGGGGTGCGCACGATCACGGAAGGCGTCGCGCGCACTGTCGATGGCTGGTTCGGCGACATCCCGTTCGAGAAGGGCGGAAAAGTGTCCGGCAGCGTCCGCTTCGATTTTCTCGCGCGACAGGACGAAGGCCTGGAGAACAACTTCCGTTTTCGCGTCCGGGTCGACCTGCCGAACGTCAAGCGGCTCGGCTATGTCTTCATCGGCCAGGATAACGAGCAGGACGTCATCACCGACCAGCCGGAAACGTTCAGGCGTCAGCACCAGCTGCTGTCCGAAAGCCGCCGCGACGACCAGTCGTTCTTCGCCGGCGTGGGCTATGCATTGCGTGAGTTCCTCGAGTTCCGCGCGGGTTTTCGCGGCGGCGTCGACGACGTGTATGCGCAGGCGCGCTACAAGAAGTTGTGGCGTTTCTCCGATCGGGACGTGTTCGGTCTGCGCGAGACGATTTTCTGGCGCTCGGACGACGGCTTCGGCTCGACGCTCGCGCTCAATTACGACCATGCCTATTCGCCATCCTGGTCTTTCCGCTGGCAGGCGGTCGGCACAATCTCGGAGGACACGTCCGGGCTGAGGTGGGGGAACAGCTTCGGGATGTTCAAGGCGTACCCGAATCTGCGCGAATCTGCACTCGAAGTGCTCGTCAACGGCGAGACGGGCCAGCGGGTGGACGTCGGCGAATACGGCCTCCGTGCGACGTGGCGGCAGCCGATCTACCGCGACTGGACGTTCATCGAGCTGAGCGCCGGCCACTTCTGGCCACAGGACGACGACGATCCCGAGCGCAGGCGCAGCTGGGCAGCGGGACTTATGGTCGAAGCGTTGTTCTGAGACTGCTTTCCGCGACCCTTCCCCGGCCGGAGCGGGCCGCAGCGGCGCCATGGAACAGGGGCGGTGACGACGGCTTCGAGGGGGCGGTACGTGAGTGTCACGAACCAGATTCTTGTCATTGCGCTGCTGATCGGAATCAGCGCGTTCTTTTCGATCGCGGAAATTTCGCTCGCGGCCTCGCGCAAGATCAAGTTGCGCCTGATGGCGCAGCAGGGCAATCCGGTCGCCGAGCGCGTGCTCGCGCTGCAGGAGAACCCGGGCCATTTTTTCACCGTGGTGCAGATCGGGCAGAACGCAGTGGCGATCCTCGGCGGTATCGTCGGCGAATCGACGCTGTCGCCGGCAGTCGCGCAACTGATCGGCGTGTTGTACGAAGGGCCGATGCTCGAATCGGTGAGCTTCGTGCTGTCGTTCGTCATCGTCACTTCGCTCTTCGTGCTGTTCTCCGATCTCGTGCCCAAGCGCCTCGGCATGACTTCACCCGAGCGTGTCGCGATCGCGGTCGTCGCGCCGATGCGTTTCTGCGTGCTCGCGTTCGCGCCGCTGGTGTGGTTTTTCGACGGCCTCGCGAATGCGCTGTTTCGCTTGTTCAAGCTGCCGAACGTGCGCACCGAGAACATCACCTCCGCCGAGATCGTCGCGATGGTCGACGTCGGTGCGCAGACCGGCGCGCTGCTCAAACAGGAGCGCCAGTTGATCGTGAACGTCTTCGAGCTCGATTCGCGCACCGTGCCGTCGGCGATGACGAACCGTGAAAGCATCGTCTATTTCACGCTGAACGAGACCGAGGACAGCATCCGCGCCAAGCTCGTGGCGCAGACGCATGCGAAATTCCCGGTGTGCGACAGCACCATCGATACGGTCGTCGGCTACGTGGACTCGAAGGACATTTTCGCGCGCATCCTCTCCGGCCAGAAGCTGTCGCTGCGCGCCGACCCGGTGGTGCGCAACGCCCTGGTGATTCCCGACACGCTGACGCTGTTCGAGGCGCTGGAGCGCTTTCGCGCCGCGCGCGAGGACTTCGCGATGATCGTCAACGAATATGCGCTGATCGTCGGCCTGCTGACGCTGCAGGACATCATGAACACGGTCATGGGCGAACTCGGCAGCGCGTTCCAGGAGGAGCTGATCGTCAAGCGCGACGAGGGTTCGTGGCTGATCGACGGCATCACCCCGATCGAGGACGTGATGCAGGCGCTCGACATCGATGAATTCGTCGGCCACGAGAATTACGAGACGATCGCCGGTTTCATGATGTACATGCTGCGCAAGGTGCCGAAGCGGACCGATTCGGTGAGCTATCGCGACTACAAGTTCGAAGTCGTCGACATCGACAATTACCGCATCGACCAGTTGCTGGTCACGCGCGCAGCATCGCTCGAGGACTGACTGCAGCGACGAAGAGTGTCACTCCGTCACGCGTCGAGGCCGAAGTGGATCCCTTGGGCGAGCGGCAGTGCGCCCGAGTAGTTGATCGTGCAGGTCGCCCGCCGCATGTAGGCTTTCCACGCATCCGAGCCGGATTCGCGGCCGCCGCCGGTGTCTTTTTCGCCGCCGAACGCGCCGCCGATCTCGGCGCCGGACGGCCCGATATTCACGTTCGCGATGCCGCAATCGCTGCCGGTCGCGGACAGGAAGCGTTCGGATTCGGTCAGGTCCCGCGTGAAGATCGACGACGCAAGGCCTTGCGGCACGTCGTTGTGCAGCGCGATCGCCTCGTCCAGGGTGCGATAGCGCAGCACATAGAGGATCGGCGCGAAAGTCTCCTCTTTCACGAGCGCAGTCTGCCCGGGCATCTCGACCAGCGCCGGGCGGCGATAGCACGCACCTTCGCATCCCGGCACGCGGATCGCCTCGCCGCCCCACACCGTTCCGCCTGCTGCCCGCGCTTCGGCCAGCGCCCGGTCCATCTTTGCCCCGGCCGCCGCCTCGATCAGCGGCCCGACGAGCGTGGCCGGATCGAGCGGATTGCCGACCGTGATCCGTCCCCAGGCGGCGCGCAGGCGCTCCAGCAGCGCGTCGGCGATCGATTCATGCACGATCAGCCGGCGCAGGCTCGTGCAGCGCTGGCCGGCCGTGCCGGCGGCGGCGAACAGGATCGCACGTTCGGCGAGCGCCAGGTCCGCGGTCGGGCAGATGATCGCGGCGTTGTTGCCGCCCAGTTCGAGGATCGAGCGGCCGAGCCGCGCCGCGACGCGCGGCGCGAGCGCCTTGCCCATCGCAGTCGAACCAGTCGCCGAGAGGACTGCGACGCGCCGGTCGTCGGCGAGCAGGCTCGCCAGTTCGTTGCCACCGACCAGCACTTCGAGCAGGCCTGGCGGCAGCTCGTCGAATTCACTACGCAGCGAATCGAACAGCGCCGCGCACGCAAGCGCCGTGAGCGGAGTACGGGGCGACGGTTTCCACACCACGCTGTCGCCGCACACCCATGCCAGCGCCGCGTTCCAGGCCCACACCGCGACGGGGAAGTTGAATGCCGAGACGACGCCGACGACGCCCGCCGGGTGCCACTGTTCCATCATGCGGTGGCCGGGCCGTTCGCTTGCGATCGTCAGTCCATGGAGCTGTCGCGACAGGCCGACGGCGAAGTCGCAGATGTCGATCATCTCCTGGACTTCGCCGAGACCTTCCTGGCGGATCTTGCCCGCTTCGATCGATACGAGTTCACCGAGATCGGCCTTGTGCCGGCGCAACAGGTTGCCATACTGACGAACCATGTCGCCGCGCCGCGGCGGCGGGACGTCGCGCCAGGCGAAAAAGGCCTGCTGCGCGCGATCGAGCGCGACACCGGCGTGCGCGCAGCTGTGCGGCGCGAGCCGTGCGATGACTGCTGCATCGATCGGGCTGCGCACCGGCAGCTCGCCGCATTCGAGCTCGTCCATCGCGACGCCGAGTCGCGCGAGCAAGGGGGTGACGTCCATGGCCGATGCCTCCACGCTGGATATGCGGGGTGGACCGCGCGACCGAGCGGAATGTTCTATCCGTTCGGGATCTTATGCAGCCTTATGCAGCCGCCGTACGCCGGTAGCGGTACATCAGCTTGTCGCACTTCTTGCAGGCCACGATGCGCTGCACATCATCGCCTTCGTGGAGCCCGAATTCGCGCGTGTCGGTCGACGCGCAGCGCACGCAGGCAGGGGTCTGCTGGCGGTGGGCGGCAAGGTACTCGTCGCGCTGCGGCAAGTCGCGCTGCGCGTCCTGCTGGCGTCGATGGACATGCAGGACCGCAAGGCAGCCGAACAGGAAAATCGCGGCGACGAGGATCGGAAGCGGGACGTTGGACATGTGGGGCGGCCGGAAGAGGGAATTGCAGATTAACGCATTGTGGGGCTGGGGTGCTTTGCCAAGATCAAGTGAGGCAGCGCAATTGTGCACGCCGCCCGGCTTTGTTGCGGCTCTTCAATACGCAAAACGGCCGCGAAGTTCTTCGAGGTTGAGTTCGGCGAGGATCTGCGCCAGCCGCTGCTGGGCATTGCCCCGTGGCTGATCCGTCGCCCGCGCAATGATCAGCTCGTTTTTCATCGAATGCTCCCAGCCGACAAGCTCGGTCACCGTGAGCTGGTAGCCGTGCGATTCAAGCAGCAGGCAGCGCAGCACGTTGGTCAGCTGGCTGCCGAATTCGCGCGTGTGGATCGGGTGGCGCCAGATCTCGGACAGCGGCGTTTTGGCGAACGATTCGTTCTTGTGCCGGCGCAGCGCGGCAGCGACTTCGGCCTGGCAGCACGGCACGAGCACGATGAAGCGGGCGCGCTTGTGCAACGCGAAGCGGATCGCGTCGTCGGTCGCGGTGTTGCACGCGTGCAGCGCAGTGACGACGTCGATATGTTCCGGCAGTTCGGGCGACTCGATCGAGTCCTCGACCGACAGGTTCAGGAAACTCATGCGGGCGAAGCCGAGTCGCGCCGCGAGTTCGCGCGACTTGGCGACCAGTTCGTCGCGAGTCTCGATTCCGTAGATGTGGCCGCCGCCGCTCTGGGCGTCTTCGCGCCCCTTCAGGAACAGGTCGTAGAGGATGAAGCCGAGATACGACTTGCCGGCACCGTGGTCGACGAGCGTCACGTCGCCGCGCGCGCTCACCACTTCTTCGAGCAGCGGCTCGATGAAGTTGTACAGGTGATAGACCTGCTTGAGCTTGCGCCGGCTGTCCTGGTTGAGCTTGCCGTCGCGCGTCAGGATGTGGAGTTCCTTCAGCAGTTCGATCGACTGGCCCGGCCGGATATCGGGAAGCTGCGCGGGGGGCGGTGAAGGCGCAGCCGCCGGAGAGGGCTGCGACTTTCCGGTGCGCCCGCGAGCCGCCGGATGCCGGCCCTTTGCGTGGGTTTCGCTCACGACGCGTCGTCCTCGCCGCCGTCGGCAATGCCGAGCGCTTTCCAGCCTTCGTGGCCGAGGCGGTTCATTGTCTCGATGTTGCGCTCGGGAATCGTGTCGACGTCCGGGTACGCGGCGACTGCGCCTTCGATGCTGTTCTCGCGCAGCAAATGCAGCGTCGGGTACGGCGAACGGTTGGTGTAGTTCTCGATGTCGTCCTCGCCGGTGCCTTCGAAGCGAAAGCGCGGATGGAAGCTCGCGACCTGCAGGACGCCTTCGAGCTCGTGTTCCGCGACGGCTTCCTCGGCGATGCCGACGATCTCGTTGAAATCGAGGAAATCGGGGAACAGCGTCGGATGCACGAGCAGCGTCGTCTCGATTTCTTCAGGGTTGGCGGCAGCGAGGAAATCGAGTTCCCGGTCGAGTTCTTCGAGGAACGCGTCGACGTGCCGTGCATCGCTGACGACGATGCGCACCTGGTTCTTCACATACACCGACTTCGCGAACGGACACAGGTTGAGTCCGATCACCGCCTTCTCCAGCCACTGTCGCGTCGCCGCGAGCACTTTGTCACGATTCATCCGCATTTCCTCGAAAGTTCGCCATTTTGCCCCAAGCCGCTGACGAAGGAGGCGATAATGCGCCCCTTCTCCAAGGCTTTGATTCCAGATGTCGATCCAGTGGTTTCCCGGTCACATGACCTCGGCGCGCAAGAAAGCGGCCGAAACGATGGCGCTGACCGACGTCGTCATCGAGGTGCTCGATGCCCGCATCCCCGAGGCAAGCAGCAATCCGATGATCCACGAGTTGCGCCGACACCGTCAGCGGGTTTGCCTCAAGGTGCTCAACAAGGCCGACCTCGCCGATCCGGTTGCGACGCGCGCCTGGCTCGATTTCTTCAACAGCCAGGAAGGTGTGAAGGCGGTCGCGCTGTCATGCAAAAAGCCGGGGGACGTTGCGCGCGTACCCGGCCTGTGCCAAGGGCTCGCGCCGCACCGCAACGACGGCACCAAGCTGCTGCGCATCATGATCATGGGCATCCCGAACGTCGGCAAATCGACGCTGATGAACGCGCTGCTCAAGCGCCGCGTCGCGAAAGTGGGCGACGAGCCGGCGGTGACGAAGTCGCAGCAGACTTTCGACCTCGGCTCGCACATGACGATCACCGACACGCCCGGCTTGATGTGGCCAAAGATCGCCCACGACTCGGACGGGTTCATGCTCGCCGCCAGTCACGCGATCGGGCGCAACGCCGTCATCGACGAGGAGGTCGCGACTTTCCTCGGCGACCTGCTGCTGGAACGTTACCCGGCACTGCTCGCGGCGCGTTACGGCATCGCGCCGGAACGCCTCGAGGCGCTGGACGGGGTGGGCGTCATCGAGACGATCGCGGCCCGGCGCGGCTGCCGGCTGAAAGGGGGCGCGCCGGATCTCGAGAAAGCCTCGCAAATCTTCCTCAACGATTATCGCAGTGGCGTGCTGGGACGGATCAGCCTGGAGACCCCTGAAAGCCGCCGGAAGATGCTGTCCGCGGCGACATCTGCTGCGTCTCGGGCCGCTGAGGCGATCGGACCGGACGCCTAGCAGCGTGTCGGACTATCCCCTGTAAAATGACGCGTCGCCCCTGGAACCCGAGAGCATGAGCCGCTTCCGCCCGATCGATCGCCAAACGGACTACCTGCTACCACCGTCGGTGCAGGACTGGCTGCCCGAATCGCACTTGGCGCGCTACGTGGTCGATGTGGTGGAAGGGCTGGACCTGTCGGCATTGGAGCGCGCCTACGCGGGTCGCGGTAGCGATGCCTACCACCCGGCGCTGCTGCTGTCGCTGCTGATCTACGGCTACGCGACGGGAACCCATTCGAGCCGCAAGATCGAGCGGGCCACGTACGACTCGCTGGCCTTCCGCTTCATCGCGTGCGACCAGCATCCGGACCACGACACGCTGGCGACGTTCCGCCGCCGTTTCGGCGATCAGTTCGCCGATGCCTTCGTGCAGGTGCTGCAAGTCGCCCGCGAGAACCAGCTCTCGCGCTTTGGCACCGTGAGCCTGGACGGTACCAAGATCCACGCCAACGCCAGCCGACACAGCGCGCTCTCGTATGGGCACGCCGAGAAGATCGAGGCCCAGCTCAAGGCCGAAGTGCAGGAGATGCTCGCGCTGGCCGAAGCGGCCGATCGGAGCTGCGTGCCCGAGGGCGTGGATCTGCCCGCGGAGATCCAGCGCCGAGAAGACCGGCTGGCCGCCATCGCGGCCGCCAAGGCCAAGATCGAAGCGCGCGCCAAGGAGCGCTTCGAGCGCGAACAGGCCGAGTTTGATGCCAAGCTGGCCAAGCGTCAGGCCAAGGCGGCGGCCACCGGCAAGAAGCCCGGCGGCAAGCCGCCGACCCCGCCTGCCCCCGGTCCGCGCGCGGACGACCAGCTCAATCTGACCGACGAAGACTCGCGCATCATGAAAGTGACCGGCGGCGGCTTCGAGCAGTGCTACAACGCGCAGGCGCTGGTCGATACGGAGTCGATGCTGGTGATGGTGCCCCACCTTACCCAGGCGGGCAACGACAAGGAGCAGGTCGAGCCGATGCTGGCCCGCATCGCGGCCCTGCCCGAAGGGCTCAATCAGCCCGA
This sequence comes from Aromatoleum aromaticum EbN1, assembly GCF_000025965.1. NCBI lineage: Bacteria > Pseudomonadati > Pseudomonadota > Betaproteobacteria > Rhodocyclales > Rhodocyclaceae > Aromatoleum > Aromatoleum aromaticum. Next base: position 3,673,274 of record NC_006513.1, read on the forward strand.
CCAACTGCTGGCCGACACCGGTTTCTTCAGCGAGCGCAACGTCGAGCGCTGCCAGGCCGCCGGGATCGAACCGCTGATCGCGGTCGGGCGCGACGAGCACCATCCGGATTGGCGCCGCCGCTTCGAAGAGCCCGCCCCGCTCGAGCAGCCCGCCAGCCCCGTCGAACAGATGAAGCACGCCCTCAAGACCCGGGCCGGCCGCGCCGCCTACGCGCTCCGGAAACAGACCGTGGAACCGGTGTTCGGCATCATCAAGTCGGTGATGGGATTTCGCCAGTTCCTGCTGCGCGGGCTCGACAACGTGCGCGCCGAGTGGACCCTGGTGTGCTTGGCGTGGAACTTGAAGCGCATGGCCGTATTGCGTCCGCAGTGAGAAAAAAGGACAGGGGCATTGCGATTTCGGACAGGAAACCGCTGATTGGAACCTGAAATGCCGACCGTTTCTCACATTGTGAAATCAAGCCCCCGGATACAGCGCCGGCGGTGCTCAAGTCCGACACGCTGCTAGGCCGAGCCGCTAGCCGTTACCTTCCTTGACCCGAACGGCCTCGGCTTCGGCCTCGCCGGATTCCTCTCTCGACGACTGCGCCTGTGCCTGCTTCAGCTCATCCGCGTCGAGGCTGCGCGCGATCTCGTCGCGGTCGCGCACGGCGTCGATGTTCAGGGCCGCGGCAGCGCGGTTGAACCACACATAGGCGCGCACCGGGTCGCGCGGGAAACCGATGCCGTCGCGGTACAGCCGGCCCAGTTCGAGCATGCCTTCGGCGTTGCCGCGCGCTGCCGCGGTGCGGATCCATCTGGCTGCCTGGTCGTAGTCCTGCAGCACGCCGAAGCCGCTGCGGTAGAGTTTTCCGAGCTCCACCATCGCTCCCGGATGTTGGCTGTCCGCCGCCGCCCGCAGCCAGCGCACGGCCTCGAGCGATTGCGCGCGGTCGCTCGCGGAGTCGAGCAGCAGCGTCTTCGCAATCCGGAGCTGTGCCGCCGCATCCCCTTCCTTGGCCGCACGCAGCGTGTAGGGATCGATCGGAATCGGCACGCCGGGAAGGTTCTGGGCCGGAGTTTCGTCACCGGTTCTGGCACCGACGACGATCACCGCGGCGATCGCGGCTCCCATCAGCAACGCAGGCACCATGAAGGAGGCGCGGTCCCGCCAGCGGGGCCGCTTGTGCTCGGGCGCATGGAAGCGATGCGTGCAGGCGCGGCATCGATACGGGCGCTTGCCCGTCTGCACCTGCCTTTCGCCTTCGGACTGCCATTTCGACTTGCGACAATCGGCGCTTCCGCAACTCGGACAGGTAACAGTGGCATGAAGTGACATCGTGACTTCCCAAGCTCGAAATGGCGTTCAGGCAGTTGCCCGGATTGTCATTCTTCCATTTGGGCAAATTATGCGTTACTCGCTTCCAATATCCCCCTGGGCGGGCTCTTCGGGGAGGAAACTCCTTGTAACGACCGGTAACTGCAGCGCCACCGGAATATTTGCCAGCCGGCTCGCCCCTGCGTGGGAGGTTTTCCCATAGTTCCAATCGTAATAAAGAAAGGGAATTTCATGCATGACAGCTTCGGCCGGCTTCGGCTATCGTTCATGCCGCTGACCTTGCCGTTCCGTCACTGGAGTTTCCATGAACAAATTTTCCACACTGTTGCTCGCGGCCGCGCTCGCGCTCGCGACGGGCGCGCACGCCCAGTCGAATCTGCTCAACGTGTCATACGACGTCGCGCGTGATGTCTATAAGGATTACAACCCGCTCTTCCAGAAGCACTGGAAGGAGAAAACCGGGGAGACCGTCGAAATCCGCCAGTCGCATGCCGGTTCGTCGAAGCAGGCGCGCGCGGTCGCCGACGGACTGGAGGCCGATGTGGTGACGATGAACCAGGCGACGGACGTCGATTTCCTCGCCCAGAAGGGCCTCGTCGCGACCGACTACGCGAAGCGCTTCCCGGACCACGCGTCGCCGTACACCTCGACGATGGTGTTCATCGTGCGCAAGGGCAATCCGAAAGGGATCAAGGACTGGAACGACATCGCGAAGCCGGGTGCCGTGCAGCTGATCATCCCGCACCCGAAGAACACCGGCAACGGCCGCTATTCGTATCTCGCCGCGTGGGGCTACGCGCTGGAGCAGCCCGGCGGCAACGACGAGACTGCGCAGGAGTTCGTCGGCAACTGGCTGAAAAATGCGCCGCTGTTCGGCTCCGGCGGGCGCGACGCGACGACGACGTTCATGCAGCGCAGGATCGGCGACGTGCTCGTGACGTTCGAATCCGAGGCCGAGCTGATCGCGAAGGAGTTCGGCCGCGGCGAGTTCGAGGTCGTCTATCCGAGCCTGTCGATCCTCGCCGAGTTTCCTGTCGCGATCGTCGAGAAAGTCGTCGACAAGAAGGGCACGCGCGAACTCGCCCGGGCCTACCTCGACTACCTGTGGTCGAAGGAAGGCCAGGAGAACGCCGCGAAGAACTACCTGCGCCCGCGCGACCCGGAGGTGCTGAAGAAATACGCTTCGGCGTTCCCGCCGATCAAGACCTTCACCGTCGACGAAATGTTCGGCGGCTGGAGCAAGGCGGCCGCGACCCATTTCAAGGACGGCGGCACCTTCGACCAGATCTACGCTCAGAAGTAAAATCCGTCGCTTCGAGTGCCCGGCGGCCCGCTTAGGCGGGCCGCGTCGCTTTCAATCTTTCGTCACGCCGCCGTCCCCGACATGTTTCCTGCCGCAGCCAAACGCGATGGAGTCCTGCCCGGTTTCCGTCTCGGATTGGGTTACACGCTCACGTATCTGACCCTGCTGGTGCTGATCCCGCTTGCCGGTCTGATCTTGTTCACGGGCCAGATGTCGTGGAGCGATTTCTGGGCGACCGCCAGTAGCTCGCGTGCGCTTGCGTCCTACCGCGTGACCTTCGGCGCCTCCCTGGGGGCAGCCGCGATCAATGCGCTGTTCGGCCTGATCGTCGCGTGGGTGCTGGTGCGTTATCCGTTTCCCGGCAAGCGCTTCGTCGACGCGCTCGTCGACCTGCCGTTCGCGCTGCCGACTGCGGTGGCGGGCATCACGCTCGCGACGCTGTACGCCGAAAACGGCTGGATCGGGCAGCATCTCGCGAAGCTCGGCATGCAGGTCGCGTTCACGCCGCTGGGCATCGTCGTTGCGCTGATCTTCGTCACGCTGCCGTTCGTCGTGCGCACGCTGCAGCCGGTCATCGAGGACATCGAGGCGGAAGTCGAGGAAGCGGCAGCGTCGCTCGGCGCGACGCGTTGGCAGACGTTCTCCCGCGTGCTGCTGCCGGGGATCTTCCCTGCGTGGCTGACCGGCTTCACGCTCGCGTTCTCGCGCGCGATCGGCGAGTTCGGCTCGGTGATCTTCATCGCCGGCAACATGCCGCTGATCTCGGAAATCACGCCGCTCCTGATCATCTCGAAGCTCGAACAGTACGACATCCTCGGCGCGACCGCGCTCGCGGTGGTGATGCTCGTGATCTCGTTCGTCATGCTGCTGGTGATCAACGTGCTGCAGTGGTGGGCGGCGAACCGCCACGCGAAGAGCCGGGACGGGGACGCGCCGGCCGACGCACCGGGTGCTCTCGCGATTGCCGGAGGGCAGCCATGACGACGACGCGTCGTGCCACCGCGGAGCCGCGCTGGGTTCGCCTGCTGCTGACCGCGGTCGCGCTCGGTTTCCTGTTCCTGTTCCTCGTGCTGCCGCTGATCGCGGTGTTCTGGGAAGCGTTTGCGCAGGGCGCGCAAGTGTACTGGGACGCGCTGCAGGAAGGCGAGGCGCGCTCGGCGATGCTGCTGACGCTGACGATCGCGGCGCTCGTGCTGCCGTTCAACATTGCGTTCGGCGTTGCCGGGGCGTGGGCGATCGCGAAGTTCGAGTTTCGCGGCAAGAGCCTCCTGACGACGCTGATCGACCTGCCGTTCGCGGTGTCTCCTGTCGTCGCCGGCCTGATCTTCATCATCCTGTTCGGTGCCCAAGGCTATCTCGGCCCGTGGCTCGCCGCGCACGACATCAAGATCATCTTCGCGCTGCCCGGCATGATCCTCGCGACGCTGTTCGTGACTTTCCCGTTCGTCGCGCGCGAGCTGATCCCGCTGATGCAGGCGCAGGGTCGCGATGAGGAGGAAGCGGCAGTGTCGCTCGGCGCGTCCGGCTGGCAGATGTTCTGGCGCGTGACGCTGCCGAACATCAAGTGGGGCTTGATGTACGGCGTAATCCTCGCCAACGCGCGTGCGATGGGCGAGTTCGGCGCCGTCAGCGTCGTCTCCGGCCACATCCGCGGCGAAACGAACACGCTGCCGCTGCACGTCGAGATCCTCTACAACGAATACAACCAGATCGGTGCGTTCGCCGCGGCGACGGTGCTCGCCTTCCTCGGCCTCGTCACGCTCGTCGCGAAGACCATTGTCGAATGGCGCATGCGCAAGGAAACCGAGATGCTGACCGCCGAACTGCCACCGGAAAAAACCGAACTGCCCCCGTCTGTCGCCACGGAACGCCTATGAGCATCGAAATCCGCAACATCAGCAAGCGCTTCGGCAACTTCGTCGCGCTCGACGACCTGTCGCTCGACATTCCGACCGGTGAGCTGGTCGCGCTGCTCGGGCCCTCCGGCTGCGGCAAGACGACGCTTTTGCGCATCATCGCGGGCATGGAATCTCCCGACGGCGGCAACGTGCTGTTCGGCGGCGAGGAAGCGACGCACGTGCATGCACGCGAGCGCCAGGTCGGCTTCGTGTTCCAGCATTACGCGCTGTTCCGCCACATGTCGGTATTCGAGAACGTCGCGTTCGGCCTGCGCGTGCGACCGAGGAAGACCCGACCACCTGAGGCCGAGATCCGCGAACGGGTGATGAACCTGCTGAAGCTCGTGCAGCTCGACTGGCTCGCGAACCGCTACCCCTCGCAGCTCTCGGGCGGCCAGCGCCAGCGGATCGCGCTCGCTCGCGCGCTCGCGGTCGAGCCGAAGGTGCTGCTGCTCGACGAGCCGTTCGGCGCGCTCGACACGAAGGTGAGGAAGGAACTGCGGCGCTGGCTGCGGCGGCTGCACGACGAGATGCACATCTCGTCGGTGTTCGTCACGCACGACCAGGAAGAGGCGCTCGAAGTCGCCGATCGCGTCGTCGTCATGAACCGCGGCCACATCGAGCAGATCGGCTCGCCCGATGAAGTCTATTCGAGCCCGGCGTCGCCGTTCGTCTACCAGTTCCTCGGTAACGTGAACGTCTTCCACAACCGCATGCACGGGGGTTGGGCGGAAGTCGAGCGGGAAGGGGAGGCGCCCGGAGCAGGCTCGATCGCGTTCGTGCGCCCGCACGACATCGACCTCGATCTTGCGCCGCTGTCGGGCGGCATGCAGGCGAGAGTCAGTCACGTGCATCGCATCGGGCCGCTCGTGCGCGTCGAACTCGAGCACGAGGCGGAGACGATCGAAGTCGAACTGACGCGAGAACGCGCTGCGAATCTCGAACTGTCGCCCGGCCACCCGGTGTGGTTCAAACCGCGGCAGGCGAAAGTCTTTGCCGCCGGTGCTGCGCCCGCGACAAAACAGCCGTTCCTGTTCTGATCCTGTTGTGTGCTGAGCCGGCGCGGCGCGCCGGCGGAGACGCATCCTGGATACGGAACATAGAGTTTGCCGACCACGCTGCCGGTGGCTCCGGCGTCTTTCAACGCGGGTGGCGGTAGATGTGCCAGGTCGCGCCGCGAAACGGCATTTCCTTTTCGAACGTCGCGCCGACGGCCAGGGCCAGCGCGATCGAGGCCGCGTTCTCGGCGTGGATGAAGCTGATCAGCGAGACGTCCGGAAGGTGCTCCTTGGCCATCGCCTGCACGGCGCGCGCCGCCTCGCTGGCGTAACCCTTGCCCCAGTATCGACGGGTCAGTGCCCATTTGATTTCCGGCTCGGGCCAGTCCTTCGGGTACCACAGCCCGACTGTTCCGAGCACGTTTCCGGTCGCTTTTTCCTCGACCGCATAAGGGCCGTACCCTCTGAGGTGCCAGTGTCCGACCATGTTCGCCATCGCATACCAGCTGTCGCCTTCGGAAAGCGCGCGGCGGAAGGTGAAGCGGGTGCTTTCGGCGTCGGAATAGTGCTCGTGCAGGGAGGGCCAGTCGTCGGGACGAAAGGTGCGCAGGACGAGGCGCGGAGATTCGATTCGGTTGGGCACCAGGAACGGCGGAATGTTCGGCATGGGTCTATTGGCTTTCAAACAGCACAGCTCCCGATGAGCCAGCTCGCATGGATGTTAGCAAGAATCGCTGCGTCGTCGTTCATCCGGGAGTTCCGGTGCGCGCGGATGCAGGTATCCCTTTCTCGCTGACGGTGCACATGGGCGGTCTTCGCTCCCGATGCCCTGCCTGCGCGTCGCGGATGTGCATCTCGCTTCGGGAATGGCCTCATCTTCGCTGAAACGTTTCACGAAAACCCCGCTCTGACGTCGGAGTTCCGGCTGATGAAGGTCGCAAGGCCGCGTCCGACAAGCGCGAGCCCTTTCATCTGCTCGATCTTCGCGATTGCGATGGGGGGAGTCGAATAGACGTAGACGCGGGGATTGTCGCGGAACAGCACTTTCACGAAATCGTCGCCGATCTCGAAGGCAGCCACTCCCGATTTCCCGCTCAGATTCCTGTAGGGCTGCATGTCGGTCTTCGTGCCAATCGTCCGGGCGCACAAGGTGCGATTGAAATCAGCGCTCACTCGGAAGAACGCCGCTCCATCCAGTCGAAAATCCGCGGCCAGATCAGGCGGTGGGCGTTTTCGCCGACCAGCGCGCCGACGTGCTGCAGCGCGACGCCGGTGTCTCCGGGGTAGGGCATCGACTGCTTGTCCCGGCTGCCGACCTGCTCATAGAACGCGAGGAGCGAAGCGGGCGGAATGATGTGGCTGTTCGGGTCGAAAACGGCGAACACGGGCGACGTCACGTCACGAGGATGAATGCGCCTGTTTCCGAGCGTCAATTCGCCGTGCATGAACCGGTCGTTGCGATAGAGCTGCTCGACGACCTCGTCGAAAAGCCTGCGCGCCATGGGGAGTTCGTCCAGCGTCCATCGTTCGACGCGCACGTGGGTTTCGAGGTTCGTGCGAGAGCCCAGGCTCGCGACGAAGTCGAGATACCGCTCATGCTGAAACGTCTTCGGCGATGCCCACAGGCTCATCAGGTTGATCAGCGAACCCGGAACAGGGCGCGACGACTGAAGCAGGGCCTGCGCAGGCCCCCCGGCGTCGAGCATGCGTTTGAATGCCCCGGAGGCCTCGGCAAAATGGAGCGGCGCCTCGATCAGCACGAGGCCCTTGACGTGTTCGGGATGGCAGGCGCTGTAGAGGCCGGCGAACGTGCCGCCGAGCGAATGCCCCGCAACGAAGATCCGGCTGGACTGCGACCGAGACCGGATCGCCTCGATGCACTCCTCGAGTGCGACCAGCGCATATTCTTCGAGGCCGAAGCGAGCCTCGTCGTCCTGCGCTTCGGTCCATTCGACCAGATAGATGTCGAAACCGCGCTCGATCGCCTTGCGCACCACGCTTCGTTCCGGCGACAGATCCCAGATATACGGACGTTTGATCGGCGCCGGCACGATGAGCAGCACGGGCGACCCTTCACGCGACTTTCCATAGACGCGCAGACGGACAGCCGGCCGCGAAAACACAACCTCGAATTCGGTTTCCTGCCGACCGAGGTTGATGCGATCGAGCATTCTGCCGGTGCGCCTTCGCATCTCGTCAAGTGACTCGAACCACCCCCGGAGCGCGGGCGGAATGCCGGAACGAACTTCGGGGGTGTCGAGGTACGCGGTGGGCTCGGACATATGGGCCGCCTCTTGATGTTCGTGTCGGGCGGGCCTGAGGGGCGACCGGCCTCGCGCGAAGGGAAATCCTTCCATTGGACGGGACGCGGCACGTGCGAGTTCAGGCCCTCGCACCGCGCCATTGTCGAACGGGCAGAACTTCAATGTTGGGGCGCGACGACAAGTCCACCGCGGGTGGCCCGATGCGCCGCGGGCGCGCGCCTCGGCAGGACCAAGATTTTTCCCGACGTCAGCACATTCACCACGGCATCCGGCAGCACGGCGGTCGGCGCCGCGGTCGGACGGCCAATACAGTAACCCTGCGCATAATGACAGCCGAGGTTACGCAGCACCGCGAGTTCGGCCGCATCCTCGATTCCTTCGGCGACGAGCGGCGTGGCGAGTACTTCGGCCAGCCGCAGCACGCTGCGGATCACCTCGATCTTGCGGCTGTCGCCCTGCAGGCCTCGCACGAAATACTTGTCGAGTTTGACGATCTGCGGCTTCAGTTGCACCCACAAGCGCAGGCTTGAGCGGCCATCGCCGAAATCGTCGAGCGCGAGCGTGACGCCAAGCGCGGCGAGTGTCTTCATAGCCACCTGCAGTCCTTCGACATCCTCGACGCGTTCGTGCTCGGTCAGTTCGAGCACGAGCCGGCCCGGAGAGAGGCCGGCCTGCTGAGCACAGTCCAGCATCTGGCGTCCGTTGTCTCGCGCAAAGTGCTCGATCATCGATCCCGACAGGTTCAGGAACAGCTTTCCGGGCACGCCCACTCGCCCAAACGCGCTGATCGCTCCGAGGCAGGCCTCGCGCTCGAGGTCCGCCATGCGCCCGGCGCTTTTTGCGACGCTCAACAGATCGTCGGGCGAGCGCAACGCGGAGCCGAGCGGCCCGCGCATCAGCGCTTCGTAGCCCAGCACCGACGCCCGGCCGATGTCGGCAATCGGCTGGAATTCGTATTCGAGCGCATGAGTCTCGAGGAGAGCGTCGAACAGGACAAAAAGGTCGGATTTCGAAAGCATGATGTTCCTCGAGGCAGATAAAGATCTTTCCGGGCGATCAAGCCGCGACGCGCCAAGAGGGCAGGGCATCCGCCCGCGCGCTGCTGCGACCAGCAGGGGACATCGTGCTCACGTATTGTTGCAACGCCATGAAGGCGACGGAAAAGTCTTGCGCTCCGCGGCCCTCACACCCTCAGTTCTGCGATCGCGACCCGGAGGCTGTCCGAGAGCTGCAGCAGGTCGCTGATTGCGGTTCCCGTTCGGCGCGCCGTACCGTGATTTTCGTCTGCCATCACTGCCATGGTCTCGATGCTGCGCGCGATGTCATGACTGGCGTCGGTCTGCGCCCGGGTGACGGAGACGATATCGCCGACCAGCATCGCCGAGCGCGTGACTTCGTAGTGGATCGCGTCGAGCGCGCTCAGCACCTTCGCGAATAGCACCGAACTCTCGCCGACGCGAGCGCTGCCTTGCCGGATGCCGGCGACAACGTCCTGGATTCCGTTGCGCATCTCGCGGATCGTCGCGGCGATCTCGCGTGTGGAACTGCCGGTGCGGTTCGCGAGCTTGCGCACTTCGTCGGCGACGACCGCGAACCCGCGTCCGACTTCGCCGGCCCGCGCCGCCTCGATCGCCGCGTTCAGTGCGAGCAGGTTTGTCTGCTCAGCGATCTCCGCGATCACATAGGCCACTCGATCGATCGTGCGCGAACGCTCCTCGAGCGCCAGCACCGCAGCCACGGCGGCGGCGATGTCGTCGACGATGCACTGCATCCCGGCGGCTGCCTGATCGGCGATGGCCCGACCGTCGGCAGAAAGTTCCGCCGCTTGCCGGGTAATCCGGTTCGTGTCCTCGGCGTGCGTGGCGACCTGCTGCACGCTGACTGCGAGCGCCTGGACCGAACTGGACGAGCGTGCGGCCGATTCGCTCTGGCGGGCTGACGCCGCGGTCACCTGCGCGACCTGGTCGGTGAGCTCGCTCGCAGCCGACCGGGTATTGCCGGCCGCCCCGGCGACCTTGGCGATCAGCGCCGAAAAGCTCTCCGCCATCGCATTGAATCCGTTGCCGACGTGACCGATCTCGTCGTGCGTGCGTACCATCACGCGGGCCCGAAGGTCGCCGGCTGCCATCGCGCGAGCGGCCACTTCGAGTTCGTGGATCGAGCGCAGGATCGACGTATAGGCGCCGGCGAAGAGATACGCGATCAATGCGACGGCGATCGCGAATGCGAGCAGTGCGGACTGGAACGCGCTGCGGGTTTCCTGCTCGCGGGTGGCCATCAACTGGTCGATCCCGGGTATCAAGCGCGCGGCGAAGGCTATCCCCGCTTCGAGTGCTGCGCTGCCCTTGGCGTGGTAGGAGGCGGGGGCAATGTCGAAATCGCTCGTGTTGATCAACTTTGTCGTCAGGTATTCCTGGACTCCGAGCGCGGAGCCGTTCAGCGTGGCGAGCGGCTCGGCGAGTGCGCCCTTCAGTTCTGGGCGAATGACTCCAATTTTCTCCACGCTGCGGTCCATCCACGTGAGCAGGGTGTCAAAACTGCCGCGAACGATGCTCATTGCCTCGCGCTGCGACATGCTGATCCGCCCGCGGGCAATGACGCCGACACCGACACCGACATCGCGTGCCTGTCCGAGGTTCTGAATCAGTGGCACTAACTGCGTGTTGAGAAGATCGGTCAGAACTTGAGTCCCCGCGTCGTCGTTGAGACTCAATCCGCTCTGATCGACGAAAGTCTCGCGCAGCCGGAACAGATCGTCGAGGATTCCCTCATGGGCGTTCCGGCTCGCGTCGGCATCCGTGGGCGGTGTCGCGGTGAGCGCCTGCCATTGCCGGGCGATCTGCGCCCCTTGGTCGCCAGCCAGCCGATGCCCGAGCACCGCCGGTGCGCCACGCTCGAACTCGATCCTCGTCGCCGCCATGCGCGAGCCCATCGACACCTCGCCGTGAATCGTCGCCAGCGACGCCGCGTAGTGATCCTGGACGCTGCGCACGAGGCCGAGTAGCGGCAACTGCAGCGCGAGCCCTTCGCGCTGCCGATCGATGCGCGCGAGTGAATGCCTCGCCTCCAGCACCAGCAGCGCCGTCGCTGCGGTCAGTGGAATCGCGAAGAGTAGAAAGGTGCCGAACAGTTTCCAGCGGAAATTGAATCGGGCGGAAAGCCAGATCGCAGGGTGCAGGAGGTACGTCATCGTGGAGTCTCTAGGACCGAGGTGAAGTGAACCGACGCGAGACAGATGAAGCAGCGGGTCCGCCGATGACATCGGGGCGAGCAGGAACGAATCCGGCGCGTGGTCACTGAAGAGCTCTGTGACCGCCACCGCTTTTTGCCAGATTTGTGATTGCAGTTCGCCGTGGACTCGCTACAGGGCTTGTCGGTGCGGCGTATCGGATACGGAATGATCAGCCGGTTCGGCGCTGATTCAGTCTCTCTCAGTCTCTCGCCTGCCGGACGCCGTCCTGCTTCTCCGCCAGGCGAAAGCGCCTCAGGATGCTCTGGTAGGTACGGTGGCTCGCATGCGGGTCATAGCACTGGAAGACTTTCTCCTGTCGTGCGCGGACCGTTGGCGAAAGGGCATCGAGCAGGACCTGTCGTTCATGCTCGATGCACTGGCGCATCCGGTCGGTGACGAATGCGAAGGGAATAGGTTGATACAGGCCATCGTCCCGGCTCGAATGGAAACGCGGGACCGGGGGCACAAATTTCTCGGGGATAAGACGAATCATGGCTGTCTGGCAGGAAGTCTCGGTCTCGCCACCCTACGGGAGGAATATGACCTCCATATTAATAAAGCCGAGTGCCGCCCGTGTGCCAGGGGTGGCCCCCGGAGGCGATGACGTTTCGATAGCTCGCTGCCTGGCCGTTCCGGAATGGGTCAGGGGTCGTTCTTCGAGCGCCTCGTCCACACCGCAGGTGCCACGAAAGCTGACTCTCCGGCAAGGGTGCAATAGTTCGTTGTTATACTGACGACCATAAACCCGGCTGATTGATAATCATAAAATGAGAGACCCTTACGAAGTCCTTGATATTTCGCCTGTTGCATCTCTTGATGAAATCAAATCGGCCTACCGGAAGGCTGCCCGTCTGTATCATCCCGACAAAAACCCCTCGGCCGACGCGTCGGCGCGTTTTCGCGAAGTGCAGACGGCTTACGAGTTGCTGGGGGACGAGGCCAGGCGTCGCGAATACGATGCGCTGCGGCGTCGCAATCTGATCGACGATCCGCTGCAGGAAGCGGCCTCGCTGTGGAACGCATATATCGAGAAAGTGATTACATGACGTCGTTTTATTTCGAGGATCTTTCCGAACGCTACAACAGCGAGCTGGATGATCTGCGCACCGATTCGGAAAACAGGAACGTGCTCGCCAGGCGCCTGCAGGAAAAGCGCCAGTGCCTGAAGGATCTGTTGCCGATGATCGAGGAGGCGCCGGAAATGGTCGCGCCGGCACTGCACGGAGCCTATACGTTCAACGACCGCAGGATTCTTGACCGTGCCGCCAACGCCACTCCGGGGCTCGGCCGCTTTCCGCGCTGGGCGGAAGTGGAAAAGACCCTGGACATTGAACCCTGGGCGCGTCCGCTCATCGAAATGTGCCTGCGCAACGCCGACGGCGAAGCGTTCCTCACCACCACCGCGGTGCTCGAGTGGATGCTGACCGAAGACATCCGCAAGCCCGACTCGACTTTTCACGTCGAGGAAGAAGATGAAGACGATACCGAAGACCTTGGCGAGGCCGGCGAAAGCTGGATGGCCGAACAAGGCTTCGATACCCCTGACCGTTGAGCACTGAATCCATGACCCACCCTGTCGTCCTCCAGACTCAAGCCCTGATCCTCGCCGGCGAAATCGCCGAGGCGGAATCCCAACTGGTCGCCATCGCCGAAGCGGGCGGTGACCAGGCGCTGGTGAGCGTCCTCGATGAGATCGAACCGAAGGATCTGCTGGCGATCATGCGTGAGTTCGACTCCAGCAAGGAGTCGGTGGTCAACCTGGTCGTCAGTGCGGAACAGTTCGTCGACGCCATCCTGCTCGAACGCAAATATGGCGAACCGATCGAAAAATACGTGCCGCGCCTGCGCAACACGATGAACGCCGTGATGCACCGCACGCCGGCGTCCTGCGCCGAGATCCTCGAATGCCTCACCGAGCGCGATGAAGGCATTCGCCTGCTGGCCGACTACTTCACCGATTACCACGATCTGCTGCAGAACTTCGCCTTCCACGGCCGGTTCGAAGAAGACTTCGATCTCGAGAAGGCGATGGCGCCGAAACGGACGCACACTTTCGATGCGGAGCAGTTCGACGACATGGAGCAGGGACTCGAAGCCGGCGACTCGATGGAGCTCGCACGTCCGGCGATGTCGCGCTCCGAAGTGGCGGACGGCGACTGGATGGAAACAGCGTGGGTTCTTCGCCATGAGTTCCAGGATAGCTTCGAATTGCTGATCATCGAAATCCAGGATCGCAGTCGTCGTGAACTCGAAGCCGCCGCTGTACAGTCGCCGCTCCCGGCCGGGGAGCCGGGCGTGCCGAAGATTCCGGAAGACGAAGAAGAGTCCGCCATTTGACAGGGAAGCGCGAAGTCGTTGTGCTTCGCGCGCCAGACACGATGTCCAGCAATACCGATCTCGCAACCGTCGACACCCGCCCGTATTTCGAGCAGGTGCTCCGTTATGGCTCGAGCCAGCGCCTCATCGACAGTGAGCGCCTTGCTGCCATTCGGCGCGAAGGTGCGAAGGGAGTCGTCCAGCTGGCCAGCTTTTTCGGCACCGCCAACCTTCGGCCGGAACTCGAGGCCGCGCGCACTCGCCTGGTGACGCTCGTCAGCCTGGCGCTCGAGTCGGCATCGGGCGGAAAACTCGGGCCGGCTGCCGAGCTGCTGCGCCAGAAAAGCCTGCTTTCGCTGTCGAAGGCCGGGGCCGACGCGCTGCGTGCCCTGCTGCGCCTGCCGGAAGACTTGATCCTGGAACCCCCGCACGCCGTCCCCCAGGTGGAAAAGCAGATGCTGTCCTTATGGACGCTCGACGAGCCGATGACTCATGCCCGTTACCAGGAGGAACGAAACCGCCGCGAGAACCTCCTGGCCCAGCATGAGTTGAGCTATTGGCTGGCCGGAAAGCTGGGCGTGGGGCGCAAGGAACTCCAGATGAACGAGTCCTGCGAAGCGGTCATCAACAGTGCATTGCTGGTGCTCTTCGTCGAGAAAAAGCCAAAAAAGCTGTTCTCCGCCGGCCAGTTCATGGAACTCCATGCCTTGGCGTGCAGGAAAAGGAAGCATGACTTCCCGGCTCTGGACGAATGGAGCAAAGAGGCGCCGCCGGCACTCGCGGGCGCGCTTCGTGAAGCGCAGGAAAACTTCCTCGACAACATCCTCCCGGCGCTCAGGAGGTACCCCGCTGCGGATTTCATTCCCCGGGAGGACGTCGGTGCGCTGGCAAGCGTTTTCTTCTTCAACAACAGCGGCCTCGACGAACTGACCCATCACGACCAGGAGACGGAAGACACGTGGCGGAAGATCACGGGCGGCAAGGGGGAACACCCGGACGTGATGTGCACCGTCCTGCTGATGGTCGCCACGCGCCTGGAGCCCCGTCCTGCGCTGCGCAAGAAGGATGCGGTCAGCATTCTGGAAAATTTTCGCAGCGCCGGCTTCGACGAGGCGGCGGTCGCCGAATTCATCCATCGCGTCGTCCCGTTCCAGTACCAGTCGGATGTCCGGCACCTGTGGGCCGAAGACCTCGGCCCGGAAGCTCGCGTCGAGCTGAACGACGAGGACGAGGATCACGTCCTGGCTTACCTGCACGAGACGTGCAGGGCGACTTACAAGCTGCACTAGCCGGAATGGCTTGAGCCCGCGGGCTCCTGTCGGATCGACGCCCGCCCGCGGCACATCACCCTGGTACGACGCGGGTCTGCTATCGTCCCGCTCATGTCCGTCATCATCGATGTCGCCAATCTTTCCAAGACCTATGCCAGCGGCTTCCGGGCGCTGCGCGCGGTCAACCTCCAGATCCGGCAGGGCGAAATCTTCGCGCTGCTGGGGCCGAACGGGGCAGGCAAGACGACGCTGATCAGCATCATCTGCGGCATCGTGCGGCCGAGCGAAGGCAAAGTCACCGTGGCCGGGCACGACATCATCCGCGACTACCGCACGGCGCGTTCGCTGATCGGACTGGTGCCTCAGGAGTTGACGACCGACGCTTTCGAATCCGCGTGGACGACGGTGTCGCTGAGCCGCGGGCTGTTCGGAAAGGCGCCGAACCCGGCCCACCTCGAGAAGGTGTTGCGGGAGCTGTCGCTATGGGACAAGAAGGACAACAGGATCATCACCCTTTCGGGTGGCATGAAGCGGCGCCTCTTGATCGCGAAGGCGCTCTCGCACGAGCCGCAGATCCTGTTCCTCGACGAACCCACGGCCGGAGTGGATGTCGAGCTGCGCCGCGAGATGTGGGGGCTGGTGCGGCGCCTCAGAAGCAGCGGCGTGACGATCATCCTGACCACGCATTACATCGAGGAGGCCGAGGAAATGGCCGACCGGGTCGGCGTGATCAACAACGGTGAAATCATTGTCGTCGAGGACAAGGCCGAACTGATGCGCAAGCTCGGCAGGAAGCAGCTGACGCTGCAGCTTCGGCAACCGCTCGGGGAAATCCCGCCCGCGTTGCAGCGGCACCGGCTCGAACTCGCGAACCAGGGGAGCGAACTGATCTATACCTACGACTCGCGGGCCGCGCACGGCGAGGGCGACGGCATTGTCGCGCTGCTCGACGATCTCACCGCCGCCGGCATCGGCTTCAAGGATCTGCATACCACGCAAAGCTCGCTCGAGGACATTTTCGTCGGCCTGCTGAGGAGCGGCCGATGAACATTCACGCGATCCGCGCGATCTACCTGTTCGAAATGGCCCGCACGAAACGCACGCTGCTGCAGAGCATCGTCTCGCCGGTGATCTCCACGTCGCTCTATTTCGTCGTTTTCGGCGCTGCCATCGGCTCGCGCATTCCGCAGATCGATGGCATCGGCTACGGCAGCTTCATCGTGCCGGGCCTGGTCATGCTGTCGCTGTTGACACAAAGCCTGTCCAACGCATCCTTCGGCATCTACTTCCCCAAGTTCACCGGCACGATCTACGAGCTGCTGTCGGCGCCCGTATCCTATGTCGAAATCATACTGAGCTACGTCGGCGCGGCCGCGACGAAGTCGATCCTCCTCGGCGCGATCATCCTTGCGACGGCCGGACTGTTCGTGCCGCTGCGCATCGAGCATCCGTTCTGGATGATCCTGTTCCTGCTGCTCACCGCCGTGACCTTCAGCCTGCTTGGTTTCATCATCGGCATCTGGGCCGACAATTTCGAGAAGCTGCAGCTCGTGCCGCTGCTGATCATCACTCCGCTGACATTCCTGGGCGGCAGCTTCTATTCGCTCGACATGCTGCCGCCGTTCTGGCAGCAGGTCAGCCTTTTCAACCCCGTGGTGTACCTGATCAGCGGCTTTCGCTGGAGCTTTTACGGCATCGCGGATGTCGCGGTGGGCGTCAGCCTCGGCATGACGATGCTGTTCCTCGCGGTCTGCGTCGCGGTCGTCGCGTGGATCTTCAAGACCGGGTACCGCCTCAAGGCCTGAAGCGGCTAGCGCATGTAGGCCTCGGCTACGTAGCGGCGCATCATGCGGTGGCTGTTGAAATACGCGGCGTTCTTGCTGATCGCGCCCTTCATCACCGCGATCCAGCCGCTGCGCTCGTTGCCGTTGCCGCCGTATAGCGGCAGCACGACGTTCTCGAGCTTCTCGTACAGCGACTGGGCGTCGTCCTCGCTTGCTCCGCAATTGCCGACCGCCCAGCCGGTCACGCCCTCGATGCAGCCTTCGATCCACCAGCCGTCGAGCACGCTCAGGCTCGGCACCCCATTGAATGCCGCCTTCATGCCGCTCGTGCCCGACGCCTCGAGCGGGCACAGCGGGGTATTGAGCCAGACGTCGACGCCGGACACCAGCGTCAGCGCGGTGTCCAGGTCGTAGTTCGGCAGGAATGCGATCGGGATGACGTCGTGCAGCTCCCGCATATGCGCGTGCAGGGTTTGGATGAGGCGTTTGCCTTCGTCGTCGCGCGGGTGTGCCTTGCCGGCGAGGACGATCTGGAACGGCTGCCGGCGCGCGATCGCCTTCAGCCGGTCGAGGTCGGAGAACAGCAGGTCCGGGCGCTTGTACGCGGTCATGCGCCGCGCGAATCCGAGGATCGGCCAGTGCGGCTGCAGCGCGACGCCGCACGCCGCGCGCACCCGCTCGATCAGCCGCTCTTTCGCCTGTTGGTGGACATCCTGGATCGCCGCGTCGGCAATTTGGTCGGCGCGGGCGAGCAGTTCCGGCTCGCAGCGCCACCCCGGAAGATGCGCGTCATAGAGCTTGGCGAAACCCGAGCTTGTCCAGCTCGGATGCACGCCGTTCGTGATCGAGCGGACGTGATAACCCGGGAACATCAGCCGCGACACTTCGGCATGGCGCTTGGCGACGCCGTTGACATATTCGCTGAGGTTCAGCGCGAGGTGGGTCATGTTCAGGCGATCGGCTCCGGCGAGGGACTGGAGCGTCGCGATGTCGATGAAATCCCCCAGCACGCGCTGCACGAGTTCGTACGAAAACTGGTCGTGGCCGGCCTCGACCGGCGTGTGCGTCGTGAAATTGCACAGCGTGCGCACCCGCGGGATGTCGTAGCACTGTTCGCCGGCGCGCAGGTTTTCAGCGGCGTATGCATGACGGCGCAGCAGCTCCAGCGTCAGCAACGCCGAATGCCCCTCGTTCATGTGGTACTGGCGCACCCGGTAGCCGAGCGCGCGCAGCATCCGCGTGCCGCCAATGCCCAGCACGATTTCCTGCTTGAACCGGTAGGCGGCATCGCCGCCGTACAGGTAATGCGTCAGTTCGCGGTCTGCGCCGAGGTTTTCTGGCAGGTCGGTGTCGAGCAGGATGACCGGTTGCCTTCCGCCCATGTGTCCTACCAGCACGTAGAGCCAGCCGCCGACCCACACGTCGCGGCCCTCGATCGGCACCGTGACTTTCGCCTCAAGCGGCGTCGCGTGTTGGGCGGGGTCCCATGGATCGGCAAGTTCGACCTGCCGGCCGCCCTCGTCGAACTGCTGGCGAAAGTAGCCTTTGCGGCTCACGAGGCTGACGGCGACGAGCGGCAGTTCGAGGTCGGCAGCGGCGCGGATCGTGTCGCCGGCGAGCACCCCGAGGCCGCCGCTGTACGTGGAGATGTCGTTGCGCAAGGCGATCTCCATCGAGAAGTACGCGATGCGCGACCGGTCGATGAAGGATTCGTGCATCGTGCGTCTCCGTGGGTGGCGCCAGGTGAAGGACCGGCTTGCCGAGTGACTATCCGGCGTGCACGCGCCCCACACCGGCAATATCGATCGGCTTCATTCTAAGCCTGGGCGGTCGCGGTGGCGGTGGCGGGGCAGGTCGACGCGGACATCGAGGCCACCGAGCTCCGCATCGCCCAGCGTGATCATGCCGCCATGCAGTTCGACGACGCGCTGCACGATCGACAGGCCGAGCCCGGCGCCGGTGCCGGTTTCGCCACGCAGGAAACGCTCGAAGAGTCTGGCTTTCATTGCGTCGGGCACGCCCGGGCCGCTGTCCTCGACATGCAGCGTCAGGCTTTGCGGCGCTGCCTGCAGAGTGACGCGCAGGCGGCCGTGCTCGGGAGTGTACTGGATCGCGTTGCCGACGAGGTTCTGCAGCAGCACGGCGAAGCTCGTGCGGTCGGCTTCGGCGCGGTAATTACCCGTTTCGTCGGCAACGAGAGTCAGTTCCTGCCCGCGTTCGAGCGCCAAGGGGATGATTTCAGCCAGTTCGTTGCGGATGAAGAGGTGCAGGTCGAGCGTCTCGACGCCCAGATCGATCGTGCCGGGTTCCAGACGCGCCAGCGTCAGCAGTTGTGCGACGAGGCGGGTGGAGCGGTCCACGCCGTGCACGAGCTGGTGCAGGGATTCGGCGCGATCGGCCGGATCGGGGGCGTCGAGCGCGTTCTGTGCGTGAATGCGCAGCACGGCCAGCGGCGTGCGCAGCTCGTGCGCAGCGTCGGCGAGGAAGCGTTTTTCCCGTTCCAGCAGCGCATGGAGCTGCTGCAGCAGACGGTTCAACGCGGCGACCATCGGCTCGAGTTCCCGCGGCAGCCGGCCGATGACGAGCGGCGCGAGATCGTCGGGGTTGCGGGCCTTGATCAGTGCTGCCATCTGCTTGAGCGGGCGCAGGCTCCAGCCGATCGCGACCCACATCAGGACGGCGAGCAGCGGCAGCCCGACCACGTCCGGCAGCAGGGTGCGCAACGCGATCTTGCCGACCAGCTCGCCGCGCACATCCTCGCGTTCACCAACGACGATCCAGGACGCGTCGCGTACGTCGTGCAACACGAACACGCGCCAGCGATGAACGTCGATCGGCACGTTGTGGTAGCCGTCGAGCCGGCTTGCCATCACCGGAGGCAGCGCACCGTGCGGCGAGAAGTCTACGGCGAGGGTGGAGACGAGACCGGCGAACAGGTCGGCCGGCGCGCTTGCCGACTGCAGCACGATGCGGGCGCGGTCGTCGAGCACCTGGAACGCCAGCTTGCTTTCGTATGGATGGCCGGGTCGCTTCGCCTCGCGGGCGCTGGAAGCCTGGTTCAGCGTCTGTTGCAGGGATTCGCGTGCCGCCGGCGTCATGTCGCGCTCGACCATGCCTTCGAGCAACCGCGCGGTCTGGGCCAGCTGGGCATCGAACAGTTCCTCGATTTCGTGCTGCGCGTCGGAGTGGCTTTTCCACGAAAGCGTCGCCATCGATATCGCGAGCAGCCCCAGCACGAGGACCAGCGTGCGTGTGCGGATCGAGCCCATCAGCCCTTGTCGACGAGATAGCCGACGCCGCGCACGGTACGGATCAGTTCGGGGAAGAATTTCTTCCGCAGGTGATGGATGTGCACCTCGAGCGCGTTGCTCTCGGCTTCCTCGCCCCAGCCGTAGAGCACCTGCTGCAGCTTGTCGCGCGTCAGCACGCGGCCGGGTTGCGCGATCAGTTCGTGGAGCAGGATGAATTCCTTGCGCTGCAGGCTTACGGTCTGGCCGTTCCACGTCACCAACTGGCTGGCGGGGTCGAGCGTGATGCCGCGATATTCGAGCGCCGGCTGCGGACGATTGAAGCTGCGTCGCAGCAGCGCCCGCAGCCTGGCCTTGAGCTCGGCGACGTCGAAAGGCTTGACGAGATAGTCGTCTGCGCCGGCATCGAGCCCGGCGATGCGATCGGCGATGGTGTCGCGCGCGGTCAGCACCAGCACTGGTGTCGGATTCTCGGCGGCCCGCAACTGGCGCAGCACTTCGAGCCCGTCGAGCCGGGGCAGGCCGAGATCCAGCACTGCCAGCCCGAAACTCTCGTGGGTCAGGGCGTGCAGCGCGCTGCTGCCGTCCCGCACCCAGTCGACCGTGTAGCCTTCGGGCTTGAGCGACGTGAGAATCCCTTCGCCGAGGCTCGCATCGTCTTCCACCAGCAGAACCCGCATCGAGTGTTTTTTCCCTTCCTGTTCGTGTCGGCGTGCCGAATTACTGGAGTTCGGCCTCGACCTTGCTCAGTAGCGTACGGATCTCGGCCCGCCGTCCTTCATCGGCCAGCTTCCGCCCCGGGCGGTCCGGCGCCGCCTGCGCGCGTACCAGCGCTTCCCGCGCCTGAGCATAACGCTTCTGGCGGAACAGGTAATCCCCGTAGAAATAATTCGGGTCGATGCCGTTCGGGTTGATCTCGAGCGCTTTTTGCAGCAGCGCTTCGGCCCGTTTCTTGTCGCCGAAACCGATCGGCCAGCCGGGCACCTGGTAGTACAGCGAACCGAGACTGGTATAGGCCGACCCGTTGAGTGCCTGCGGATCGATCGCGACGGCCGCTTCGAGGTTCGACCGGGCTTCTTTGACCAGGCCCAGCGCACCGAGCCCGCCTTTGGCTCCCGCCCAGGTGCTCAGGATGATGCCGCGCCAGATCAGCAGCTCGGCCGCGTCCGGCTCCGTTTTCACCGCTTGGTCCGCTGCCTGGGCGAGCTTCTCGAAGGCGGCTTCGCGCTCGTCCTGCGGCAGCCGGTAGTTGATTTCGGCCCAGCGCGACTGCAGCTCGACGAGGTGCTGGCGGGCTTCGTCGCTGAGGGCGAAGGCTGGCAGACTGCACAGGCAGGCGAAGGCCAGGACGAGATTGCGCAGGATGTGCATCGATGTTTTCTCCATTCAGGTTCGTGTGCGGGCAAAACGCTTGATGACGGGCAGCTGCTTGCGCAGTGCCTGGTCCACCCGGCGCGGCAGCAGGTTGTTCAGGCGCACGAAGAGCTTTTCGGGCCAGCCGAGAAAAAGCTCCTCGCGCTCGTCGCGCAGCGCCTTGACGACGGCCGAGGCGACGACTGAAGCGTCGTCCATCGTGACGCCGAGTTCGGCGTTCATCGCGACGATCTCGGTGCTGTTCATCGGCGTGCGCGTGGCGCGCGGCGCGATGTACAGCACCTTGACGCGGGTGTCGGCGAGTTCGCGGCGCAGCGCTTCCGAGAATCCGCGCAATGCAAACTTGCTCGCGCAGTACACACTGAAGCCGGGATAACCGATCGAGCCGAAAGTCGAGCCGAGATTGAGCACGAGTGATTTTTCGCGCTGGCACAGCTCCCGCAGCAGGCGGTGCGTGAGTTGTAGCGTGCTGGTGACATTGAGCCCGATCAGCTCGGCGATCGCTTCTTCGTCGTGGTGTTCGAGAAGGCTGAAGCGGTTCGTCCCGGCGGCGTTGATGAGGCAGTTCATGCCGCCAAAGCGCCGCACTGCGGCCTGCACTGCATCGCGTCCGGCAGTCGTCCGGATATCGGCCTGGACGAGCTCGACCTGGCCGGGAAAGCGCCGGGACAACGCGTCGAGCGGTTCCGGGCGGCGCCCGGCCACAAGCAGGTGGGCGCCCTGGCGGCACAATTCGTCCGCCACTGCCTGCCCGATCCCGCCGCTCGCCCCGGTGATCAGGACGCGGCAATCTTCGATCTTCATCGCCGTCTCCTCACGCTGCTGCCGGCAGGCTGCGGAACATGTCACCGTACAGACGATAGACGACGCGCGCGGTGTGCACCACGGCAGCCTTGTCGGCCGCATCGTCGAGGCGGTTCATCAGGTTCTTGAACAGCTCGATGTGCTCGAGGTCCAGGCTGCCATGCGAGTTGAGGTAACTGAACGCCTGCGTCGGCAGGCCGAGCCGGTCCTGGATGATGCCGGCAGCGCGGGTCGCGAGCGCGACGCTGGTGCCTTCGAGCACAATCACCATGCCGAAGAAGCTCACCGGGTTGTCGCGGGCGATTCGGTCGTAAACGTAGGCGACCATCAGCTCGGTGGGCAGGTTCGGGGTTGCGCAGCGCACTGCGTCGGCGTCGCCGCCGCAGGCGCGGATATCGTCGAGAATCCATTTTTCATGGCCGTTTTCCTCCTCGATGTATTCGGCGACCGCCGAGCGTAGCCATTCCAGCCGCTCGGGCAGCCGGGCGCCGCACGCCATCAGCAGCGGCACCGTGTGCTTGACGTGGTGGTAGGCCTGGCCGAGGAAAGCGACGTAGCTTTCGAGCTTCACGTCGCCGCTCATCGCCTGACGGATGATCGGCGCGCTCAACAGATAGTCGCGCTCGCTGGCAGTCTGTTCGAGCAGGGATTCGTAGAACGACATCAAGTGTCTCCTCAGAGGGTTGCGGCGGTGATGCGCCGGTCGATGGCTCCCCGGTAGCGGTCCAGCAGCGCGGCACGCCGCAGCCGGCCGTTCGGGGTCGCGAGGCCGTTGGCCGCGCTGAAAGGTTCGTCGGCTCGCAGCCAGTGATGCACGCGGGCGTAATCGGGCAGTTCGCGGTTTACGGTCGCCACCGCAGCGGCCAGCATGTCGTCGGAAAGCCCGGGCCCGCGCGGCACCAGCACCGCGACGTTGGCGGGCAGGGCTTCGCCGTGCAGCCACGCCTGCGCGATCGGCAGCTGCTGCACGAGCTCGGCTTCGACCCATTCCGGATTCACGTTGCGCCCGTAGGCGGTGACGAACTGATGTTTGCTGCGCCCGTGCAGCACGAGAAAATCGTCTTCGAAATGACCGAGGTCGCCGCTGTCGAGCCAGTCGTCTGCGGCCCCGGCTTCTCCGAGGTACCCGAGCATCCGAGCGCCGCGAACCAGGACTTCGCCGCCGGGCCCAATGCGCACGTCGGCATGCGGCAGCGGCCGGCCGACCGTGCCGATGCGCCGCTGCTCCGGGGTATTGAGGCAGACCACCGAGGCGCATTCGGACAAGCCGTAGCCTTCGAACACCGGCAGGCCGAGCGCGTCGGCGCGCTGCAGCAGCCCGGGCGAGACGCGCCCGCCGCCGACGGCGATGAAGCGCAGCGACGCCGGCAGCGCTGCGCCCCGCTCAACTGCGGCGACGAGCATCAGCAACAGCTGCGGCAACAGGATCAGGCTGTTTGGCTGGCTGCGCTGCAGCACGGCAAGAAAACGCTGGACATCGAAGCCGGTGGCGCCGGAGAGGCCGATGTCGGCCATCGGTATCAGGTCGACCGCCGCGCCTGAAAGCAGCGGTGTGTAGAGGCCGGCAATGTTCTCCAGCAGCGTCGCGAGCGGCAGCACGCACAGGTGGCGCTCGATTGCGCACGAGCGGCTTGCCTGCCACAGGCTGCCTGCAACTGCCATCTGCGCCGCGGCGTCGAGGCAGACGCCTTTGGGCTGTCCGGTGCTGCCGGACGTGTAGGTGATCTTGACGGTGCCGGCGGGCAGCGTCAGGGGGTGATCGACATGTCGCTGTGCGATCCCGCCTTCGGTCACGCCGAAGCCGGCGGGGCGGAAACAGGTGCTGTCGTCGATGATCAGCGTGTCGACGCCCGCGCTGTCGAGCACGTGCGCCTGCTGCGCGGCCGAGAAGAAACCCGGCAGCGGCACGCACACGAGCCCCGCCTGCAGCGCGGCAAGATCCCAGAGCGCCCAGTCGATGCCATTGTCGAGCGCGATCGCGACGCGGCGGCAACCGGCGCTGCGCAGGCGCTCGGCGCGCAGCGCGACTTCGTGCAGCGCCTCGCGATAGCTCAAACGAAGGTCGCCTTGTTGCAGCGCGAGGCGTTCGCCCTGCGCCCGCATCGCCGCGAACAGCATTTCAGTAGCGCCGGGCCGCCCCAAGCGTACTGACGCCCCCGCGGGGGGCAGCGAACGCAGTGAGCGTGGGGGTTGTTTCATTTCAGGCGACGGCAGCATCGTGAGTTCCCGTGTCATGGAAAATCCTCTGGTGGCCGAGGCGGTGATAGACACCCTTGCTCGTCAGGCGCTCGTGGCCCCTGCGAAGGTCGCCGGCCATCAACTTCGGGTGGGTCGCGTAGTAGCTGCCCCAGTCGGCAACTTCGTCGCCCATGCGCTGCGGATCGGCATCCCCCAGCGACAGCGGGGACAGGTGCAGGCGACGGACGCTGTTCAGAACCTCGGCGGTGCCGGTGAACACCACCCAGTCGAAACCGTGCGCGACCAGCAGATCGGCGAGGGCGACGATCAGCAGCCGGGCGTGTCCCGCGCCGCGGGCGGCGAGGTTGCCGACTTCGACGATGCGTTCTCGGGCCGGACGAAGGCCGGACAGGCGAGCGATCTCGGTCTCGATCGGACGATCGAGATAACGCTCGAGGAACAGTTTGTCATCGGCGGCGCTGCGCACGCCGACGACCCCGTGCAGCTGTCCGGCATCGTCCTCGAGCTGGAGCAGGGTCGGCATGAAGTGACGCACTTGGGCGCCATAACGAGCGGCGAAACGTTCGCGGATGAACGCTTGCGCGGCGGTGCAGGGACCTTCCGGCTCCCGTCCGTCGACGGCGCGCAGCGTCAGCGACGGAGCGCAACCGATTCGCGCTATCGCCTTGTAACAGCAGCCGTTCCGAGAGTTCATTTGAGCATCGCAGTCCAAGATTCCAAGCTCATTGTTGCCGTGCTGTCTTAAGTGAGCCTTAAGCGGACACCCTGCGGCGCTCCGAGGGAAACGATGACAAGGGACAAGGGAAGGGCATCTGGCGTACAGCGGTATTCCCGCCCCGGTGCGTTCAGCTTCGATTCATGTGTGTTTGCGCAGAATGCGTTCCATGCCAGCTCGGCATGAAAAGACACCGAAGGAGAACAGCCATGAAAACCAGCCATCTCATCGTCGCCGTGACCACCCTGCTGATCGGCACCGCCGCCATCGCCGGACCGACCTGTACCGACGCCCCGGAAACGAGCTGGATGCCGCAGACGACGATGCTGCGAAAGCTCGTCGACGCCGGCTACACGCTCGAGAAGTTCAAGGTCACGAAAGGCAACTGCTATGAGTTGTACGGCACCGACAAGGACGGCAACAAGGTCGAGATCTATCACAACCCTGTCGACGGCAGCATCGTCGAATCGAAGGTGAAGGCGAAGCGGGCTTGATGCGCTTGGCGTGGCCCCCGCCACGCCGGCAGCAGGTCATGTTGATAATCGCGCGGATTTTGTTCGCTTGTCGCGACCCGGACTCGACGACCGCGCGCTCCCTTGCATGTTGCGTTCCCTCGGACTAGGATAGTAATCGATTACTAACTTTATCCAGGGGACGCGCATGAGCCTCCATGGCAAGCATCTTCCTGCCGACGAACGGCGGGCCGTGACAGTCGAAGCCGTGGTCGAGCTGGCAGGGTCGCAAAACCCGAGCGAAATCACGACTTCGGCGATTGCGAAGCACATGAACCTGACGCAGGGGGCATTGTTTCGGCATTTTCCGACGAAGGACGCGATCTGGCAGGCGGTCATGGAATGGGTCGCCGAACGTCTCCTGGCGCGGATCGACCGTGCGGCGCACGGGATCGAGTCGCCGCTGGCGGCGATGCAGGCGATGTTCATGAGCCATGTCGAGTTCGTCGCCGAGCATCCCGGCGTGCCGCGGATGATGTTCGGCGAGCTTCAGCGCGCCGAATCGACGCCGGCCAAGCGCATGGTGCAGACCTTGATCCAGCGTTGCGGTGAGCGCCTGCACCGGCTCATCGAGAACGGCAAGGCGTGCGGAGAGCTGTCGGCGACGCTCGACAGCGAGGCCGCGGTCACCCTGTTCATCGGCACGATCCAGGGCCTCGTCATGCAGTCGCTGCTGGCCGGCGATGTGGCCCGCATCCGTCGGGAAGCGCCGAGGGTGTTCGCGATCTACCGGCGCGGAATCGGGGTTGCGCAATGAGACGGCTGCCTCTACAGGGGCGCACCCTGGCCCTCGTGGCGGTGATCGTTCCGCTGCTCGCACTGTTCATCTACGTCGCGCTGCGCTCGGGCCCGTTGGCGCCGGTGTCCGTGACGCTCGCAAGCGTCGAGACCCGGCCGGTCACGCCGGCGCTGTTCGGCATCGGCACGGTGCAGACGCGTTACACGTACCGCATCGGTCCCACTTTTGCCGGACGCGTGAAACGGCTCGATGTCCACGTCGGTGACCGCGTGAAGGCCGGCCAGGTGCTCGGCGAGATGGATCCGGTGGATCTCGATCAGCGTATCCGGGCGCAGGGGGCGGCGCTCAAGCGGGCCGAGGCGGCGCTGCGCGAAGCGGCAGCGCGCCAGAATTTCGCCCGAAGCCAGGCACGCCGCTACGAGCAGCTCTTCGCCGTACGCACGATCAGCGAGGAGCTCGCGACAACGAAACACCAGGAACTGCAGATCGCCGACGCCGCGTTGTCTGGCGCCCGGGAAGAGCTGCTCCGGGCCCGTTCCGACGGTGAAGCCCTGGTCGCGCAGCGCAACAACCTGCGCCTGGTCGCGCCGGTCGACGGCTTGGTCGCAGTTCGCGACGTCGATCCCGGCACGACGATCGTCGCAGGGCAGCCGGTCGTCGAAGTGATCGCGCCCGAAAGCCTGTGGATCAACACCCGCTTCGACCAGATCAGCGCGTCCGGGCTGGCCGCCGGACTTCCGGCGCGCGTCGTGCTGCGCTCGCGCAACGGCCAGGCGTTGACGGGCCGCGTGCTGAGGGTCGAGCCGATGGCGGACGCGGTG
Organism: Aromatoleum aromaticum EbN1; assembly: GCF_000025965.1. Taxonomy (NCBI): domain Bacteria; kingdom Pseudomonadati; phylum Pseudomonadota; class Betaproteobacteria; order Rhodocyclales; family Rhodocyclaceae; genus Aromatoleum; species Aromatoleum aromaticum. Next base: position 3,700,070 of record NC_006513.1, read on the forward strand.
ACCGAGGAGACCTTGGCGAAAGTCGCGTTCGATTCGCGGCCGGAGCCGCTGCCGCCGATCGGCGAACTCGCCGAGGTGACGGTCGCGCTGCCGGCGCTCCCCGCCGCGCCGGTGATTCCGAACGCCGCGGTTCGCCGCGAAGCAGGGCAGGTCGGCGTGTGGAAAATTGTCGACGGCGATGCACGCTTCACACCGGTGAAGCTCGGTGCCGGGGACCTCGACGGCCACGTGCAGGTGCTCGAGGGAGTCCGGGACGGCGAGCAGGTCGTCGTGTATAGCGAAAAGGCGCTCACGGCGGGCAGCCGGATCCATGTCGTCGACGACATCCCCGGAGTGCCGCGATGATCAGCCTCGCCGGCCGCGACATCCTTCATGCGTGGGGAAAATTCGTTTTTACCGGCATCGGCCTGGGGTTGCTGATCGGCGTGACGCTGACGATGGCCGGCGTGTACCGCGGCATGGTCGACGACGGCAGGGCGCTGCTCGACAACAGCGGTGCCGACCTGTGGGTCGTGCAAAAGGACACGCTGGGCCCTTACGCGGAATCGTCCAGCGTCAATGACGATGTGTACCGCAGCCTCCTCGCGATGCCCGGAATCGCGCAGGCGGTCAACGTCACGTATCTGACGATGCAGGTTCGCAGCAAAGACCGGGACGTACGAGCGATGGTGGTCGGCATCGCGCCCGGCCAACCCGGGATTCCCGGCTGGCCACCTTATCTCGTCGCCGGCCGCCAGATCACGCGCGGGCACTACGAGGCCGTCGCCGACATTGCGAGCGGTTTCAGGCTCGGCGACCGCCTCGCGATCCGTCGCAATCATTACGTCGTGGTGGGGTTGACCCGGCGCATGGTGTCGTCGAGCGGCGACCCGATGGTGTTCATCCCGCTCAAGGACGCCCAGGAAGCGCAGTTCCTCAAGGACAATGACGCGATCTGGCAAAGTCGCCGACGCACCGGCGCGAACCCGGTCTTCAACCGTCCCGCCGTGCCGGACCTGCTGGACGCGGTGATCGCCTCGCAAAGCACCAACGCTTTCGTCAATGCGGTCCTCGTGACGCTCGAACCCGGTCATGCTCCCGAGGAAGTCGCCCGGTCCGTCGGCCGTTGGAAGCGCCTGACGGCCTATACGCGCCCGCAGATGGAAGACATCCTCGTCGGCAAGCTGATCGCGACCTCCGCGCGGCAGATCGGCATGTTCCTCGTCATCCTCGCCGTCGTCAGCGCTGTCATCGTCGCCTTCATCATCTACACGCTGACGATGGACAAGATCCGCGAGATCGCGGTGCTGAAGCTGATCGGCACACGCAACCGCACGATCGCCGCGATGATCATGCAGCAGGCGCTGGCGCTGGGCCTGATCGGATTCGTCGTCGGCAAGATCACCGCCACGTTCGCGGCACCGCTGTTTCCCAAATACGTGCTGCTCGTCCCGTTCGACTCGATCGCGGGCTTTTTCGCCGTGCTCGCGATCTGTGTGCTGGCGAGCGTCGTCGCGATCCGCATGGCGCTCAGAATCGATCCGGCCGAAGCGATCGGAGGGTGACGTGAGCAGCAAGGGTATCCGTATCGAAGGCCTGAAAAAGCGCTATGGCGGGGGCGACACTGCCGTCCATGCGCTGAAGGACGTGGCGATGGACGTGGCGCCGGGAGAGGTCGTGGGTCTCATCGGACCGTCGGGCTCGGGCAAAAGCACGCTGCTGAAGTGCCTCGGCGCGGTAATCGATCCGACTGCCGGTCGCATGACGCTGGGCGATGAAGTGATTTACGACGATGGCTGGAAAGTGCGCGACCTGCGCGCCCTGCGGCGGGACAGGATCGGTTTCGTCTTCCAGGCGCCTTACCTGATCCCGTTTCTCGATGTCACCGACAACGTGGCGCTGTTGCCGATGCTGGCGGGCGTGCCAAACGCCGAGGCCCGCGCGCAGGCGCTCGAACTGCTCACGGCACTGGATGTGCAGCACCGTGCAGGCGCGATGCCATCGCAACTTTCCGGGGGCGAGCAGCAGCGGGTCGCAATCGCCCGCGGACTCGTCAACCGCCCGCCGGTGATCCTGGCCGATGAGCCGACGGCACCGCTCGACAGTGAGCGAGCGATGGCCGTCATCCGCATCCTCAACGACATGGCGCGCAAGTTCGAGACGGCCGTCATCGTCGTCACCCACGATGAAAAAATCATCCCCACGTTCAAACGGATCTATCACATCCGCGACGGCGTGACCCATGAGGAAGCGGGTGAGGGCAGGGGATTCGATTGAGCGAACGGCCCGCCGGCCTGCACCAGGCCATTGGCGGGTGTGCAAGCCGAGGAAGGGCTGCCGGGTTCCGTCGGCTCCGGGAGTGGCGCGCCGGCTGGCGCCGCGCCTTGAAACATGCGCTAATGGTGCACCTTGAAATGTTGGCGTGATTACGATGACAGCTCCTGCGTCTCTTCCCGATGTCGAATCCGTGCGCACACTGTTGCGCCGTGTCATCGATCCTGAAGTCGGGGTCAATATCGTCGATCTCGGGCTCGTCTACCGCATCGACGTGTCGGCCGAAGAAGTCCTCATCGAGATGACAATGACTTCGCCTGCCTGCCCGATGGGAGACATGATCATGGACGATATCGATGCCGTTCTCGATGCCGCGTTGCCAGAAAACCTGCGGGTGGTCGTAAAAATGGTGTGGGACCCGCCGTGGAATCCGGGAATGATGAATGCGGAAGCACGCGAGCATTTCGGCTGGGAAAAGTGAGCATTTCCCGAAGGATTGTGTAGTAGAGATCTTGCAGGCGGAAGGCGAAGCGCAGGCTTGCCTTCCCGGCCCGGCATGCCGGCGTGCTCCCGGCATCGCCCGAAAAAATAACCAGGTTCCCGATGATGCAGGATTTACGCCCGCCCGCGCGTCTTCCATTACTCGTGCTCGGAATGCTTTCGCTGGTCGGAGGCGTCCTGGCGGGGCTGTCGCGGCTGGCGCTCGACATGCCGGTTTTTGCCGCGACCCAGGCCGGCCTGCACGGCGCACTGATGATCGCCGCGTTTTTCGGTACGGTGATCAGCCTCGAGCGCGCGGTCGCTCTGGCAAGAATGTGGGCCTACCTCGCACCGGCGTGTGCCGGCGCGGGCGGATTGGCCCTTCTCGCCGGAGCGCCCACGCTGCTTGCGCAGGTGTTTTTCGTTGCGGCTGCGTTGATACTCGTCCTCGGCAGCGTTCAGGTGATGCGGCGCCAGACGGTGTTGTTTACCGTGGTGCTGGCGGTGGGAGCGCTGTGCTGGCTGGTCGGCAATCTGGCGTGGCTGATCGAAAACAATGTTCAGGCCGCAGTGCCGTGGTGGCTGGGATTCCTGGTGCTGACGATCGCCGGCGAACGCCTGGAACTGACACGTTTCCTGCCGTCGCGGCCTGCGGCGGCTCCGCTTTTCAGCGTCGCAGTCGCAGTCGTGCTGGGGGGAGCCGCGACGTCGTTGTGGCGCGAGGAGACCGGTCTGGCGATCTTTGCCGGCGGACTGCTTTTTCTGGCCGCGTGGTTGCTGCGCTACGACATCGCGCGTCACAATGCCCGCCAGAAGGGGCTCACACGCTTCATCGCGATCTGTCTGCTGTCGGGTTATGCGTGGCTCGCAGTGGGAGCCCTGTTGGGACTGGGGAACAGCTTCGCGCCAGGTGCTGCGATGCGCGACGCCGCACTCCATGCGATCACACTCGGGTTCGTGTTTGCCATGGTGTTCGGCCACGCACCGATCATTTTCCCCGCGATTGCGAGAGTGAAGCTTCCGTACCACCCGGTGTTTTACCTGCCGCTCGCCGCGCTGCACGTATCGCTCGCGACCCGCATCATCGGAAGCGCGGGAGAGTGGTACGCGCTGCGGCAACTGGGGGCGGTGCTGAATGGCGTCGCGTTGCTGCTGTTCATCGTGACGATGGTCACGAGCGTGCTTCGCGGACGAAAGCGGGGCAGAGTGTAAGGCTCCAGGCCCGGTGGGGAGGTGAGGGGCGAAGTTTCAGGGCCCCTCCGGGGCGGCCTCCAGCCGCGGAGAATCGAACGGTGGGCCGATCAGGGGGGCGTCGGCGTCCCCGTTGGGAAGACCTTGCGATAGATCGACTCGCTGGCGTAAGCCATCACGGGAAGAGTTACCGGCAGGAGCAGGGGGATCACGATTGACAGCATGATTGTCGCTGCGAGGATTAACCCCCACAGCATGTTCGTAAAAAAGCTGTGGAAAACCGCGCGTACGCTCGCATTGACCGCAACGACGAGGCCCGCACGGCGCTCGATCAACAGTGGTACCGCGTACGCGGTGACGAAAAACACGATCAGCGCGAAAAATCCTCCCGCAATCGATACCCCAAGATGAAACCGCAGCACGGCACCCGACAGCGGAAGCAGCAGACTCCAGTCGGAGTTGCTGTCACCGACCATGAAACTATAGAGGATGCCGGCGTCGGTCATCCAGATCGCGAACACGAAACCGCAGACCAGCATCAAGCCCCAGAGATCCCGCGGGGTATTCACAAAGCCGGCGGCGACGTCTCGAATCCCGGGCTTGCGGCCCCTGCGGCACACTCTTGAAATCGCAAAAAATCCGGCGAGCAGGCCTGGTGCGATGAGCATGAATCCGCCGATAAGCGGTAGTCCCATAGGGCCGAACCCGAGACTCACCAGCGCGCCCAGCAGACCGACGCCCGCAAGCATGAAAGTTCCGGCGTACACCACGCTGATCAGCGGTGCCGACAGGAATACGCGCAAACCTTCGCTCACGGCTGTGGCGATTTGCACGGGCCGGATATGCTGTGGTTGCGGGCGGGTAACGTTCATCCGGAAGGCTCACAACGATTCAGGATCAATTTTGCTCCGACGCGCCTTTTCACTCCACGATACACATCAATTGCGCGAACGGATGGGAAAAGTTGTAGGGTCACGAGGCCCCGAGTCGAGTGCCTGAGTAGAATTTTCCGACTTGATTTACATCAACTTGGGGGGCATACGTACACGATAGGATCCGTAGTTTTCATTCGGGGTAATGCAAATACTCATCCCCATATAACAGGAGATCATAATGAAAAAATCTGCAGTGATTATTGCGGCATCGCTCGCCGCCCTTTTGTCTGCTTGCGGAGAGAAGGAAAGCGACGTTCCTGCAGCTCCCGCGACGACTCCCGCCCCGGCAGCCCCCGAGGCCCCGGCGACCCCGCCCGCGTCGGAAGCTCCGGCAGCCCCTGCAGCACCGGCCACTTCCGAAGCGCCCGCAGCAGCGCCGACCGCCCCGGCTGCACCGGCCGCGTCCGCAGCAGACGGAGCCAAGGTCTTTAACAAGACGTGTTCGCTGTGCCATGCAGCAGGTGTCGCCGGCGCACCGAAGCCGGGCGACAAGGCCGACTGGGGCCCACGTATCGCCCAAGGCAAGGACATCCTTTACAAGCACGCGCTCGAAGGGTTCACCGGTTCGAAAGGCATGATGCCCCCGCGTGGTGGTGGTGCTTCGCTGACCGACGAGGAAGTCAAGGCGGCCGTCGATTACATGGTTGGAAAGTCGAGCTGATTTCGACGGCGACTGACGGTCGTCGCCTCCTCGGGGGCGACCGGCAGCAAATGAGGGGCGATCCAATCGCCCCTTTTTTTTTGGGGTGGAGCTGCAGCCGCGGCGTACGTTCGCTCCCGCAGTCGCTCGCACCGGTCAGGCTTCGCTCTCGATCCCCAGCATCGGATTGTCGAGCAGCGCATGAATCAACTGCGCAACGTTGTCGGCGGGAGTCTGGTCGGGACGGGTCACCGGATCGGCATGCGCCCGGCCGTCGGCATCGTGAAGGTGGTTCGGAAAAGTTGCCAGATCGCGGTGCAGCGGGGCGGTGTCGATCCCGGCTTCGGCGTCGCCCTGTGTCCAGCGCAGTGAATAGGCGTCGGGCGCAGCGTAACGGACGGTCAGCGTGACGCCGTTTTCGAGCGTCGCGATCAATGCGTCCTGTTTCTGCTCGATGGGCACTGCAAGGCGTTCTCCGAAGCGCTTTTCGATGGTTGCCGCAAGTTCGATGTGCAGGCTCATTTGCGACCGATCTCCTTCAGGCATTCGGCGAGCATCGCGCGTACGGTCTCTCGCGTGTCGGAGAGGATGCGCGCACTGAGGTAGTGTTCGTAGGCGGGGTGTTCGGGAACGGCGCTGGTGTAGATCTGCTCGAGCAGTGCGATTTCGTCCGCCACGCCGTAGCTTTTCAGGATCGCGTCGCGGTTCTCGCGCAGTTCGTAGATCAGGCGCGAGAGCTGTTCGAGCTGGATCGCATCTTCAGGTTCGAAGTCGTTGTAGAAATTGGCCATGGTCACATACCTTGATCATGGAGCACGCCGCCGTCCAGTACTGCCATGGCAGGCGTGACGTCGGCAAATGCGACGACCTTGCCGCCATGCTCCGTGGCGAATTTCTGCGCGTCCCCTTCGAGGGCGAACGAAGCGATCGTCGGCCCCATCGAGCCGTGCCGCGAACTGCCGTGGACGTACCAGGCGGCTTTCGCGTCGATCCAGTTGTCGCGCGGTTCGGCCCAGTCGGCTTTGCCCATGTCCTGGACAAACAGGGTGCGCACCTGCCTCACCTGCTCGGGCTTGAAGTAGATCGCGAACATTTCGACGGTGTCACAGAAGAAATCGGGTTCGGCGCGGTCGGCGTAGTGAATCTGCGCTTTCGGGCCCGGGTAGTCGGCGAGCAGCATGCCGTCGAGCGTGCAGGAGGTGCTGCGGTCGATCTCGACCGGGACGAGCGCGGCAGGCCCGTCGGTTTTTCCGCACGCGGCGAGCAGCGTCGCGGCGAAACAGACAACGAGCAGGTGGCGTACGAGCGAGCTGCGTAGCGGATTGGCGGAGGGGCGTCTTTGCGCGTTCATTTGCGAAATCTCCAGGTGGCGACAGCGAGCGGTGTCACGATCCATGCCAGCATCACCAAGCCGAGCAGCCAGGGCTCTGCGAGCGTGCGGGGGAAAACGGTGGCGAGCCCGTACAGCGTGCGGACGTCGTCGAGCGTGAAGATGTTGAGGATGCGGAACACGTCGGCGGGGTTGAGCAGCAGCAGGTAGGGAAAAATCTGGCCGCCGTAGCTGCCCCCAGTGACGACCAGCGCGCCGAGCAGCAGCAGGTCGAACACCAGCACGAAAAAGAACCAGGCCGCGATCGCCAGGCCGGAAGCACGCGTACGGTCGGCAGCGAACACCGACAGCATCACCGCGATGCTCAGGAAAGCCATTCCGAGCAGCACCGAGCTCGCCATGAAGCCGAAGTAGTGGAACAGCGCTGGGAGGTCCAGTTGCGCCGCGAGCACGACGGCGACGAGGCCGAAGCCGGCAATCGTCGAGAAAGCGAGCGCCGCCGCGAGGCCGAGATATTTGCCGAGCAACAGCTCGAAGCGGGTGATCGGCATCGACAGCAGCAGGTCGAGCGAACCGCGCTCGCGCTCGCCGACGATCGCATCGAAGCCGAGCACCAGCGCGATCAGCGGGATCAGGTAGATCACGAGGCTCACGAGGCTCGCAATCGTCACGCCGATCGAACGAAACCCGACCGCGCCCTGCTGCGCACCGCCGAAATATGCGATCACCAGCGCGAACACCGTGAACACGAGCGCCACCGCGAGCACCCAGCGATTGCGGATGCGGTCCCAGAATTCCTTGCCGGCGATCGTGCCGATCTGTCGCAATTCCATATGATCAATCCGAAAAACCGAAGAACACGTCCTCGAGCGACGGTTCGTGGACGTGAAGGTCGAGCACCTTGTCGCCGAGCGACGCGAGCGCCTGCAGCACGAGCATCTTTGCGTCGCGCCGGCATTGCACTGCGACGTGATCGTCGCGGGCTTCGACCGCGGTGACCGGCAGATGGCCCAACACCGTGCGGACGCATTCGAAATCGGCACGCGGCAGCCGCACCTGGAACCACAGCGGCAGATCCATCTTCTCGCGCAGCGTCTGCACCGTACCGATTGCCTGCACCTTGCCGGCCGCCATGATCGCCAGCCGATCGACCCGCTCCTGAATCTCGGCGAGGATGTGCGAAGTCAGGATCATCGTCACGCCGTCTGCCTTGAGGCCGCGCAGGATCAGGTAGAACTCACGGATCGCTTCGGGATCGAGGCCGTTGGTCGGCTCGTCGAGGAACAGGAGCTGCGGGCGGCCGAGCAGGGCCTGCGCGAAGCCGAGCCGCTGACGCATTCCTTTCGAGTATTCCCGGACGCGCCGCCCGGCCGCATGCGTGAGGCCGACGCGCTCGAGGACCGGGGCGCACTCGTTCGCCGGCACGCGCTTGAGGCGGGCGAAGAACCGCAGCGTCTCGATGCCGGTGAGGTTGTCGTAGAGCACGACGTTTTCCGGCAGATAGCCGATCCTGCGCCGCACGGCGCGAAAGCCACCGCCGCTCACCGGCGCACCGTCGATGCGGATGTCGCCCGATGTCATCGGGACCAGTCCGAGCATCATCTTGAACAGCGTGCTCTTGCCCGCGCCATTGTGACCGATCAGCCCGAACAGCTCGCCGCGGCCGACGTCGAGGTCGACGCCGTCCACAGCATGAATGGCACCGTAATGCCTGGTCGCGCCGCGCACGGCGACCATCGCGGCCAGATCGGCGGCGCGCTCAGCGTGTGGCGGGGGAGTGCTTGTCACGCCATTTGCTCCAGTTCTCGTGTTCTGGCCGCATGCGCGGCTTCGGGTCGACGATGCTCGGGGCGCGCAGCAGCGGGAACTGCTGGCCGACGAGCCGCAGCGTCTGAACTGCGGGGCTCGCGAGCAGAAGTTTCATCATCGGGTGTTGCCAGGACAAGCGATCGACCAGATCGTTGGCTTCGTATGGAACATCCCCGTGGCCATCGCCGTTGCGGTCCCAGCCAAGATAATTGCTCCAGTAATTGCCGTCCTTGACGCCCCACAATTCGTCGCGCGCCGCGACGTAGCGGACCTGTTCGCGATTCGTGATGAAGTCGTTGCTCTCGACCTGGTTGTGCTTCGATCCCGCCCACAGGTGCGTGCCGACGATGTTGTCGACGACGAGGTTGTTGCGCAGCACATTGAATTCAGCGTCGTAGATGAAGAAACCGCGCTGGTTGCCGGCGACGACGTTGCCTTCGACGACCGAGTCCTGCAGCGTGCGCAGCATGATGCCGTGGTCGGAATTGCCCCACGCACGGTTGTTCCTGACGATCTGCCGGCGCGCCATCATCAGCGCGAGTCCACCGCGGTTGTGGTAGGACTCGTTGTCCTCCCAGCGGTTGTCGTTCGAATTCATGTAATGCGTACCGTAGCGCACGTCGTGGATGCGATTACCGGTGAATTCCGCGTGATGGGAGACGTCGACATAGATGCCGTCGCGGACGAAGCTGATGTGGTTGTTGCGGATTTTGGCCCCGGTCGTGTTGTAGAGCTGGATGCCGTTGCCGCGGCTCGCGGACCGGTAATCGCGCTTGCCGGTGATCACGTTCCCGTCGATCACGACGTCCTTGACGCCCTCGATCCACACTCCGAACAGGTTGTACGTGAGTTCGCAGTTACGCACCACCGCGCGCTCGGCGCCGGCTTTTATATAGATGCCCGCGTTCTGTTCGCCCAGCTTGTCCCCGGAGTTCGATACGATGAGGCCTTCGATCGTCACGTCCGGCGCAGTGATGCGGATGACATCCCCGATCCCGCCCGCATCGAGCGTGGGACGGTCGATGCCGCGCAGCGTGAGCGGCTTGTCGATCCGCACTCCGCCTGTGTAACGGCCGCGGGCGAGGGTGATCGTGTCGCCCGCTGCAGCGCGCTCGATCGCCGGCTGCAGCGGATCCCCAGGCTTGAGGTGCCAGGTTGCCGCGTGCGCCGAGCCGCCGAGGAATAGCGCGAGCAGTGCCAGCCGCGCGGCGGCGCGTGCTCCGAAAAGCAGCTTCATCGCACCCTTGGCCGTGTCACAGTACCAGCAGGCCGAACGATTTCAGCGCAATGAAGAGAGCCGCACCGATCAGGAGGTTTTTGAAGCCGACGTAGCAGATCATGTCCATCGTGTTGGCGACGCGATAGCGCCGCCCCCACCACGGCCCTTCCTTGACGTACGGCTTCGAGCCGAGGCGCACGATGACTTCGAACACGCTCCAGCCGAACCACCAGCCGATGACTGCACCAGCATGAAGCTGGCCCATCGCCGCGAGCACCCAGACGAGGCTGGCGGCAACTGCAATGGCCAAGCCGGCGGCGTGGACCGCCCGCTGCTGCTGGAAACCCGCACGGCTCCACGGCCAGAGGTGATCCCATATTTCTGCGGCAAGGTGACCGATCACGCCTTCGTGATCCGCGTAACGCGGCTTGGCGGGATCCGTCGGCATCGTCGGATTGATCATTTCGACTCTCCAAATCCTGCAGCGATCAGGCCGCTTGCGCCTTGTCGGCGGACATCGGCTTGATCGGAACGTAGTAGCCGTCGGCACCGATCGGCGTCAGCGGCAAGCCAGCCTTGGTACGGCGCTTGCGCTCCTGCGACAGCGGCGGACACGCCTGGCAATCCGTATAAAGCACCATGCAATCGAGACAGTGCAGGCATTCGCGGTGATCGATGCGCCCGTTCGCGTCGATCGCCTGCGCACCGCAGCCCACCGCGCAGGCCTTGCAGCTGCTGCATTCCTGCTTGCGGTCGAGGCCGAACCAGCGGAACGTCGACGGCATCGCGAGCGATGCGCCGAGCGGGCACAGGTACTTGCAGAAAGGGCGCTCGATGAAGATCGACAGGCCGAGCAGACCTGCTGCGAAGAGCGTGTATGGCCAGCTTCTGTTGAACATTCCGACGAGGAAAGTGGTCTTGAACGGTTCGATTTCCGCGAGCTTCTCGGCCAGCCCCATCGAGAAGAAGGACACGGCGAGCAGGCCGAAGAACACCCCGTACTTCACCCACTTCAGGCGGTCATGCCATTTCCGTGACAACTGGAACTGGAAGCGCTTGAGTCCCACCGCGCCGCCGAGCTTGTACAACAGTTCGGACAGCGAACCGAACGGACACAGCCAGCCGCAGAACAACCCGCGTCCCCAGAGGAAGACGGTCACGATGATGAAGATCCAGAACAGGAAGATGAACGGATCGGTGAGGAACAGTTCCCATGTCCATTGGAACAACAGGGCGTGGAACCAGGTAAGCACCTGCGTGATCGACGGCTGCGCGAGCAGGCCGAATCCGACAAAACCGATGCTGATGAGCCAGGCGCTGTATTTGAAGATATTGACCGGCCACTTGTTGTTGCGGCTGGCGCGGCGCGTGAGGCGGTCGCGGAACCCGTAGAGCGTACCGACGGCGATCAGCAGCGCTGCGAACAGGCCGATTTCGACGGCGCGCGTCTTCCATACGCGGACCCAGGGCGCATCGGGCTTGATGACTTCCGGGCGGCCGCCTTCGAGGTAGGTTTCCGGCAGCCAGTATTCCGAATCGAAGTTCACGAAACTGCGTGTACCTGTTGCGCGATCGACACGGTTGCCGAGAAACACGAATTTCCACGGGTAGGCTGCGGAGAAAGCTTTCGAACGGATGATGAAAATCGACGATTCATTAAATGCCGGCGCGCCGGCCGCTGCGAGACCATAAAGATTGACTGCGTCGAGGTCGCGGAACGTGAAGGAATCCGCCCCTTGACGGACCTGGACGCGATCGTAGATGCCGCCCCGCACGAAACCCGAGCCCTTGAAGGATTCGATGCCGCCGGTGCGGATCACGAACAGCGCGTGCTCGCCTTCTTTCAGGCGGCTCATCAGGCTGCGCCACGGGCCATCACCGAGAACGGCCCGGCCGACATCCGGCTGGTTGAGATAGCCGAACCAGAGATCGATGAACGGCTTGCCACCGCGCGGCAGTCCGACCTGTTCCGGGGTCACGACGAGGCGCTGGACGCTGCCTTCATCCACGAGAGTAGCCCAGTCGGACTTGACTCCGGTTTCGACGAACTTGGCCGGCTCGCGCACGGTCGGCTTGAGGATGCCGACCTGACGCGCGACGTTCGTGCCGGAGGTCATCATCACCTGGTTCTGGGCGATCACGGTGACCGTCGCCCCGGAGATCGCGTCGAGGCCGATGATGTTCTCTTCCGGACGGGACTGGCCGATCTCGATGTTGTCGCCGACGAACTTGCCGAGGTATTGCTGGTTGAAGCCGATCAGCGCCGATTCCGGAATCCCGAGCAGGAGGATCGGCTCGGAATGCTTCAGCACTTTCACGCCGGTGAAGCGCCCCGCGGTGTCCATGCCGATCAGCGTGACGACCGGTTTGCCGGAATACGCCGGCGTGTCGGTGATGTCGGTCGACAGCATGACGTAGCCGATCTTGCGCTTCTCGCCGTTTTCTTCGACGTAACCTTCGACGTACGGCGGCTGCCCCTTGCGCTCCGAGAAGGATGTCGCTCCCGGCAGGACTTCCGTACAGGCCACGTAATCGCACATCTTGGGCGAAGTAGCGAGCTCGTCGGGAAGCTTTGCCTCGTACGCGTCGGCGAGGGCTGCGAACGCGGGAAGGATCAGGGCGAGGGACAGCAGGATATTACGAAAGACAGCGGGGAATTTCATGAGGCTTACCGTTTGGAGGGGTGTAGGTCGAATATAAAAAACCCTGTTTCCGTTGTAATTGTTCCTGGTCAATTAATAAATTAACGACTGCTGAAATACCATGAAAAACAACGTTCGTAATTGGTGCCGAGTACCGTGGTGCCGAGTACCGGCAAGCTCACGGTCGAGCGAGATTGGGAGTATCGAGCCTGCCGGAGACAGCGAGTCTCCGGCAGGCTCGACAAGCTCGTAAAGCTTACGCTTCGACGATCATGCGGCTGCGCATTTCCAGATGCAGCGCGTGGCAGAAGTGGGTGCAGTAGCACCAGTACACGCCGGGCTTGTCGGCGATGAACGTGACCGACTTCGTTTCCTGCGGGCTGACGGCGAAATTGATATCGTGCTTCGGGATGGCGAAGCCATGGGTCAAGTCCTCGACCTTGTCGTGGTTGGTCAGGATGATCGTCACTTCGTCACCCTTCTTGACCCTGAATTCGCGCAGGCTGTAAGCGGGCGCCTGGCTCGTCAGCTTGACCGTGACTTTCTTGCCTTCGCGGAACACGCCCGATTCCTTCGGATCCTTCACCGCATGCGGGAAATCCTCGAGGGTGTACACCTGACGCGTCTTGATGATGTCGCGCCTGATGACGATCGAATCATGCGGCTCGGAGGTCACTGAGTGGTCGGCGACCAGCACCATCTTGTCTCCGCTGATGTCGATCATCTGCGCCGTTTCCGGATGCAGCGGGCCGACCGGCAGGAAGCGGTCTTTCGAGAACTTGTTGTCCGAGATGAAAAACTTGCCGTCCGCCTCTTTGGTTTCGCCCATCGACGTGAAGCCGTGACCCGGCTGGTAGTGCACGTCGAGCCGGTCGACAACGGGAGTGGCAGTTTTGTCGCCTTGATACGACTTGATCGCCGCTTCGACGTTCCACTTGACGATCTGGCTGTCGAGGAACAGCGTCGTGTACGCATTGCCCTTGTTGTCGAAACCGGTGTGCAGCGGGCCAAGACCGATTTCCGGCTCGGCGACGACGCATTCGCGCGCCTCCTTCACGCCACCGTCGAACCACTTCAGGACCTGCTCGTGGGAAATCACGGTCGCTGTCGGAGAAAGCTTGCCCGAGCAGGCGTAGTATTTTCCGTCCGGACTGGTATTGACACCATGCGGGTTCTTGGGAATCGGCACGTAGCAGGTCAGCGCAGTCTTCGGATCGGCGTTCGATGCCCTCAGGCCATCGACCACGGGGACTTTGGAGTCGCCGATATAAGTGACTTTCCCCGCCTTGACTGCTTCCTCGATGCGCGCGATGTTGAAAAACAGACACGCATCCCACTCCGCAGCCATCGTTTCTTCGTAGTGGACACCCATTTCGACGTTGTACTGGTTCGTGCAGGCAAGCTTGCCGTCGTACGAACTGGCGACCAGATCGCAGTTGCCGTCGATCAGCACTTGCCAGCGTACTTCCATCGATTCCGCGTCGACGCAGGAGAACACCGAACGGTACGCGGCGACGTCGTCGAGGCCGTGCCCGTCGTTCGGCAAGGGAATCGAGAATTCCGTGCCGCAGAAGACGCGCGTGGTGTGGTTGATCGCGGGATCGACCGGATCGCGCTTGTCAGGGAACGTGCCGTGAAAACCCTGGACGTTCGGCAGTTCGGTGATCTTGTCGCACTCCATCGTGTCGAGACGCACGCGGGCGAGCCGGCCATGGATCTTGTCGTTCACCCAGAGGTACTTGCCATCATAGGTGCCATCGGTATACGACGGGTGCACGTGGTGAGTGTCACCGGTCCGATACTTCATGCTGCCGTCGGGCTTGGTGCCGATGATCGCCTTCGATTCGTTCGTGATCCCCCAGCCGACCATGCAGTCCGTATTGAATACCGGGATGCTCTTCAGCTGGCGGCCGGACGGCAGGCCGTAGATGCGCACGTCGCCCGAGTGGCCGCCACTCGAGAACGAATAATAGGTATCGAGTTGGCCCGGCGCGACTTCATACTTGCCGACATGCTCGACAGGCACGGCTTCGGCCGGGGCCGCAGCAGCGGGCGCGGCAGGTGCGGCGGACGGCGCCTGCTCCTGTTTGCACGCCGACAGCCCGACCGATAGTCCGGCGCCGGCAAGGCCGGCAAATGCTGCGGTATTGAGGAACTTCCGACGGCTGGGGTCCGGCTGACCGTCAAGCTTTTGATCCTGGTTCTGGTCCTGGCTCATGTGGGCGACTCCGTTCTACAAGATGATCAATATTCGCTGAGGCCTGCTCTCTTGCCGGAAGAGCGGCAGGACGCACAGTAACATGCAGTTACAACAATTGTCATATTCTTCGGGGCTGCATGCTAATGGAAGCGGTCGCATTGTTCCTTGACCGAAGACAAGGACACACGACGGCGTGGAATCCGAGACCGCACGAGCGCGTACGGTGGGGATCGCAGCCTCTCAAGAGGGGCCCCCAGTTCATCAGGATTCATGCTTGTGCGATGGAGACGAAGATCATCACCATGAGCGGTATCCAGAAGACCACGGCGACGCTGTATACCATGTAGGTCACGTGCAGCGCCTCGAGATCGCCGCTGATTTGCAGTTCCATGCGAATATCGCGGTAAAGGGTACGCAGCGCGACGAAGTGCGCGAGCAGATGCACCGCGACGAGTGCGGCGAGGCTTGGAATCGCAAGAACGATTGCCGATCCCCAGAGCGGGGACGCGGCGCGCGCCGCGATCAGATAAGCTTGTGCGTGCGTCGGGCGCTGTCTCCCGACAGGGGTCGTGAGACGCAACATTCCGGCGAAGAGGTGGACCGAGGCGATTTCGGCAGCAAAAACCAGCAGCGCTACCCATTCCCAGTTCCCCGACGCCGGATTCATGCGGTAGATCTCCGGATGATCGCGCATCGCGAACACGATCATGAAAGGCGGAATCAACGCAAAGGGGAGCACTACGCGGCCGAAAGTGGCGCTGCGTGAAGGGCCTGATGTTTCCAACACAGTCTCCATCAGCCCCGCATCAGGCCTCGGAATCCTGCACGATTCCCTGTTCGACGGCAAAAACCGCAGCCTGCACGCGGCTCGTCAGGTTGAGTTTGCGCAGGACGTTCTGTACGTGAATCTTCACGGTGCTTTCAGCCAGTTCGAGCTTGCGCGCGATTTCCTTGTTGCTCTGCCCGCGCGCAAGAAAAGCAAGGATTTCGCGCTCGCGCGGAGACAGCTTGTTGAGTTCCGATGCGACCGCCGTCTGCGCCGCGGTTTTGACCGGAAGCTCGCCGCGCACGCCTTTCAGGAGTTTCCCCATCATCTGCGGCGAAATCACGGATTCGCCCTCGGCTGCCCTGTTGATTGCCGCGATCAGGGCATCGGCCTCGATGTTCTTGAGAAGATAGCCGCAGGCTCCCGCGCGCAACGTTTCGATGAGATCCTCGGCGTCTTCCGACACCGTGAGCATCAGAACGTGGGAGTTCGGCGCCTCTTCCGCCATCATCGCGGCGGCGTCGCGCCCCGAGAGCCCGGGCATGTGCAGGTCGAGCAGCACGACATCAGGCTTGAGCTGCCCGGCGCGCTTGACGCCCTCCATGCCGTCGCCGGCCTCGCCGACGATCTCGAACTCCGCATGGCGCTGCAGCAGCGACTTGATGCCGCTGCGGAAAAGGGCGTGGTCATCGACCAGGAGGACACGGATCGGATCAGGCATCGATGAGGTTTTCCTTCTTGACGCGGGAAAGTTCGACACGGATTTCGGTACCCTTGCCACGTGCGGAACGTATCGAGAATCGTCCGCCGATGCGCAGCGTCCGCTCTCTCATGATCTCGAGTCCGATGTGGGCCTCCTGCGCTGCGGTACTGCGGTCGGCTTCATCGAAACCGACGCCGTCGTCGCGAACGACCACCGAAAGTCCGTCGATGCCGCGGCGGATCACCACTTTCACAGACCGCGCATTCGCGTGTTTGCGCACGTTCGACAGCGCCTCCTGGACGACATAGAGAACCTGCGTCTCGGCTTCCGCGTCGAGCGGGGCTGCATCGCCCAGCACGTCGAGGTCGGTGGCGATGCCGGTTTGTTCGGCCAGGCGACGCAGGGTCGCGGTGATCGCCAGGGCCAAGTCCTGTTTTTCGACGCGCGTGCGGAAATGCACCAGCAGTTCGCGCACGTCGTCATAGCTCTCCTGCACGCCCTGACGCAGCATCGCCAGCGTGTCGCGCGCTTCGCCCGCCTCATTGCGGTCGAGCGCGCTCTCGAGCATCTGCACCTGCAGGTTCATGAAGGCGAGACCCTGCGCGATCGAATCGTGCAGTTCGCGTGCGAGCAGGTTGCGTTCCTCCGATACGGCGTGTTCGCGCCCGCTCGCCTGCAGCCGCTGGTTCTCGATCGCGATGCCCAGCTGCTGGCCGAGCGTTTCGAGCAACAGGCGGTCGGAGTCGGAAAGGGGCCGAGCGCCGACGAAATACAGGTTGTAGATGCCGAGCGTCTGTTTGTTCGCGGTAATCGCCGTGGCCGTGATGACCTGGAAGCCTGCTCGCCGGCATACCGACAGCGTCAGAGCCGGATCGGGAGCGCTCAATTCCGACACCAGCGATGTCCCGCGCCGCACCGCCTCGCCGCACAGGCATTCGCCGCATTGGAGCACCGCCTCGCGATCGATGAACTCCCGGTCGAGTCCGTTGTGCACGGTCAGGCAGAGATTCTCGGATCCGCTGTCGAGCAATCGCGCGGAGCTGGCCCCGGCACCGAAGGTCGCCTGGACGCGCTGCAGAAAACCTCTGCAAAGGCTGTCCACGTCACTGGGCTCACGCAGGAAAGCGCCGATATCGTAGAGGATTTCGAGTTCGCGGTTTTTTCCCTCGAGACTGCGCGTCTTTGCCGCGACCCGCTCCTCGAGCGTGGCGTACAGGCCTTGCAGGTGGACCGCCATGCGGTTGAAGCCTTCCGACAATTCGCCGAATTCGTCGCTCGCGAGCACCGGGACGCGCGCATTGAAATCCTCCTGTTCCATCCGCTTCATGCCGTCCTGCAGTTCGCACACCGGCTGGATCACGAGGACGAAGAAGAAACGGATCAGGACCAGTGTGCCGATGATCGCCAGCGCGATCAGGGACACTTGCGAGGCGCGCAGAATATCGGTGTTGCGGGCGTAGCTGCGCTCCATCTTGAGCACGACTTCGTTGATCCCGGAGACGAAGCTTTTGACGGTGCGATCGAATTCGGCCAGGCCGGGGCGACGGCGCTCGGGGTCGGATGTGGCGATCAGGTCGGCGAGCACGGGACGGATGCGCAGGGACCAGAACTCGGCCATCTCGTCGAGATCCGCGGGAATGCCATTGTCGCGCGGGATGAACAGTGGCCGGCGCGGGTCACCGCGACGAAGTTCGCCGAACACACGTTCGAAGTCGTCGAATTCCGACTTCAGGGAAGCGGTAAACGCCATCGGATCATTCGACGTCGCAGCCGGGCCACGTGCCAACAGGTGGTCGATGCGGTAGGCGCGCATCCGCAAACTGCCGGCATCGTTGATCGCGGCAGCCGCTCCTTCGAGCTGCCAGGAGATGAACAACGTCAGGCCGATCGCGGTGAGGGCGACAAGGAAAAACACCAGCAGAATGCCGGTGATTTTGGTGGCCAGACTGTTGCGCAGACGCAGCATGAACGCTCATTGCGAAAGAAGGCCTGCAGACTACGACGCAAGTCCTCCTCGAGCAAGAGCGGGCAGCACAAAATGTGCTGCCCGATACTACTTTCGACTCAGGTTCAGGCTGCCTTGACCTGGCGCTTGGTCCGCACGATCTGGTAGGCACGACCCAGATAGCTGATCGGCGCAGTCCAGACATGGACGAGACGCGAGAACGGGAACAGCAGGAAGACCGTCATGCCGAAGAACATGTGCAGGCGGAACACCGGCTCGACCGCATCGAGCAGCGCCGGCTGCGGATTGAGCGTCAGCACGCTCTGCACCCAGCCCGACAGTGCGAGCATCACGCCCGGATCGCCATGGTTCGCATGACCGATCGAGATCGGCAGCGTCGACAGGCCCAGCAGCAGCGTGATCATCAGCCAGGAGATGATGAAGACGTCCATCGTGCGGCTCGCGGCGCGCACGCGCGCGTTGAACATGCGGCGCAGCCACAGGATGGTGCCGCCGATCAGGCACATCGTGCCGAACACGCTGCCCGCGACGATCGCGAGCCACTGGTGGTCGAGGTCCGACACGCCGAGCGCGATCCAGAGCGCGTGGGGCAGCACCAGCCCGGCGAAATGGCCGGCGAAGATCGCCAGGATGCCGATGTGGAACAGGTTGCTCGCGACCCACATGTAACGCTTCGACAGCAGCAGCGACGAGTCGGTCTTCCACGTGTACTGCTCGTTGTCGTAGCGGATCCAGCTGCCGACGATGAACACCGTCAGTGCGATGTAGGGGTATACCCCGAAAAAGAAGTTTTGCAGGTTCATGATGTCTCCTCAGGCAGCCAGGCGAGCGAGGCTGCCCTGTTTCTCGATGATCCGGACCAGCTTCGCGTGACCGCTGCCGGATTTTTCCAGGTTGTCGGCGAGCACTTTCAGCACCTTCGCGACGTCGGCGAGGAACACCCGCGCCTCGTCGAGTTCGATCGTCGACACGAACTCGAGCATGACGGGCAGGTAGTCCGGCAGTTCCTTCTCGTCGACCTTCAGCCCGTAGCTGCGGTAGAACTCGCCGAGATCGATCAGCGCCGGTCCGCGCGTCTTCTCCTCGCCGAACAGGTGGTGAGTCAGGTGCAGGCTATGCTCGGCGGTGAGGTCGAAGCACTGGACGTAGTTGCCCTGCAGTTCGAGCGACTCGGTGGCAAGCATCGCGGTGATGAACTCGGCGACCTGGCCCGCCTCGTCGGCGCTGAGGACATTCTCTTCATCGAGGCCGACGACGAAGGCGCGCGCGTCATTGCCGGTCATTTCGCGCAGTGCCGCGAGAAACTCGTCGTTCGGGTAGTCGAGAAGGGCGGAAAGCAATCGGAAAATTTTCATCATCGTCTCCTTTATTCGCGCGGGCCGGCGAGCGGCGCGGGTTCGCGCGGCTCGGCGCTGTCCTTGCGGCGCTCGGGGAACAGCGAATTGCGCGTCACGCCGGTCGACGAGTCGTTACCGAACGTGAAGCCGTTCTGGCCCTGGAAGGCGTGGTAGTCGTCGAGACGGATTTCCTCGTGCGCGGTCGGCACGACGAAGCGGTCCTCGTAGTTCGCGATCGCCAGATAACGGTACATCTCCTTCGCGATGTTCTCGTCGATGCCGGCGCGCTGCAGCGGCCCGACGTCCGGCTTGCCTTCGACGTGGATCGAGCGCATGTAGGAGCGCATCGCGAGCAGGCGGTTGAGTGCGCCCGTGATGTATTCGGTCTTGCCCGCGGTCAGCAGGTTCGCGAGGTACTGCACCGGCAGGCGCATCGCCTCCGCTTTCGGAATCACGCCGTCGGCTTCGGTCGGCAGCGTCTTCTGGTCGATCTGCGACTGCACCGGGGAAAGCGGCGGTATGTACCAGATCATCGGCAGCGTGCGGAACTCGGGGTGCAGCGGGAACGCGATCTTCCACTCGACTGCCATCTTGTAGATCGGCGACTTCTGCGCGGCGTCGATCCAGCTCTGCGGCACGCCGTCCTTCAGCGCCTGGGCGATGATCGCGGGGTCGTACGGATCGACGAAGAGGTCGAGGTGGGCCTTGTAGAGGTCCTGCTCGTTGTCGGTCGAAGCGGCGTCCAGCAGCTTGTCGGCGTCATAGAGGATGATACCGTTGTAGCGGATGCGGCCGACGCAGGATTCCGAGCACACGGTCGGCAGGCCGGATTCGACGCGCGGGTAGCAGCCGATGCACTTTTCGGCCTTCGACGATTCCCAGTTGAAGAACACTTTCTTGTACGGGCAGCCGGAGATGCACATCCGCCAGCCGCGGCAGCGGTCCTGGTCGGCGAGCACGATGCCGTCTTCCTCGCGCTTGTAAAGTGCGCCGGACGGGCAGGACGCGACACAGGCGGGGTTGATGCAGTGGTTGCAGATGCGCGGCAGGTACAGGTGGAAGGTGTTCTCGAACTGCTTGTACATCTCCTTCTGCATGTTCGCGAAGTTGGCGTCCTGCGAGCGCGCGGCAAATTCGCCGGCCAGGTCGTCTTCCCAGTTCGGGCCCCACGTGATCTTGTCCATTTTCTGACCGGTGATCTGCGACACCGGGCGCGCCGTCGGCGTGGCTTCCGACAGCGGCGCGTTCTGCAGGCGGGCGTAGTCGTACGTGAACGGCTCGTAGTAGTCGTCGATCTCCGGCATGTTCGGGTTGGCGAAAATCTGCACGATCTTCTTCAACCGGCCGCCGGCCTTCAGTTCGAGCTTGCCGTTGACCTTTTCCCAGCCGCCTTTCCACTTTTCCTGGTTTTCCCACTGCTTCGGATAGCCGATGCCGGGTTTCGATTCAACGTTGTTGAACCAGGCGTATTCGATGCCCTTGCGGTTCGACCAGACGTTCTTGCAGGTCACCGAGCAGGTATGGCAACCGATGCACTTGTCCAGGTTGAATACCATCGCGAATTGCGCGCGGATTTTCATTCGTTTCTCCTAATCCTTGATCCTGGGAGCGAGGGCGTGGTGCCGCTTCGCTCCGGGTGGGGTATTTGCTCCGCGGGCTGCGGAACTCGCTCGCTATGCTCGCTCAGACAGTCCTCGCCCGCTCCGCAAACACCCCACCCTCCGTAAATACGTCCTGTCGGCTCCTCAATTACCGCGGGCCGACCCCGACCGGATTGCGCTGCGCTTCCCGCTCGGCGGTCAGCGGCCGTTCAAGCCAGTCGATGTCCTGGTCCGCGACCTTGTGCAGCACCACCATCTCGTCACGCTGGCAGCCCACCGTGCCGTAGTAGTTGAAGCTGTACGCGAGCTGAGCGTAGCCGCCGACCATGTTCGTCGGCTTGACGATCACGCGCGTCACGGAGTTCAGGATGCCGCCGCGCTTGCCGGTGGAAGGCGAGCCGGGGACATTCACCGTCTTTTCCTGTGCGTGGTACATCAGCGCCATGCCGCGCGGCACGCGCTGCGACACCACTGCGCGGGCCATCGTCGCGCCGTTCGCGTTGATCGCCTCGACCCAGTCGTTGTCCTTCAGGCCGATTTCCTTCGCATCGTCTTCCGACACCCACACGTACGGGCCGCCACGGAACAGCGACAGCATGCGCAGGTTGTCCTGGTACGACGAGTGGATGCCCCACTTGGAGTGCGGCGTGATCCACGACAGCGTCAGGTGCGGCTTCTTGCGTACCGAATCGGGGATCACGTTCTGCGCCTTCGTGTCGACCGGCGGACGATACGCGCAGAAACCTTCGCCGAAGTCGAGGAACCACTCGTGATCCTGGTAGAAGTGGGCGCGGCCGGTCAGGGTGCGGAACGGGATGTGCTCGTGGATGTTCGTGTAGCCGGCGGTGTAGCTGACCGTCTCCGATTCGATTCCGGACCACGTCGGCGCGGTGATGATCTTGCGCGGCTGGGCCTGGATGTCGCGGAACGTGATCTTGTCCTCGTGGCGTCCGGCGTACAGGTGATGGTGGTCGATGCCGGTCTTCTTCGACAGCGCCGACCACGACTTGTGCGCGACTTCACCGTTGGTCTCCGGCGCCATGCGCATCACCGCGTCGCACACCGAGATGTCTTCCTCGAGCGACGGCATGCCGAACGAGATCCCCGGCAGCTTCACCGTGTAGTTGCACTTCTTGAGCTCTTCGTATTCCTGGTCGGTGTTCCAGTCGATGCCCTTGACGTTGTTGCCGAGCTTGGTCATCAGCGGGCCGAGCGCGATGTACTTGCGGTAGGTGTTGGCGAAATCGCGCTCGACGAGCTTGAGCAGCGGCAGCGTCTTGCCCGGAACCGGCTCACATTCGCCGCGCTTCCAGTCCTTGATGCCGCCCAGCGGCTGCGCCAGTTCGAACGGCGAGTCGTGCTGCATCGGCAGCGCGACGATGTCCTTGACGACGCCGAGGTGCTTCTCGGCGAGATCCGAGAAGGTCTTCGCGATCGTCCTGAAGATCTGCCAGTCCGACTTCGACTCCCAGCCCGGCGTCACTGCTTCCGACAGCGGGTGGATGAACGGATGCATGTCGGTGGTGTTGAGGTCGTTCTTCTCGTACCACGTGGCGGTCGGCAGGATGATGTCCGAGTAGGCACCGGTGGAGTTGAGGCGGAAGTTGATGTCCACCATGAGGTCGAGCTTGCCGACCGGAGCTTCGCCGTGCCACTTCACTTCCTTCGTGCCGGCGCCGTCGCCGCCTTCCTGCAGCACGCCGTTCTGCGCGCCGAGGAGGTGCTTGAGGAAGTACTCGTGACCTTTCGCCGACGAGCCGATGAGGTTCGCGCGCCACACGAAGAGGTTGCGCGGCCAGTTTTCCTCGGCGTCCGGATCGGCGAACGCGACGTCGAGCTTGCCGGACTTGAGCTCGTCGACGATGTACTGCGCGACACCGGCCTCGTCCTTCGCGCCGGCCTTCTCGGCCGAGGCAACGAGTTCGAGCGGGTTGCGGTTGAAGTGCGGCGCCGAAGGCAGCCAGCCGAGGCGGGTGGCGACGACGTTGTAGTCGGCGAGCTTGTAGCCCTTGTACTTGCCCTTCGCAGCCGGCTGCAGCAACTCGTCGGCGTCGACCGCCTCGTAGCGCCACTGGTCGGTGTGGAAATACCAGTACGACGTCGAGTTCTGGTGGCGCGGCGGACGCTGCCAGTCGGTCGCGAACGCGATCGGCGCCCAGCCGGCCTGCGGGCGCAGCTTCTCCTGGCCGACATAGTGTGCCCAGCCACCGCCGCTCTGGCCGACGCAGCCGCACATGTGCAGCAGGTTCATGATCGACCGGTACTGCATGTCGTTGTGGTACCAGTGGTTGATCGCCGCGCCCATGATGATCATCGACTTGCCGCGCGTCTTCGACGCGTTGCTGGCGAACTCGCGACCGGTGCGCTCGATGTCGGCGGCCTTGACGCCGGTGACTTTCGCTGCCCAGGCGGGAGTGTAGGCAACCGACGAGTCGTCGTACGAACGGGCGACGTTGTCGCCGCCGAGGCCGCGGTCGATGCCGTACTGCGCCACCTGCATGTCGAACACCGAGGTGACATAAACGGTTTCGCCCGACGCGAGCGTCAGCTTGCGCACCGGCACGTTGCGGTACAGCAGGCCCGGCTCGCCCGGCTGGAAGTGCGGGAAACCGACCGGCACGACTTCGTCGCTGGCGTCGATGCACGACAGCTCGGCTTCGATCTCGTCCTGCGTGGCGGCGTTCTTCGCCAGCAGGTTCCACTTGCCTTCCTCGCCCCAGCGGAAGCCGATCGAGCCGTTCGGCGCGACATACGCGTTGGTGCGCGCGTCATAGACAATCGTCTTCCAGTCCGGGTTGTTCGCTTCGCCGAGGCTGCCTTCGAAGTCGATCGCCCGCAGGTTGCGGTCCGACACGTAGCCGTCGCCGAACGGACGCAGGATCACCTGCATCGGCAAATCGGTGTACTTGCGCGCGTATTCGGCGAAGTAGGGGTCCTGGCGGTCGATGAAATATTCTTTCAGCGCGACGTGGCCCATCGCGAGGAACGCGGCGGCGTCGGTGCCCTGCTTGACGGGCATCCACAGGTCGGCGAACTTCACGTATTCGGCGTAGTCCGGTGCCATCGACACGATCTTCGTGCCCTTGTAGCGCACTTCGGTCGCGAAGTGCGCGTCGGGCGTGCGCGTCATCGGCAGGTTCGCGCCGGTGATGATGATGTAGGTCGAGTTGTACCAGTCGGCCGCTTCGGGCACGTCGGTCTGCTCGCCCCAGGTCTGCGGGCTCGCTGCCGGAAGGTCGCAGTACCAGTCGTAGAACGAGCCGCAAGCGCCGCCGATCAGCGACAGGTAGCGGGCGCCTGCCGCGTACGAGATCATCGACATCGCCGGGATCGGGGAGAAACCGTAGATGCGGTCCGGACCCCACTTCTTGATCGTGTAGATGTTCGCCGCGGCGATGATCTCGTTGACTTCCTGCCAGTCGGTGCGCACGAAGCCGCCGAGGCCGCGCACGGTGATGTACTTGTCGCGCTTGGCATTGTCGGCCTGGATCGCCGCCCACGCTTCGACCGGATCCTTGCCCGTCTTGCGTTCGGCACGATACAGCTCGAGCAGCCGGCCGCGGATCATCGGGTGCTTGATGCGGTGCGGCGAATAGAGGTACCACGAGAACGATGCACCGCGCTGGCAACCACGGGGTTCGTGGTTCGGCAGGTCTTCACGCGTGCGCGGGTAGTCGGTCTGCTGCATCTCGAACGACACCAGGCCGTTCTTGACGAAGATCTTCCACGAACAGCCACCGGTGCAGTTCACGCCGTGCGTCGAGCGCACGACCTTGTCGTGACGCCACCGGTTGCGGTAGGCGTCTTCCCAGTTGCGATCTTCGTTCGTGACGATGCCGTGGCCGCCGGCAAACGTGTCCTTGACCTTGTCGAAGAACTTCAGTCGGTCGAGAAAATGACTCATTGCTTGCTCCTGTGATTCTGCGATTCGTAATCGATCGGTTTTCTGGAAAGAAAGGGGGTCAGGGGTTGCGGATGTAGGCGTTCTTCCGCAGATAGAACCACCAGTTGAGGACGAGACACGCCGCGTAGAACACGGCGAAGCCGTACATCGCGTTTTCCGGCGTGCCGGCCTTGATCTGCCCGCCGATGACGACCGGCGCGATGAAGGAACCGTAGGCCGCGACCGCCGAGGTCCAGCCGAGCACCGGGCCGCGCTGGTCCTGGTCGAAGACGAAGCCGACGGTGCGGAAGGTCGAGCCGTTGCCGATGCCCGAGGCGGCGAACAGCAGGATGAAAAGCAGCATGAAGGCGAGGAAGTAGCTCTCGGGCGTGGCCGACTGGTAGGCGAGATGCATCACGTAGCCGGTCACTGCCGATGCGCCGACCAGCACGACCGAGATCACCTGAGTGACGATCGAGCCGCCGAGCTTGTCGGAGATCCAGCCACCGACCGGTCGGATCAGGGCGCCGACGAAGGGGCCGATCCATGCGTACATCAGCGCGGAGGGCGCGTTCGGGTTCTTCGCATGCACCCAGACATTTGCCGCCGGATCGAACACGTGCGTGTTGCCGAAGATCACCGTGATCGACAGCGGCAGCGCCATCGAGAAGCCGATGAACGAGCCGAAAGTCACAACGTAGAGCGCAGTCATCGACCAGGTGTGCTTGTTGCCGAAGATGGCGAACTGCTTGTTCAGGTTCGTCTTCATTTCGCCGGTCGCGACCGCCTTGAGGGCGAACAGCGTGCCGAAGATCACCAGCGGCAACACGATCCACATGCCGTTGCCGGCGAGCAGTCCGGAGCCGTTGGGGGTCGGCAGGTAGAGGTACAGGCCGATGCCGGAGACGGCGAGCGCGATACCGTACATCAGCAGGATGCGGCCCATCGCCACGCCGGTCGAGCCGGTGTTCGGCGATACGACCTTGAGGTTGTTCAGGCCGAACCAGCCGATCACGGCGAGTGGCACGAGCAGCAGCAGCCACACGAAGCCGGCGTTCTGCACGAAAGTCGGGGTGCCGGCGGCGATCTTCCCGATCAGCGTCGCCGAATCCTTCGCGAGCGGGATCGCGTCGCCGCCGATTGCGCCGAACAGGCCCAGCGTCATCACTGCGGGGATCAGGATCTGCGAGGTCGTGACGCCGAAGTTGCCGAGACCGGCGTTCAGCCCCAGCGCCGTGCCCTGCAGGCGCTTCGGGAAGAAGGTGCTGATGTTCGCCATCGAACAGGCGAAGTTGCCGCCGCCGATGCCCGACAGCAGCGCCATCAGCTGGAAGACCCACAGCGGAGTGTTCTTGTCCTGCAGCGCAATGCCGGTGCCGAGGGCCGGGATGATCAGCAGCACGGTCGTCAGCCACACCGTGTTGCGACCGCCGCAGAGCCGGATGAAGAACGACGCCGGGATGCGCAGCGTCGCGCCGGACAGGCCGGAAATTGCCGCTATCGAGAACAGCTGGTCAGGCGTGAAGGGGAAGCCTGCATTGGCCATCTGCACGGTGATGATGCCCCACATCAACCACACCGCGAAGCCACAGAGCAGGCTGGGGATCGAGATCCACAGGTTGCGGTTCGCAATGCGGCTGCCTTCGCGCGCCCAGAACTGCGCATCCTCGGGATGCCATTCGGCGATGTCCGGACCGCGCGGACGCTCTCCCGGACTTACGCCGGCAGCTCCCGGAGTCGCGGTAATCGGACGCAGTTTTGCAGGTGACATGGAATTACTCCTGTTTCAGGGGTTCGTTCACTTCGTTGCGGTCACGGGCGCGGTGCCGCCATGCAGCACATCCGCTTCGCCGCCGTGCATCACGTCGGTGCGGCGCACTTCGGTCCAGTACATCCAGATCAGCGAAACCCAGGTGACGCCGTAGAGCAGCATGAACGCGCTCGAGCGCACGCCGGTCAGGTCGAGGAGCGCGCCGAACATGATCGGCAGCAGGAAGCCGCCCAGCCCGCCGACGAGGCCGACGATTCCCGACACCGCGCCGATGTCGTGCGGGAACTCGTCCGAGATGTACTTGAACACCGAGGCCTTGCCGAACGCCCAGGCGACGCCGACGGTGAACATCAGCACGGTGAAGAACCAGATGTTGTGATGGATCGCGAAAGTCTTCGGGCCGGCTACCGTCATGATCGTGAATTCGGTGTGCGGGTACGACAGCAGGAACAGGCACACCCAGGACACCCACATCACCCACCAGGTGACCTTGTGGGCGCCGAAGCGGTCCGAGAACCAGCCGCCGACCGCGCGCAGCACGCCGCCGGGCAACGAGAAACAGGCCGCCAGCAGCGCTGCCGTCTCGAGGCCGAGGCCGAATTCCGCGACGTAGTACTTCGTCATCCACAGCGCCAGCGCGACATAGCCGCCGAAAACGATCGAGTAGTACTGACAGTATTTCCACACGCGCGGATTCTTCAGCACGCGCAACTGGTCGGAGAACTTCACGCTCGACGAGACGCGGTGCTTCGGATCGTCGTAAGTGAAGAACCAGAACGCGATCGCGATGATCAGCATCGCGACCGCGAATGCCTTCGGCACGAACTGCCAGCCGTAGGCAACGACCAGCGCCGGGGCGACGAACTTCGTCAGGGCGGCGCCCGAGTTGCCGGCGCCGAACACGCCCATTGCGAAACCCTGGTTCTTGCGCTCGAACCAGCGCGCGCAGTATGCGATGCCGACCGAGAACGAACCGCCGATGAGGCCGACGAAGAGGCCGGCGACCAGGAACTGCCAGTATTGCGTTGCCTCGCCGATCAGGTAGATCGGCACGACCGCCGCCAGCATCAGCAGGAAGAACACCACCCGGCCGCCGAGCTTGTCGGTCAACAGTCCCAACGGCAGACGTACCAGCGACCCGGTCAGCACGGGAGTCGCCGCGAGCAGGCCGAACTGGGTTTCATTGAGGCCCAACTGCGCCTTGATCGGGATCCCGATCACGGCGAACAGCATCCACGCGGCAAAGCACATTGTGAATGCCGTGGTGCTCATCAGCAGAACGGAGAACTGCTTTTGACGTTGTGAGGGCATGTTCCTTCCATCCTCGAATGTGGAGCGGAGATCGCTCCAGGCCGGGACGAAGCGTATGCCTTGCGGAAGCTGCCCGCCATTCGCCAAAAGCATGGGAAAGTGGTAGTCCTCCGCCCGGAGAACTAGTCATTTGGAACTAGTCCTCGAGGTGCACCGCTGCGTGAGGCGACCGATCAGGAAGAAATCCGGGGGGACTGCAGCGGTCCGATCGCCGGAATGACGAAGGCCGCCCGGACGGCGGCCTTCGAGGATTCCCGTGAGACGCTGCGCTTCAGGCGCTGCGGGCGTTGTGGTATGCGCCGAGGACGCGCATCAGGTTGGCGAACAGCAGGCCGAACTCGAGCATCACCAGCACTCCTGCGGCCCGGACGACGAGCGTGCTGCCGCTGAGCGCCGCGATCAGGAGCACTGCGAGAGCCACCGCGTGGGCGATGAGATGCTTGCGGATCGGACCGTCCGGTTGCAGCTTCTTCATGTTCGGCGCTTTCATCCCCGCCTGCGACAGATGCAGCCACGCGAGAAACGGGACGATCTTGTAGAGCATGCCGACGATCGCTGTGACGAAGCCGCCATGCAGGATCAGGATGCCGGCCAGCACCGGCCACACGTCATGATCGAACCGGTGTGCGGCGACGATGCACAGAAGCCCGGCGATCATGCACGACATCGCGAGCTGGAACGCGCGCGTCGTGTTGTCCGGAACCGAACGCCGGGAGCGGGTCTGCAGGCGCAGCGTCGTGATCGCAAACGCGCCGGACAAGGCGGCCAGCGCGATCGCCAGAATGAATTCGAGCAACGAAAACCCGGCGAGCACGGCCGCGCTCCATGCGACAAGCGCCGCGCATGTCAGCAACGCCCAGTAACGTGTGAGCCGGGCCGGATAATTCGGCGTGATCTGGAACATCGGCACGACGACCCAACTCGTCGCCGCCAGCAACAATCCCGACCCGCCGAGCCACGCCCAGCCGACATGCAGCTTGACGACGGTTGCCAGCGGCAGGGACAACCCGCCCGACAGGATCATCGCCAGCGCCATCCCGAGCGTGGCCGCGATGCCGAAGCCGAGCAACGCGAAGCGCAGATCCCTGGGGGTCGCCTGGGCGATCGGCGTGCGTCGCAAACCATACCCCGCGGCCACCAGAAACACACCGAACGTGATCCCCAGCAGCACGACCGCGGCGTTCAGGAACGGCGGCGAGCCAGCTCCGAGCCCCCACGTCAGGCTTGCGACGCCCGTCGCGAGACCCACATGAACGATTCCCGCGACGATCCGCGCATTCGGAATCGCCGCCCCGGCCACCACCGGCAGGATCTGGAACAGGGCCCCGAACATGATGTTCAGCATGAACCCCACGGCGATCAGGTGGGTCAGCGCAAGCGCCCCGGGAGTCCATCGCGACCCGAGCAGGTCGGGAACGAGAAGGAGCACCACTCCTGCAAGCGCTCCGAACAGCGGCGCCGTCAGGAAAAACCTGAGCGGCGTCGAAAACGTGGGC
This sequence comes from Aromatoleum aromaticum EbN1, assembly GCF_000025965.1. NCBI lineage: Bacteria > Pseudomonadati > Pseudomonadota > Betaproteobacteria > Rhodocyclales > Rhodocyclaceae > Aromatoleum > Aromatoleum aromaticum. The sequence goes on from NC_006513.1 coordinate 3,729,603, forward strand.
GCAGCTTCGTAGCTGAGACTGAGGTCGGCGGTAGTCATGGGGCGACGATGTCGATTTCGACCACACCGTCGTCGCGAACCCGGCTCTCATAGCGATAGCGGTCGCGGTCGAGGATGCGGAACAGTGGATAGGGCATGCGATCGAGGAGCAGCTTCACGCCTTCCCCGGGACGCAGGTCGGCGATCGCCTCCATGACGAGTTCGAAAGGCTGTGGGGGCTCGAGCCCCCGCGCATCGATGACCTGCTTCATGCGGCCTGTTCGCGGCCCAGCTGCTTCGCGAGCGTGGGCGGGAGGTTTTCCCCGGCAAGCTGCGCGTCGCACATCGGGTAAAGGACGTTCTCTTCCTTCATGTTGTGCTGCTGCATCAGGATCAGCAGCGTTTCGGCTTCGCCCGCGTAGTCGTCCTTGTCGCGCCGGGCAACTGCATCGCGCATGCGCTCGAGCGCTTCGCGCATGTCCGCGTGCTCGCCGCGCATCACTTTGGTCGGGCCTTCGGTCATGCCGGTGACGGATTCGAAACGCGGGAAGAGGATCGATTCCTCGGCGGTGAAATGCGTTTCGAGTTCGGCGATGAACTTTTCCAGTTCGGCAATTCCCTCATCCCACTTGCCGCGCGAGATGGCGGTTTCAGCCCGAGCGAAGGATTCGTCGCAGCTGCGGTGGTCGTGGCTCATAAGCGTGGTGATGTCGTTCATGGTGGGCGTCTCCTTTAAGGTGACCCCATTCTCCGAATTCACACACTGGCGACCTTGATTAGAGTCAAATGGTCAGGAAGCCAACTTCAATTCGTACGCGGCCGGCTGCCTGCAATGCAGACGGGATTATCGCGCCGCCCCCCCCCGGAGGCGTCACACGGACTGGCCGGCCGCGTGCCCGGAAGACCACGCCCACTGAAAATTGAAACCGCCGAGGTGGCCAGTGATGTCCATCACCTCGCCGACGAAATGGAGGCCCTTGCACGCGCTCGCCTCCATCGTCTTCGAGGACAACGCGCGGGTGTCGACGCCGCCCAGCGTCACTTCCGCCTTCGCGTAGCCTTGCGTGCCGGACGGCATGATCTCCCAGGCCGACAATGCGGTGGCGACGATCTTCAACTCGGCTGCGCGGAACCGGTTCAGTGGCCGCTCCCAGCCGTGCAAGGCGCACCACGCATGCGCGAAGCGCCGCGGCAGGCGCTCGGCAAGGAGGTTCGCGAGCAGCCCGCGATCGCCCGCGTGCTGCTCGAGCCAGGCCTGCGCGTCGATTCCGGGGAGCAGGTTGAAACATACCGGCGCCCAGTCCCCCGCATCGTACGCCTGCGCCTGCCAGTAGCTCGACACCTGCAGCACGACCGGGCCCGACAGCCCTCGGTGGGTGATCAGCGCGGCTTCGCGAAAACGTCCGCCGTTGCATTGCGCTTCGATGTCCAGCGAACAGCCGGCAAGCGATGCGAAGCGCTGCAGCGTCTCGGGCGGCAGCGTCAGCGGCACCAGCGCCGGGCGGGGCGGCACGACCGGAATGCCGAATTGTTCGGCGATGCGGTACCCGAACGGCGTGGCGCCGATCTTCGGAATCGATAGTCCGCCGCACGCGATCACCAGGTTGGTGCACGTATATCGTCCCCGGGCCGTATCGACGGCGAAGCGGGCGAGAGCGTCTTCCTGGCGGGCGACCGCCTCGACTCGCAGCGGCATCGCGAAGCGCACGCCGCCGTCTTCGCACTCGGCCCGCAGCATGTCGATGATCTGCTGCGCCGATTCGTCGCAGAACAGTTGTCCAAGATTGCGCTCGTGATAACGGATGCCGTGGCGCTCGACGAGTTCGATGAACTGGGCGGAGCCGTAACGCGCCAGCGCGGAACGGGCGAAATGTGGATTGCGCGAAAGGAAGTTTTCCGGCCCGACGCGACGGTTCGTGAAGTTGCAGCGGCCGCCGCCCGAGATGCGGATCTTTTCCGCGAGCTTTTCGGCGTGATCGATGATCAGCACCTTGCGGCCGCGCCGGCCCGCCTGGGCCGCGCACATCATGCCCGCTGCCCCTGCACCGATCACGATCACATCGAAATTCAGCTCGGCCAACGGAGTCGCTCGACAGGTGGAAAGCGGCGCAGCATACGCCGCCGCACGGGGTGCGGCAATTCGCAGGCGACAGGGGCCACATTCCCAGGTCACGCTCCGCCTGCTAGATTGCCGTCATTGACGGCCCGGGCCGGGATGACAATGAGGGGCAGGCTGTGGCGAAAGTGCGAGAGACTGGACGGCTGAACAACGTGGCGGCAAAGCTCGGGCGGCCCGTCAAGTGGATCGCCGGCATCGTCGTGGTCATCGCGATCCTCGGGTTCCTGATCCTGCCGCCGGTCGCGCGCCACTTCGGCGCACGCCTCCTGGGCGACTCGATCGGGCGCACCGTTACGATCGAGAAAGTCCGCATCAATCCTTTTGCTCTGTCAATGACGGTCAGCGGCTTCAATATCGCCGAAGCCGACGGGCAGGGCAACGCGCTCTCGTTCGGCACGCTGTACGCGAATCTCGAAGCCGAATCGCTGCTCAGGGGCGGCCCGGTGTTGCGCGAGTTGCGGCTCGAGCGCCCGCAGGCGCATCTGGTGCGGCTAGATGGGGGACGTCACAACTGGTCCGACGTGCTCGAACGCTTCGCGGCGAAGCCGCAGCAGGAGGAAAAAAAGGGCGAAGCGCGCTTCTCGCTCAACAACATCCGCGTCATCGACGGGAAGCTGCTGGTCGAGGATCGTCCCGTCGGGCTCGAACACGAGCTGTCGGCAATCAATATCGGCCTGCCGTTCTTGTCGAACCTGCCGTCGAAAGTCGAGCTGTTCGTCGAGCCGGAGCTGTCGGCGCTCGTCAACGGCCGGCCCCTGCAGGTCACCGGGCAGTCCCGGCCGTTCGCGCCGGACCGCGAAACTGCGCTCGGCATCGACCTGGACGGTTTCGACTTCACGCCGTATCTCGCCTATCTGCCGTTCGACGCTGCGTTCAAGGTGCCTGAAGGGCGGCTCACGACGCGCTTGCGGCTGGCTTTCTCCCAGCCACCCGAGGCTACACCGAAAGTCGCGCTGACCGGTTCGGTGGAGCTTGCGGACTTGCGGCTGGAGGGAGCGAAAGGGGAGCCGATGCTGAATGTTCCGGCGCTCGCGCTGAGCCTTGCCGACGTCCAGCCGCTGGTCGGCAAGTGGCATTTCGGGCGCCTCGAAATCTCGCAGCCCGAGGTCGACGTGGTCCGCCTCGCCGGCGGCCAGATCAACTTCCAGCAGATCATTCCCCGTCCCGAGGCCGCCGCGGCGACCGGGCAGCCGGCACAGAGCGGCGCAACGACTCCGTCGCCGGGCGAGGCAGCGGCGGACGCCGACGTGAAGTCGCCTCCCGTGTTCCTGCTCGACGAGGCGAAGATCTCCGGGGCGACAGTGCGTTTCGAGGACCGCGCCGCTTCGGCGCCATTTCGCACCGAGCTGAAGGATCTCGTCCTCGAAGCGAAGAATGTCGGCTCGGCGCCGGACGCCATCGCCGAGGTCGCGCTCGATTTCGTCACCGACGCGGGCGAGAAGAGCAGCCACCGTGATCGCCTGCGTCTGAACCCGTTCGAACTCGAGGGCCGGGTGGTCGCGGAGAACTTCCAGGTCGGCCGCTACGCGCCTTACTACGCGGCGGCACTGCCGGGCGGCGAGATCCGTGACGGCCGCCTCGACGTGACCGTCGGGTACAAGGTGAGGCTCGGCGAGAAGGAAGCGGCGATCGACGTGCTCGCCGAGTCGGTGGTGTTGCGCCAGTTCGAGCTCGCGCTGAAAAGCCAGAAGCGGCCGCTCGTCAAGCTGCCACAGCTAGCACTCGAGGCGGTCGCGGTGTCGCGGGCGCAGCGGACGGTGACGATCGGGGCGGTCGAATCGAAAGGTGCATCGTTCGCGCTGGTGAAGGCGCGCAACGGCAAGCTGGACGCGCTCGGGCTGTTCGACGAGCCCGCCTCGCCGAAAGGACAGGCCGGCAGGCGTTCGGCGAGTGCGAACGCGAACCCGGCCGCGCCCGAAAAACCGTGGTCGTTTGCGCTCGAACGGCTCGCATTCGACGACTGGGCGGTCCGCTTCGAGGATCGCACCCAGGGTGCACCGATCGTGCTGCAGGCCGCCGGGATAAAGCTCAAGGCGGACGGCCTCAGCACCGCCAAGGGCGCCGCGACGAAATTCGAGCTCGGTGCGCGCGTCAACAAAAGGGGACGGGCGGCCGTCAGTGGAACGATTGCGCTCGATCCATTGAAGGGAAACCTTCGTGTCGATCTGCGCAGCGTCGATCTGTTGCCGCTGCAGCCCTACGTCGTCGAACAGCTCAACATCGCCATCTCGCGCGGCACCGTGACGACGCGCGGCACCCTCGCTTTCGAGTCTGTACGCGGCGGCAACGTGAAAGGGCGCTTCCGCGGCAATCTGGGTGTCGCGAACTTTTCGTCCATCGACAAGAACCATGCGACCGATTTCCTGCGCTGGCGCAGCCTCGCGCTCGCAGAGGTCGATGTGCGCACCGCGCCGCTGGCGGTTTCGATCCGCGAAGTCGCGCTGACGGATTTCTATACCCGCCTGATTCTCGACGAGACCGGCCAGCTCAATCTGCGAGAAATCCGCCAGCAACCCGAGGCAGCTCCTGCCGCCGATGCGACAAAACCCGCGCCCGAATCCTCGGGCCGTACGACGAGCGTCGAAGTTCCGCCTCCGGCGACTCCGCCGCCGCCGATCTCGATCGGCAAGATACTGATCAAGCAAGGCAACATCGCGTTCAGCGACCGCTTCATTCGTCCCAACTACGACGCGAACCTGACCGGAATGGAAGGCGAGGTGGTCGGCCTGTCGTCAGACCCGGCGACGCTGGCGCGGCTCGACCTGCAGGGCAAGGTCGATGACACCGCGCCCGTCACGATCAGCGGCGAATTCAATCCGTTCAGGGAAGACCGCTACCTCGATATTGCCGCATCGGTGAAGGATTTCGAGCTGACCGGCGTATCCCCCTATTCAAGCAAGTACGTGGGCTACGGGATTCAGAAAGGCAAGCTGTCGGCCGACCTGACTTACAAGATCGAGGATCGCAAGCTGACCGCGACGAACCGGCTGTTCCTCGACCAGCTCACGTTCGGCGACCGTGCGGACAGCCCCGATGCGCCGAATCTGCCGGTGCAGCTCGCCGTGTCGCTGCTCAAGAACCGCGCCGGCGAGATCGACCTCAACATGCCGATCAGCGGTTCGCTCGACGACCCCCAGTTCAGCATCGGCGGTCTCGTCGTCAAGGCGATCCTGAACCTGATCGGCAAGGCGCTTACCGCACCCTTTGCGTTGCTCGGATCGATGTTCGGTGGTGGGGAAGAGCTGTCGCAGCTCGATTTTCCGCCCGGTCGCAGCAGCTTCGACACGGCGGCGGAACAGAAGATCGAGACGCTGGCGAAGGCGCTGACCGAGCGGCCGGCGCTGCAGCTCGAAATTACCGGTGAGGCCGATCGAGAGAGTGACACGGCGGGGCTGAAGAAAGTGATCCTGTTGCGAATGATGAAAGCGGCGAAGCTCAAGGAATCGGTCCGGCGCCGTGACGAGGCGCCTCCGCTCGAAGACGTCGTCATCGACGCCGAGGAGTATCCGAAATGGCTCGAGCGCGTGTATCGGGACGCGGATTTCAAACGGCCGCGCAACGTGATCGGTCTGCTCAAGGATCTGCCGGAAGCCGAGATGGAAGCGCTGATGCTCGCCAACATCGTGGTCGATGACGAAGCGCTGCGCCGTCTCGCGCAGGAGCGGGCGCAGTCGGTCAAGAGTCGCCTGCTCGAAAAAGGCGAGATCGCCGCGAACCGGGTCTTTCTGCTGGCCCCGAAAGTCGAGCCGGCGCAGGATGCGGAGGGCGGTGGGCGCAGCGCGATTTTCTCGCTGCGCTGAAGAGGTTTTCCGCTCGGCCGGACTGCGGCGCGCACGGTGTCCCGGCACCGGAGTGCCGGGCGTGGTGCCCCTCAGGTCGCCCCTCAGGTCGCCCCTCAAGCCGCCGCGAGCGCGCCGTCGAGGTCGGCGATAAGGTCGTCGATGTGCTCGATGCCGACCGACAGCCGGATCATGTCTTCGGAAACGCCGGCCTTCGCCATCTCGTCCGGCGACAGCTGGCGATGCGTCGTCGATGCCGGGTGGCACGCGAGCGTCTTGCAGTCGCCGATATTGACGAGGCGGGTGACCAGCTTCAACGCATCCTGGAAGCGTGCGCCGGCGGCGCTTCCGCCCTGCACGCCGAAAGTGAGGATGCCCGACGCGCGCCCGCCCATGTAGCGCTGCACGAGGCCATGGTCCTCGTGCTCCGGCAGGCCAGCGTAGTTCACCCAGCTCACTTTCGCGTGGTTCTTCAGGAAGCTCGCGATCCTGACGCTGTTTTCGCAGATGCGGTCCATGCGCAGCGCGAGCGTCTCGATGCCCTGCAGGATCAGGAACGCGTTGAACGGCGAGATCGCCGCGCCCATGTTGCGCAGCGGCACGACGCGTGCGCGGGCGATGTAGGCGGCGGCGCCGAGCGCTTCGGTATACACGACGCCGTGGTACGAGACGTCCGGCTCGTTGAGTCGCCTGAACCTCGCCTTGTGCTGCGCCCACGGGAACTTGCCGGAATCGACGATGATGCCGCCGAGCGAGTTGCCGTGCCCGCCGAGATATTTCGTCAGCGCATGAACGACGATGTCGGCGCCGTATTCGAACGGGCGGCACAGGTACGGCGACGGGACGGTGTTGTCGACGATCAGCGGTACGCCCTTGCCGTGCGCGACGTCGGCGAGCTTCTGGAAGTCGGTGATGTTGCCGAGCGGGTTGCCGACCGATTCGCAGAACACCGCTTTCGTGCGTCCGTCGATCAGGCGCTCGAACGCTTCCGGGTCGCGGTAATCGGCAAAGCGCACTTCGACGCCGTATTGCGGCAGCGTGTGCGCGAACAGGTTGTAGGTGCCGCCGTACAGCGTGCTCGACGTGACGATGTTGTCGCCGGCTTCGGCGATCGTCTGGATCGCCGCGGTGATCGCCGCCATGCCGGATGCCATTGCCAGGCCGGCGATCCCGCCCTCGAGCGCCGCGACGCGCTTTTCGAGTACGTCCTGGGTCGGGTTCATGATGCGCGTGTAGATGTTGCCTTGCACCTTGAGGTCGAACAGGTCGGCGCCGTGCTGCGTGTCGTCGAACGCGTACGAGGTGGTCTGGTAGATCGGCACGGCGACTGCCTTGGTGGTCGGGTCGGGGCTGTAGCCGCCGTGGACGGCGAGCGTTTCGAGCTTCATTCGGGAGTTCCTCGAGTGATTGACCGGAAAAGTATAACCAGCACGGTTTCGAACCCGGAACAACTATTCATCCGCGGTCGAGGTCCACACGGAACAGCCCGCGCACCGCATTCGCGAGATATATCGCGCTCGCGCCGTCGAGATCCGGGCGCATCAGGCGGCACTCCCTGGCACGACCGTCGTTCAGCAGGCGGCGGCGATAGACGCCATCGAGCGCGCCGCTCGCGAGCGGTGGCGTCAGCAGCATTCCGTCACCCGGGTCCAGGAACACGTTCGTGCGCGCGCCCTCCGCGAGCTCGCCGAGTTCGTTGAAGAACAGTGCGTCGAAATGGCCCTGCCGGCCGATGCGCTCGAGTTCCGCGTCGTACAGCTCGCGCGCGGTGGTCTTGTGTCGCATCAGGGGATCCCGGCTCGAGATGCGGATCGGAGACACGACAACACTCGGCCTCGACCCCGCTTTCGGCTCCTCTAGCCGGGTCGAACCGATCCGGAAGCTCCCTGACGGGTCGAGCACCAGACGGACGCGATGAGATTCGACGAGTGATGCTGCGGTGTGCATCAGTGCCTCACGGAGTGCCTCCTGGTCGAGCCGAAAGCCGAAATGCGCGGCCGATGCCGCGAGACGCGCGAGGTGCAGCGCGAGCAACGCGTAGGGCTCGGGTGAGGCGGGCTCGCAGCGCAGGGTTTCGATCAGGCTGAAGCGGGGCGCGAGGTCGGTGAGAAAACGCCCTTTCAGCAACGATTCATCCCACTCTCCGTCGGCATCCGAATCGGCAACGATTCCGCTGCCGAGGCCAAGGCGGACGTCCCCGGCGCTGCCGATCTCGATCGTCCGGATCGGCACACTGAAGCGAAATTCCCCGTCCGGCGCGATCCATCCCAACGCCCCGCAGTACAATCCGCGCGGGCCGGTTTCGAGTTCGCGAATGATCTCCATGGCGCGGATTTTCGGCGCCCCCGTGATTGAGCCGCAGGGGAAGAGCGCGCGAAAGATCGACGACAGCGTTGCACGTACCGGCTCGGCGACGACGGTCGAGGTCATCTGCCAGACGCTGGGGTAGGACTCGATCGCACACAGCCCCGACACCCGTACCGCTCCGGGGGACGCGAGGCGCCCGAGGTCGTTGCGGATCAGGTCGACGATCATGACGTTTTCGGCGCGATTCTTTTCCGACGCAGCGAGCAGCGCGGGGTCGGAATCGCGGGGCGCGGTGCCCTTCATCGGCCGACACGTCAGGCGCGTACCCTGGCGCTCCACGAACAGCTCCGGCGAACGCGAAAGGATCGCGCCGCCGGGGTGGCGGACGAAGGCGCCATAGCGGACCGGCTGGGCCTCGCGCAGTCTGCCGTAGAGCGCGAGCGGGTCGCCGTACGCCTCGCCGCGGAGCGCGAAGGTGAAATTCACCTGGTAGCAGTCCCCCGCATCGATGAGGTCGCGGATGCGCGTCACCGCGGCGCGGTGTCCGGACTGCGCGATATCGCTGGCGATTGCGGCGACACCGGCAAGACGCTCGTGTTCACCCAGGCCGGCGACGGCGCGATCGAGCAGCGCGGCGGTCTGCGCTGCCGTTTTTCGCTCGGCCTGGCCGAACACCCACGCGCTCAGCAGCGGCCCGGGGGCCGGCGGCAGCCGCGGCGTGAGCCGGGGCTCGAGGGCATAGCCGAGCTCGTAGGTCGCGGCGAGCGCGATCCAGCCTCCGCGCGAGCGCGCCTCGTCGATCGCTTCGAAAGCCTGCGCGACGTCATCGGGACCGCTGCAGGTGATGCACGCACGAAGCTCCGACAGCAGCAGGTCACCGGTGTTGGCAAGGTTGTCGTCGAACAGCGCGAAGGGAGCCGAATCAGGCAGCATCGGGAAAGCCGCCGGATTCAGGCCGTTACGGCAGCCGTGCGCAACCGCGCTTCGCGGATCGGCAGGTTGACCAGCGCCGCCGCGGTCGCGAGCGCCATGTCCGCGTACCACATCCACGTGAAATCGCCGCGCTGCGTGATCGCCAGCCCGCCAAGATACGCGCCGAGGAAGCCGCCGATCTGGTGCGACAGCAGCGTCAGGCCGAACAGCGTCCCCAGATAGCGAATGCCGAACAGCTTGCCGACGAGCGCGGCGGTCGGCGGCACGGTCGCGAGCCAGGTGAAACCCAGCCCGGCGGCGAACAGGTAGAACGTCAGGTCGGTTTTCGGCATCAGCAGGTAGGCACCGACCAGGAGCGCGCGCGACCCGTACATCGCGGCGAGCACGTATTTGCTGCGATAGCGCGATACCCATGCGCCCGCATAGAGGCTGCCGACGATGTTGGCCAGGCCGATGATCGCCAGCGACCAGCTCGCCACCGACGGCGGCAGGCCGCACAGGTCGACTTCGCCCGGCAGGTGGGTGACGAGAAAGGCGATGTGGAAGCCGCAGGTGAAAAACCCGGCGTGCAGCAGCAGGTAGCTGCGGTCGCCCATCGCACTGCAGACGCTGTTCCACAATCCGGTGTCGTCGTGGACGTGCCGGACCGGCGCCTTGCCGGACGTCGTCAGCCTGCCGACGAGCGGCAGGGCGGCGAGCGTCATCAGCGCGAGCGCCCACATCGCCCCCGTCCAGCCGACGCCCTGGATCAATTTCTGCAGCACCGGCGCGAACACGAACTGGCCGAACGAACCGCCGGCGTTGATGACTCCGGAAGCCGAGCCGCGCGCTTCGAGCGGCAGCCGCTGGGCGGCTGCGCCGATCAGCACCGAGAAGCTGCCCGCACCCGAGCCGATCGCCGACAGCAGGCCGAGCGAGACGATCAGGCCGACCCCGGAAGTCATGAACGGAGTGACTGCGCTGCCCAGCGCCAGCACCAGCAGCCCGGCGACCAACACTTTCGCGGGGCCGTAACGGTCGGCGGCCGCGCCCGCGAGCGGCTGGATCGCACCCCACATGAATTGGCCGATCGCGAGCGCGAGACTGATCGTCGCGACACCGAGCCCCGTCGAAGTGTTGAGCGGCGACACGAACAGGCCCATCGACTGCCGGGCGCCCATCGTCACCATCAGGATGCCGGCCGCAGACAGGGTGACGATCAGCACATCGCGTTTTGCGAGAGAACGAAGCATGAAGAAAATTCCAATGAAGTGCCGCGGGCGACGCCAACGTAGCACACTAACTCGCGGGTGGCGCCTGAACAGACATGTTCCTTTCCGGGGCGCCATTCCTTGTTGTTGACCGGATCGGATAGAAGCGGCACACCTTCGACGAGACGGGAAACGGCTTTGCAAAGCCATGCTCCTGGTTCGTTTTTCCGTTTCCTGAAACAATCCAGAATTGCGCAAGCTCAATGAACCGTTCGTGCCATTCCTGCACTGTGCAGCATTTCCTCCCGCCGACTTCCCGGTGGGCTGTACACATCGGCTTGAAGGAAGACATCCGTGAAATCGACTCTCCCTGCGTTGCTCGCATCTTTCTCCGCGGTCATCCTGGCCGCATGTTCCGGTCCCACGGAATCGACCGGGCCGAGCGAGCCGGGAGCCTATGTGATGAACCTGGGGAACGGGAAAGCTGAACTGCGCATCATCCGCGCGGACCGGACGTCGATGTCGGTGCCGGGAACGTGGATGAAGGACGGCTCGATGTATCAGGTCGAGGTGGCCGGGTGCGGTGCCCTCGGCTTCAGGGAGCAGGGCCTCATTACCTACTGTGACCAGTGTGTGCAGATCAAAAAGGAACCGGACCGCTACCCGGACTGTAAAATCGCCGGCGAGTCCTTCCCCGACACGTGGATCAGCTCCGGATTCTGATTCCTCCCGGAAACAGGGAGATGGCGGGGTCAAGCTCTGACGCAGCGGGTCTGCGCACGCTCGCTGCCCAATGCAATGTATCGTGACGCCCTGGCAGTCCTGACGGGAGTACGCACATGCAGATCTGGGTCGACGCCGATGCTTGTCCGAAAGTGATCAAGGAAATCCTCTACCGTGCGGCGGAACGGACCGGCGTGCTGTTGACGCTGGTCGCCAACCAGCCGCTGTTTCCGCCACGCTCGCTGTGGATCAAGACCCTGCAGGTGCCACCCGGCTTCGACGTCGCGGACAATGAAATCGTCAGGCGGCTCGCCACGGGCGACCTCGTGGTCACTGCGGACATTCCGCTGGCGGCCGAAGTCATCGCGTGCGGCGGCCATGCGCTGAACCCGCGGGGCGAGTTCTATTCGACGGAGAACATCCGCGAGCTGCTGAACCTGCGCGATTTCATGGATACCTTGCGTTCGTCGGGCGTACAGACCGGCGGCCCGGCAGCGCTGACGCAGGCTGACCGGCAGGTGTTCGCGAACCGTCTCGACCAGTTTCTCGCCCGGATCGTGTCGGACTGAGCGAGGGGGCTGCGGGCCGCTTTCCCGGCCGTCCCTTATCCCCATGCGCCGTGGGCAGGTATGTGGACAACTTGTGGGGATGCCGGGCAGGCCGTTGAACACAAAGGAAATGTTGCGTCTGCACAAAAATGAGGCATTCGCGCCACAATTCACTCGGGAGAGCGAGGCAGGCGGTCCGGGCGCATTCCCGCGCTAGAATCCCGGGCCACCTTTTTCGCGGAATTGCACATGACCGGTCTGCCGCCCATCCGTTACACCATCGCGCCGATCCGGCCTGCCTCGCATCTGTTCGAAGTCACGTGCACGGTCAGCGATCCGGCCCCCGGCGGGCAGGTGTTCCGCCTGCCGGCGTGGATTCCGGGCAGCTACATGATCCGGGAATTTGCCCGCAACATTGTCACGTTGCGGGCCGAATGCGAGGGCAGGGCGGTTGCGGTCGACAAGCTCGACAAACACACCTGGCGCGCAGCGCACGTTGCGCCCGGTCGTGCGCTGACGCTGGTGTACGACGTCTATGCGTGGGATCTGTCGGTGCGGGCCGCGCACCTCGACCCGACCCACGGATTCTTCAATGGCACGAGCGTGTTCCTCGCCGTCGAAGGGCATGCTGACCGGCGCTGCCTCGTCGAGATCCTTCCGCCGCCCGCCACAACTTTCCGAGGCTGGAAAGTGGCGACGACGCTGCCGCGGGCGGTCGGCGAGATCGGTGTCGCGATGCCGATGGGGTTCGGATGCTACCGTGCCGACAGCTACGACGAACTCGTCGATCATCCGGTCGAGATGGGAACCTTCACCCACGAGGTGTTCGAGGCGGCAGGGGTGCCGCACGAGATCGCGCTCACCGGCCGCCACGACTGCGACACCCGACGTCTGTGCGCGGACCTCGCGCGCATCTGCGCCTGGCAGATCGAGCTCTTCGGCCTGCCGGCGCCGGTCGATCGCTACCTGTTCCTGACGATGCTCGTCGGCGACGGCTACGGCGGTCTCGAACACCGCGCCTCGACCGCGTTGCTGGCGAGCCGCAACGACCTGCCATACGTCGGCATGAGCGGTCTGCCCGACGGCTACAAGGCTTTTCTCGGGCTATGCAGCCACGAGTATTTCCACACCTGGAACGTGAAGCGGATCAGGCCTGCCGCCTTCACGCCGTATGACCTGCAGAGCGAGAACTACACGCGCCTGCTGTGGGCTTTCGAAGGCTTCACGTCGTATTACGACGACCTCGCGCTCGTCCGTTCGGGCGTGATCCCGATCGAGGACTATCTCGGCCTGCTGGGCAAGACAGTCTCGAACGTGCTGCGCGGCAGTGGCCGGCTCAAGCAGAGCGTCGCCGAGTCGTCGTTCGATGCGTGGATCAAGTACTACCGGCAGGACGAGAACGCCCCGAACGCGATCGTCAGCTATTACGCCAAAGGCGCTTTGATCGCGCTGGCGCTGGACCTGCAGCTGCGAGCCGCGAGCGCCGGCAGCGCGAGCCTCGACGACGTGATGCGCCTGCTGTGGCAGCGACACGGACGGACAGGCGTCGGGGTCGAGGAGGACGGGCTGTTCGCGCTCGTCGAGGAAGTCGGCGAACGCGGCGGGAAAGGTGCAGGGCGGCGACTCGCACGCTGGCTCGCGAAAGTCGTCCACGGCACTGACGACCTGCCGCTCGCCCGCCTGCTGAAGCCTTTCGGTGTCGCGTGCCAGGTCGAAGCGGCATCGAAAGGCCCGACGCTTGGCGCGAAGCTCGCCCCGAATTCGGGCGAGGCGAAGCTCGCCAGCGTCTACGACGACGGGCCGGCGCAGGCGGCAGGACTGTCGGCCGGCGACGTGCTCGTCGCGATGGATGGTTTGAAAGTGACGGGAAGCTCACTCGAAGCGCAGCTGGCGCGACGCAAGGCGGGCGACCGTGTCGAGATCCACGCGTTTCGCCGCGACGAGCTGATGAGCTTCGATGTCGAACTGACTGCGCCGCCGGCGGACACGATAAAGCTCACGCTCGCTGCCAGACCCGTGGCGGTGGTGCTCGCGCTGCGCAAAGGCTGGCTGGGCGGCTGACCGTTCAGGTCTGCACGTTTTGCGGGCGTCGCATCACGACGCGCAGCAGCCAGCCGAACAGCACCGACGCGAGGATCGTCGCGACGACGCTCGCTTCCCAGAAGCCGGCCACGGTCGGCGACTGCTCGCGCCCGGGCGCGTGGAACGCGAGCCAGTAGCCTCCGGCCAGCGCGATCCCCCAGAAACACAACGCGTGCAGCAGCATCGGCATGAACGTCACCTTGTAGCCCCGCAGCGCGTGGGCCGCGACCGTCTGCACGGCGTCGAAGATCTGGTAGATGCAGATATAGAACACCAGCCCGAGCGCCACTGCGCGCACCGCCGGGTCTGCGGAAAACAGCGCGACGACCGGCTCGCGTCCGACCCATAGCAGCACACCGATCAGTGCGACGAGGCCGACCGTCAGGCCCATCCCCACGCGGACCGTCGCTCGCGCGCGCGCGGGCTCACGCGCGCCTGCAGCCTGCCCGACGAGCACCAGGATCGCGATCGATATCGCCAGCGGAAGCATGTAGATCAGCGCGGCGAGGTTTGCGACGACGCGGTGTCCCGCCACCGCCTCGGCACCGAGCCGGGCGGCGAACAGCGCGATCAGCGTGAACGACGACACTTCGATGAACGTCGACAGCCCCATCGGGATGCCCAGTTTCAGCAGGGCAAGGAGGTCGCGCCGGCGGGGCGGCTGCCAGTTGGCAAACAGCCGGTAGGGACGGTAATCGCGGTTGTGGGCGAGGTAGCCCGCGCCGCACGCGAACGCGATCCAGTTCACGATTGCAGTCGAGATGCCGCAGCCGATCGCGCCCAGGGGGGGCAGGCCGAAGGCGCCGTGCACCAGTGCCCAGGCGAGCGGAATATGGGTCGAGGTGACGATGAAGCTGATCATCATCAGGGCGCGGGGGCGGCCCAGCGCGTTGTTGAAGGCGTAGAAAGTGCGGTACAGCAGGACCGCGGGCAGGCCGAACGCGGTCGCGAGCAGATAATCTCGGGTCTTCCCGGCCACGTCGGCAGGCACGCTGCTGAGTTCGAGCAGGAAACCGGGGAACGCGAGCAGCGCGATGCCGGGTAGCGCGAGCATCAGCGCCAGCCAGAATCCCTGCTGCAGCGCCGGGCCGATGGCGTCGACCCGGCGCGCGCCGAAATGATGGGCGACAGTCGGAGCGACCGCCTGCAGCACGCCGACGAGCAGCATCACGATCGAAATGTAGACGCCGCTGCCGACCGCAACTGCGGCCAGGTCGAGCGTGCCGTAGCGTCCGGTGATGACGGTGTCGGCAATCAGCATGCTCATCGACAACAGCTGGGCGACGAGCACCGGCCAGGCGTGATGAAACAGGCGACCGGCGATGGTGAACGATGACTCGGGAGCGCTCAATGGAAAAAGGATCGGGGCGGACATCGAGCGGGAGTTCCCGACTGGTTGCGGAAGAACGCGGAGTTTAGCCAAAAAAACCAGGAACATACCAACTGCTCCGGCGGTTCCGGTTCCGGGTGCAGCGCGCGGGCCTCGGCGGGGCGCCGGGCCGGGAGACTCTGCGCTTACCGCATCGGGATTCCCCGCTTTCTTTTGGTGGTGCGGCCACGAGGGTCAAGTCCTGCCGGGGAGCCTTTTTTCGATTGCTCCAAGGAACGCAGAGCCTGAACGATTTCACCTTGGCTGTTGGCAAGGAGGAGGGCGAGCTCACTAGCGCGTGAGCGCTCGGCATCGAGCGCAGCCTGCAGGGTCGCCTGAACCTCCTCGGCTTGCCTGAGTTCGGTCTCGAGGATTTGCACCTTGCTTTTGACTTCCAGAGCCTCAGCCTTTTCGGCTGCAACAGCGTTCTCCAGCGAGACATTTGCCTGAATGGCGGTTTTCCGGCCGGCCTCGGCCGCTGCGAGCTGCTTCGTCAGGGAAGCGAGGGCGGCGTCCTGCGCAGACGCATGCTGGCGAAGTTCCGCCAGCGCGTTCTGTGCAACTCGGGCTTCGCTACGCGCCTGATCGAAGCGAAGGAGCGCCTCCTTGATGTCGCGGTCGCAACCCGACTTGACGGCGCTGAGCTCGTTTTGCATGGCGACCAGCTTTTCGTCGGCTGCCCCGAGCCTGTCTTCAAGCGTTGCCCGCTCGGCATGGAGTTGCGCAATCTGGCGTTCATGGCTTGCCATCAGCGCCACGCGTTCGGTAGCGGCAGCGCTGAGGCTTGCTCTGGCATCCTCCACTTGCGTCTTCAGCGTGTCGATAAGCGTCTGCTGTGTTTGGGCTGCATCGGCCAGGCGAATCCGTTGGCCAGCCAAATCGGCGCGTTCCTTCTCGATGCCGGCGGCTTCCTGCGCAAGGGCTTCGCGATCCTGAGTCAGCTCATCCGTGCATGCCTCGCGTGCCGCGGTCAACGCTGCCTCCCAGAACGTCCGGGCGGCCTGGCTGACCGCGTCGGGCGCCTCCGACGAGGCACAAAACGCCGAAGGATCCTGGATTCGGCTGCCGAGCGCCTTGAACCAGGAATCCAGATGCGGCCCGACGGTGTTCGGGGAACCTCGTCCGATCTGGGCACGGATGCGTTCGACAGTCGGCCGGAATCCCTTCAGCAACAGCGTATCCGCTGCCTCCCAAACGTCCCGTTCGCCGACACCGCCGCGCTTCCCGATCTCGAGCATTTCGCTTGACCTCCCCTCTTTCTTCCATTAGTTATTACATTCGATAATCGAAAGTTATCGGATGTAATAACTAGGTTAGTGTAAAATACACTACACAATACAGCATACAAATACGACATGAACCTTGACGATATGCTGCCGGCCTTGGCAAGCAACGTTGCAGTAATGGATCCGGATGCTTTGGACCCGCTGACGCAACAGGCGGTCGATGAAATCCTCGCCGAAGGAACATCGGCCAACACCGACGTCAGCTACCGGACCGCACTGCGCTATTGGGCGGCGTGGTTTGCGTTGCGCTATCGAAAGCCGCTCAAGTTTCCGGTGCCGGTACCTGCGGTGATCCAGTTCATCGTGGATCATGCGCAGCGATCGACGCCCGGCGGGCTGCGCTGCGATCTGCCCGATTCGCTCGACGAGGTCCTGGTGGAAAAGGGATACAAGGCAAAACTCGGCCCGATGGCGCTATCCACGCTCAATCACCGCGTGTCGGTCCTGTCATCGCTGCACAAGCGCAGTCCCGAACTCGAGAATCCGTGCCGAAGCCCTGCGGTGCGCGATCTCATCGCCCGCACCCGGCGTTCCTACGCAAAACGGGGTGAACGTCCCAAAGGCAAGGCTGCCCTGACCCGGGAGTTGCTCGAGCAGCTGGTCGGGACGTGCGACGACTCGCTCAAGGGCTTGCGGGATCGGGCGATCCTGCTGCTGGGATGGGCTTCCGGCGGGCGCCGCCGCTCCGAAATCGTGAGCCTTCGGGTGGAAGACTTGAAAAGGGTCGGCCCTGATGAATTCATCTTTGAACTCGGCGCATCGAAAACGAACCAGTCGGGAACCGTCAAGGCAGACGACCTCAAGCCTGTCGTCGGCGCCGCCGGCAGCGCCTTGGCGGACTGGCTTGCGGCGACGGGCCTGGCCTCCGGGCCGTTGTTCCGCCAGATCGACAAGAGTGGGAGCTTGCGCGGGGCTCTGTCCGCTTCGGCAGTGCGCACGATCGTCCGCGAGCGGTGCCTGCTTGCCGGCCTCGACGGGGATTTCAGCGCTCACTCCCTGCGCTCCGGGTTCGTGACAGAGGCTGCGAAACAGCTGATTCCCCTGGGAGAAACCATGGCGCTGACCGGACACCGCAGCATCCCGTCGGTGATGCGCTATTTCCGCGCGGGGTCCGTCACCACAAGCAAGGCGGCCAAGCTTTTCGACGAAGGCGACAAGACGGAGTAGCTGCGAGGCACTTCACGAGGACGTCTTCGCTGCGAACGTTGCAAAGCGCATTGCCGATGGCGCGCAGGTGACATCTAGGTGGCGCGGCTTCGCTTGATTCCCGTTCATCCGCCCAGCAGCGACGCCGTGGCGCACTGGCTGATGCCCGACATGGCGAACGAGATCGAGCGCCGGACCCCAGCGCTGGATGTTCAGTCGCGAAGTGCAGTGGAGGAACTTGTCGTGTTGCTGCGCGCCGCTCGAGAGGAGTCCGGAGGGGACGGCCGGTCGAAGAACCGGTAAGTGTTCTTGCCCGCCCTCTTCGCCCGGTACATCGCCGTGTCGGCGTGGCGTACAAGCTCGTCCGCATCGACCTTGTCGTGCGGGAAAAGCGTCACCCCGACGCTGGCGGAAACGCCCAGCATGAGCGTGCCGACTGGAACCGGCGCAGCCGCTGCGTGGATCAGACGCTCGAGCACCGGCTCGCAGTCCGCAGGATTGTTGAGGTCGACGAGCACTGCGGCGAATTCGTCCCCGCCGAGGCGCGCCAGCGTGTCGCCTTCGCGCAGCACTTCCCGCAGGCGCAGCGCGATGCTGACCAGCAGCTGATCGCCGACGTGATGGCCGTGGTTGTCGTTCACCGCCTTGAAGCCATCGAGGTCGATATACGCTATTGCCACGTGCTGGCCGCGCCGGCTGCACTGGGACATCGCCTGTTGCAGGCGATCGGCGTACAGCGCGCGGTTGGGAAGGTTCGTCAGCGGGTCATGGTAGGCGATGCGCTCCAGCTGCTTCTGGTGGTCTTTCAGCGGCGTGATGTCGGTAAATAGCGCGACGTAGTTCTGGGTTCGCCCGCGGGAATCGCGGACTGCGCTGATGTCCAGCATTTCCGCATACACCTCGCCATTCTTGCGCCGGTTCCACATCTCGCCGTGCCAGTGGCCGCTGTCGAGGAGCGCACGCCATATCGCTTTGTAATACTCGTCCGGATGGAGTCCGGACTGGAGGACCTGCAGCGACTGGCCTGACACCTCGTCGCGTCGATAGCCCGTGACGGCGGTGAAGGCGTCGTTGACTTCGATGATCCTGGCCTGGGCGTCGGTGATGACGATCCCCTCCCGGGCATGCGTGAACACGCTTGCGGCGAGGCGCAGGCGGGCTTCGGTATTGCGCTTGTCGGTGACGTCGATGTGCGCGACGACCACTCCGTAAAGCGGGTGTTCCAGCGGCGTTGCGCTGACGCGCAGCCAGGTGCTGCTGCCGGGCGTGCGCACTTCCATGCTGCTGTAATGAATCGGGCGCTGCTCGGCGAGCGCGCGCGCACCGGCATACTCGGCCGGCGCCATCGGGTTGCCGTCCGCGCCGAAAACGTCCCATTCGGCGTCGCCGACAGACTGCGTGAGCAATTGCGACTTGCCGATTCCGAGCATTCGTTCGGAGGCGGAGTTGCACTCGACGATCCGCCCCTCGCGATCGGTCAGCAGGATGCCGACGGGCATGATCTCGAAGATCGTGTGCAGCCGCTCCTTGTCGTCGGCGACGAGCGCTGCGGCCTTTTTCTGCGCGGTGATGTCCTGGCGCGTTCCCGACATCCGGCGCGGCTGGCCGTCGTGCGTCCACTCCACTACGCGGCCTCGATCGAGTACCCAGACCCAGCTGCCGTTCTTGTGGCGGGTGCGGATTTCGCACTCGTAGGTTTTGCTTTCACGCCTGAAGCAGCGCTCCAGCAGAGCTTTCGAGCGTTCGAGATCGTCGGGATGCGAAAGACTCCTGCCGCTGTTGATGTCGGTCGGAGAGATTTCGCCGAGCGTGTACCCGCTGATTTCTGCCCAGCGCTCGTTGAACGTAGCGAGGCCCGTCTGGACCTCCCATTCCCAGGTGCCGATATTGGTGCCCCAGATCACTTCAGCGAGACGCTGGCTCTGTTCGCGCAACCTGCGCTCGCCACGGGCCATGCGGATCGTCATGGCCGTCAGCAGCAGCAGGAGCGCCGACAGCGCGAGGATCCAGCCCCGGTAGTTTTGCCACAGGTCGATGACCGTGATCTCCGGGGCGGTGTCGAAAGGAGGCAAATGCAGCGCCTTGGCGAGCTTCTCGACCGGCAGGTAATCGGCAGCGATCGTGAAACCAGCGATGCCGGCGGCACGTGCAGCGGGATGGTCGTGCTCCAGGGCGAGCAGCGCCCCGGCGATGCGCCGACTTGCGTGGGCGTCTACATGAGGCAGCGCGAGCAGCGGCCATTCCGGATACAGGCGGGTCGATACTTGATACGGAAAACCGGGCAGATGCTGGCGGTTGATGACCTTGAAATCGGCAGGACCGATTCTGCCTGCTGCAACGAGCGATTCGAGAATGCCGGAGCGGATGAAACCCACTTCGGCCGTGCCCGACAGTACCGCGTCGACGACCGCGTCGTGATTGCCGACTTCGAGGATTTTGGCGTCGTCCGGCAGGCGGATGTCGCGCTGCAGGAGCTCGTAAGCCTGCGCCTGGTAGCCTGCGAGGTATTCCTGGCTGGGAATGGCGATCTTGCGGCCCTTAAGATCGTCGAGCCCCTGGATGTCTTTCCGCCCGGAGGCGGTGATGATCACGCCTCCGAGGGAATCCGTCGCTTCGCCCTCCCTACGGCTGACCAGGGTGGCCAATGCACCGGCGAGGGCGTTCTGCGCGCGCAGGGCGAGATAGTGGCTCGGCGTCGTGAAAGCCAGGTCGAGACGATTGCTGGCCATCGCCGCTTTCATCTCGTGTTCGTCGAGCACGGCGAGGACAACCCGGGTGTCCCGCAGCTCGGTGCTCAGATATTCGGCCAGCGGCTGGTAGCTTGCTTCGACGAGGGGCTTGGGCCGATAGGCCAATACTCCCAGTGTCAGGGTTTCGCCTGCTGCGGCAGGCAGTACCGAAATCACCAGCAGGAGGGCGGCAAGGAGATATTTCATCCGCTTAAACAGATCCTGGCAGACAGCAGTCCGAGAAAAGATTCCGGCCGGAATCCGCATGCGCGAGGAGTCCCTGTTCGGTCATGAGTGCGGAGAGCACACCGGCCGCGCGCGACAGGCGTGAGCCCGACGACGCAAGAAAGGCGCGATTGGCGGAAAGCGAAGGGAGGACGACTCCTGCGAGTGCCCGGTTCGCCTCCTCCGGGCTCACGTTGTGACGCGCAGCAATGCGATAAAGCGCGTCCTGGCGGTTGCTGCGGATGTGCTCGAGCGCCTCGAAATGACTCGTCACGATCCGACGCAGCGCGTTTTCGTGCCGGTCGAGCCGGTCGCTGCGCACGGCCAGTACGTCGAAGATCGTTTCCGGAATCTGCCGGCTGTCGAACAGGCGCCGCCCCCCTGCCCTGATCAGGCGCGTGGCCGTCGGCTCGTAAGTGACGACAGCATCGATTTCACCCGCTTCCCAGACAGCATGCTGAAGATTCACGGGGACGTGAATCACCGTCAGGGCGGAAGCGTCCAGCCCCGCCTCTTCCAGCATCTTGCCCAGCATCAGCGCGCCGACTGCACCTTTTTCAACGCCGATCCGCTTCCCCGACAGATCGGCGAGGTTCTCGATTCCGGGGCGGGCGAGCACGACATCGGCGCCGGCAGAAACGTTGAACACCAGCACGACAGTCAGCGCAATGCCCGCAGCCCGCGCATGCAGGACTTCATCGAGGGTCAGGCAGGCAGCGTCGGCATGCCCGGTCATGATGGCCTGCAGCGAGTCAACCGCGGTGAGCCCTTCACGGAGCGCGACAGCGGGAGGAAGGAGGTTGAAATCGCGCGCGAGATAGAGAGTCTCGTAGCCGATCCAGTGGTGGATCGCGATGACCGGCGAACGCTGAGGCGCCGCGCACGCTCCGAGGGCGGAGAGTGTCGCCAGCGCGGGCAATGAAGCCAGGCGGAAAATGAATCCGCGCCGTCGCGGGTCGAGAACAAAAGGTCGGGCAGCGTCCGGCCCGAAGCTGGGGTTCTGAAAGGACATCGTTGAAAAATCCGCTGTCGGTGATAACGGCTTTGACCAACTGTGGGTCGGTGAAGGAATGGAGTGAGGTTTTCAATGGTGGGGCGCACATGCTACGTCTCTCTCCCAAAATAATCAAAATACATAATTTCGGGTGTGTTTGCGGATGTCGAACCGCGGGTACCAGCGACCGGGGGGACGGCTCTTCGCGGAGCCTTCGAGACTGACCGACGCCGACCATCGTAGCCGAGTCGAAATTCATGCAGCGGGGAATTGTCGGGCGCGACGTGCAGGACTTCACGATTACCATCAAGGCAATACGGTTATATTGGCGTCCTCGCAGACTGGGACAGGCGAGGACGAACCTGCGCCCTGCGCAAGGCATGCTTGCTGCAGCTCCTGTCCTGTCGCCCGAACCGGTACCCTTGAAAATGGAGCTGCTATCCTGAACCGGAATGCAAAGGACGTGGAAAGAACATGATCGGCAAATGGCTTTCCAGAATGCACGTCCGCCTGCTGCTGCTGATATTGATCACGGCACTCCCTGCCCTGGCGATCATCGTCAATACGGGTCTCGAGCAACGCAGGGAGGCGAGTGCTGCTGCCGAGAAAATGGCGCTGTTCACGGCGCGGCAGATCGCCACTCGCCAGCGGGACATGGTGAGCCACCTCCAGCGGCTGCTCGAAGGGCTCGCCCGGTCTCCGGAAATTCGGCAGCTCAATAATTCCACCGAAAAATGCAACGTATGGCTCGCGAAACTGGCCAGGCTCCACGAGCTGTATGCGGAAGTCTTCGTCGCCGGACTCGACGGCAAGATCACCTGCCGCTCGCAGTCCTTCAGCCATACGGTCGATATCTCCGATCGCAGCTATTTCCGCCGCGTTCTGGAGCGGCAGGATTTCGCCATGGGCGATTACCAGAACAGCCTTTTCGACGGCCAACCGATCGTCGTCTCGGCGCATCCGGTGTTCGGTGACGACGACGAGATCACAGCGGTAGTCGGGGTCGGCGTAACCCCGAGCGCGTTCGCCGCGCTGCTGCGTGAAACCACCCTGCCCGATGGCTCGGTGGTGACGATCGTCGACAAGCAGGGCGTCATCCTCGCTCGCCTCCCCGATCCGACGGGTCTGGCCGGGAGCACGATTCCCGAACTGAGCCAGTTCAAGGCTGCGCTCACGGGCGCCGGCGACCTGCTGATGAAATCGGTATGGCTCGACGGGGTGCCGCGGATCATGGCGATTGCACCCGTGCTGACCAGGTTCGGCGACCTCTACGTGCGTGTCGGCATTCCCTCGGCGATCATCGAGAACGCAGGGGCCGTCGTCGCCCAGCGCAATCTCCTGCTCCTCGCCGGCGCCGCCGTGCCGCTGCTGCTGCTCGGCTGGTTCGTCGCGCAGCGGCTCGTGTTGCGACCGCTGCAGGATCTCACCGAAACCGCAAGACGTCTGGGCGAGGGAGATCTGCAGGCTCGCACCCGCATGCCTTCCGGCAGCGGCGAACTCGGAGACCTCGCCCGGACGCTGGACCAGATGGCGGACGGCATCGGACAGTCAGTGGCGCGCATCGAGACCGCAGAGCGGGAGCTGCGCCGCAGCAACCGCGCGTTGCGGGTGCTCAATGAAGTCACTCGGGCGGTGGCGCAGGCCGACGACGAAGTACAGCTGATGGAATTGATCTGCAGCGCGGCCGTCGATGCGGGCGGTTATCGCATGACCTGGGTTGGTGTGGCCATGCAGGATGCGGAAAAATTCGTGCGACCGGTAGCTTGGGCCGGGCATGAAGCGGGCTTCCTCGACGTGGTGAAGGAGACTCTGAACGACAGCGAAAGCGCACTGAGTCCGTCGTCGATCGCCCTTGGCAACCGCCAGACCTGCATCGTCAGGGACATCGCGAACGACAGTCGCTTCCCCGCCTGGCGCGATGAGGCGCTGCGGCGCGGGTATGTCTCCCTTATCAGCGTTCCGCTGGTGGCCGACCAAGCGTTCGGCGTGCTCACGGTGCTGACCGGCGAAGCGGGGGCTTTCGACGCCGAGGAAACGCGCCTGCTGGAAAATGCTGCGCGCGAACTCGCGTTCGGCCTCGTCGCGCTGCGCAGGAGAACCGCACAGGAGAAGGCCGAAGCCGAGGTGCAATTGCGCAACCGCGCGATCGAGGCGAGCCACAACGGCCTGGTCATCTACCGCTATGCCCCGCCGGCCGGCATCGTCAGCGCCAACCCGGCGCTCCTTCGGCTGCTGGGGATGGACGAAGAGCAACTCATCGCCATGGACCTGCCGACGCTCGCACGACAGGGTTTCGACGAAAACGGCTGGGAGCAGCTCGACGGGCTGGTCACTGCCCGGCAAGCCGGTGAAGTGCCGCTGAGCCTCGTCCGTGCATCGGGTGACGTGTGCTGGCTCGATACCAGCGTGACGCTGGTCGGGGACGACGTTGCCGGCATCGACCACGCGGTCATCGAATTCCGCGATGTTACGGAAAGACACCGCTACCAGGAACAGCTGGCCTACCAGGCCAACCATGATTCGCTGACCGGATTGCCGAACCGCAACCTGCTCGGCGATCGCCTGCAGCAGTCCCTCGCGCTCGCCGCATGCAACTCGAGCCTGCGTTTCGTGCTGTGGGTCGATATCGACCGCTTCCAGGTCGTTCATGACAGCTTTGGCAACGAAATCGCCAATGCCACGCTGGTCGTCCTCAGTCAGCGCCTGGCGGGCGCTGCAACCGGTTGCAGCATCGTTGCGCGGGTCGCCAGCGACGAATTCGTCCTGATCACCGAGGAGCTGCCGAGCCAGCAGGCCGTGGTGTCGCTCGCCACCCGGCTTCTCGACGCCTTGCGGGCGCCGATTTCGGCAGGCGGCGAGGAACTGTGGCTCACCGGCAGCATCGGCGTTGCGGCGATGGGCGGGGCCGACCTGGACGTCGATACGCTGCTGCGCAATGCCAACGTGGCCCTGTTCCGCGCCAAGGAAATGGGGCGCGATACCTTCTGCTTCTACGAGACGGGCCTGAACGTGCGGACCGCCCCGCGGCTGCGCCTCGAGCTCGCGCTGCGGCGCGCCATCGAGCAGGACGAGCTGTTTCTCGCCTACCAGCCGAAAGTCGATCTGCTGACCGGCGAAGTGGTGGGCAGCGAGGCGCTGTGCCGCTGGCGGCATCCTGAACTGGGACTGGTGTCGCCGGGTGAATTCATTCCGATCGCCGAGGAAAGCGGGCTCATCCTGCCGATCGGCCGCTGGGTGCTGGAAACCGCCTGCGCCCAGGCTCGCCGATGGATTGACGACGGCATCGACTACCGCCGCGTCGCGGTAAACGTCTCGCCGCTGCAGTTCTTCCGCGACGATCTCGTGGCCGACGTCGCTGCATTGCTGTCCCGCTATCGCCTCGAGCCCGCGTCGCTGATGCTCGAAATCACCGAAAGCGCAATCATGGGCAACCCTGCGCGGGCCATCGTGATGATGCAGCAGCTGAAGGCGATCGGCGTGAAGCTGGCGATCGACGATTTCGGCACCGGCTATTCGTCGCTCAGCGCACTCAAGCGCTTCCCCATCGATTATCTGAAAATCGACCGCGCCTTCGTCACCGACATCACGACCAATGCCAGCGATGCGGCGATCGCCGTATCGATCATCTCCCTCGCCCACAGCCTCAACTTGCGCGTGATCGCAGAAGGGGTCGAAACGGAAGGGCAAGTGCTCTACCTGCGCGGTCGCGGGTGTGACGAGATGCAGGGTTACCATTTTTCCCCCCCGGTCGCCCCGGAGGCGTTGGCCACGCTGATCCGCGACCGCCAGCAACTGGTTTTCCCGATGCAGATCGACCGGCCCGACCGCACGTTGCTGCTGGTCGATGACGAGCCGTCGATACAGTCGGCGCTACGCCGCGTCCTGCGCAGCGAAGGCTACATCCTGCTGTTCGCTGGCAACGCCGCCGAAGCGCTCGATCTGCTTGCAAAGCACGCGGTCGGAGTCGTGATGTCGGACTTCCGCATACCCGGTATGGATGGCATTCAGCTGCTCGACAGGGTGAAAACCCTGTATCCGGACACCGTGCGCCTGGTCCTCTCCGGCTATTCCGATATCGGCACCCTTACCGACGCGATCGACCGCGGCTCGATTTTTCGCTTCCTGCACAAACCGTGGGACGACCGTGAGCTGCTGCAGTCGGTGCGCGACGCGTTCGAGCGTTTTGACCGTCGAAGGAATACATGCGCCGCTTGAGCGCACAGTGCTTTGGAAAGGTGCCGGCAGCGATCGCCTGCAGACCGGCGTAAAGTTCGTCATCAACAGTCACCGCATCGCCCGGAACGCTTGCGAGGCTGGGCTGGGGCGCGATTATACCCCGCCGTCAAGCGCCCGAAGCCGCGGCGCTGTCGCGCCGTTGCCGGTAGCACACGGCGAGGCTTTGCGGCTGTTCCGGTCGAACAAGTTGTCGTCTGTAGCTGTATGCGAAGCGCAGATCGCGGGACAATCTACGGGTTATCCGGCGCAGGAGGTTCGAAAAAAACGCCTTCGCCTGTCCCGTTCGTCACCGAGGTCCGGATCGTGAATTCCGCCGCAACGTTTCCGCTGCATGCGCCAGTGCTGGGCCGAATCCCCGGCAACAAGGCCATCTGGGTAGGCATCTACTGCGAAGTCACCGAGTTCGTCCTGATGTTCCTGGTGTATTTCATCGCCCGCGCGCACCACCCCGGCAGCTTCAGTGGCGGCCCCGCGCAGTTGTCGCTGCTGGCCGGCACCGCCTATACCGTCGCCCTGCTGACCAGCGGCTACTGCGTGGCGCGCGGCCTCGTGGCAATGCGCAGGGCGCGCCGGCAGGCCTGCCTGCGCTGGCTGGCAGCGGCTTTCGTCATCGGCGCGATCTATCCGCTCGTCAAGTTTTTCGAGGTGCGCTGGAACCTCGCGAACGGGCTCGACGGCGATGCGGGCGTGTTCTTCGTCACCTACTATTACCTGACTTTCAACCACCTCGTTCACGTGTTCTGGGGGCTGCTCGGCCTGCTGTGGGTCATGGTGCGTACGGGCACTGGCAGCTATACCGCCGAGGAACACGACGGGTTGGAGGCCTTCGCGTGCTACTGGCACACGACCGACATCATCTGGCTGATGATTTTCCCGCTGTTCTACATGCTGCGCTGACCGAGGAGCGAACGATGAGCGAAACGCGGAAACTCGATCTCGCCTGGATCACGCTGGTCCTGCTCAGCATCGGCAGCGCCGGCGTCGGCGGGACGGCAGACCCCGATCTCGGCGTGACGGCGATCATCGCGCTGGTGATGAGCATCAAGGTGCGCATCGTCTGCACGTATTTCATGGAACTGGACACGGCGTCGCGCCGGATCCGCCGCTCGATGTATGCGTTCTGCTACGGCATGCCCACAGTCGTCGTGCTGACGAGCGTGTTTGGCGACGTCATCGCGAGACTCACCGCTGTGCTCGTGTAGCGCCTCGTCCGGCCTGGCGTTCTTCACCATACCGGACGACGGTCTGCGGACCGGTCAGCCCGCGCGGTTCAGCGCCTCGTCGAGGTAGCGGACGGTGCGCTCGACGTCGTGCAGCTTGTCCAGGCCGAAGAGGCCGATGCGGAACGTGCGGAAGTCCGCCGGTTCGTCGCACGGCAGCGGCACGCCCGCGGCGATCTGCAGGCCCTGTGCAGACAAGGCCCGGCCGGACTGGATTTCCGGGTCGTCGGTGTAGCTGACGACCACTCCGGGCGCCTGGACCCTTCGGCGGCGAATCTCGCCGCACGGCCGGCTCGCGCTGATCCTCCTTATCGACCAGTTCCCGCGGAATATCCCTCGTGCACGTCGCAAGCTTTCGCCTTCGACCCGCTCGCCTGCGGTAAACTTCCCGTCCGTGCCGAGCAGCCATACCGCGCGCAGACGCTTGTGCGGAACGGACTCGGTTCGGCGCCAGCCGTTCGAGCGAACCTCTCCTCGGCCGCCCCCCCCCCCCCGACTCGATACGAACCGATCTCCATGCATCAAGACGACACCAACGCCCTGGACGCGCTCCATGAACTCTTCGACCACATCATCGACGAAGGCATCGGGGTCATCCTCGACACACACTCCTTCGACGCCCTGCACGCCCGCCTGCGCGAGTTGATGCGGCCGTTGGCCCAGGCCATCGTCAGCGAGGCGGGCGAGGACGCCGACGACAGCCAGGTGGATCAGGCCGCCCGCGCCATCGCCACGCGCGCCGCGCTCGACCTGTGGAACCACACGCCGATTCCCGACAACCACTTCCGGCCGTACAAGATGGACAAGCCGGAGCGCAACGCCCCGTGCCCATGCGGCTCGCAGCGCAAGTACAAGCAGTGTTGCGGCGCTGTCGAGTCGCCGAGCCTCACGCTGCCCCCGGACGAGATGGCCGGGCGGGTGCTCAAGCGCCTGCCGAAGGAGCGTATCGGCGAGATCGGCGCCCTCGGCGTGCCGGTGCACGCGCTCGGCATGGTGGCGCAGGCCTGGTTCGAGCAGGAACGATTCGACGACGTCGTCGCCTTGCTCGAACCCGTGTTCAACGATGTGCGCGGGCTCGACGAGCGCGCCGAGCTGGCCGCCGACGTGCTGGGCAACGCCTGGCTCGCCCTCGGCGACGAAGCCCGGCGGCTTGAGCTCATCGCCACGTTGAAGCGTGCGCCGGACAAGACGCTGAAGAGCGCTGCATTTCAACGCGAGGCCACGCTGAACTGCGACCGCGGCGACTTCCCGGCCGCGTGGGCCGCCTTCGGGCAGGCTCAACGCCTGACACCGAACAACCCGACGCTGGCGCACCTCGAAGTCCTGCTGCTGCTCGCCGAGGGGCGGGAGGCCGAAGCGCGGGCGCGAGTCGATTTCTGGGCCGCAAAACTTGCCCGCGACCCCGAGTTCGACCATTCGGAGCTCATCGGCCTGCTCCACCAGATGCTCGACGTCGGCCGGGTGGACGAGCGCCTCGCAGCGTTGCCCGAAGACTACCCGGAACGGCGCTTGCTGCTGCACATCGAACTCGAGGGCATCGAGCCGCCGATCTGGCGCCGCCTGGAAGTCGAAAACAGCCTGACATTCGCCGAGCTGCACGACATCCTGCAGGCGGCAATGGGGTGGGAGGACGAGCATCTTCACGAGTTCATCGTCGGCGACCACCATATCGGGCCTACGACCGACGTCGAGCTGGCTTGGGACGATCCGGCCTTGCCGAGCGAAGAGGTCGAGCTCGGCCAGGTGATTGGGCGCAAAAAGTCCTTCCGCTACCTGTACGACTTCGGCGACGGCTGGAGCCACCGCATCACCATCGAACAGCGCCTGCCATCGACGCCGACCGAGCGGCCCGCCGTCCTCCTCGCCGGCAAGCGCGCCTGCCCGCCGGAAGACTGCGGCGGCGTGTCGGGCTATTACCGGCTCCTCGATGCCCTCGCCCGGCCGGACAGCGAAGAAAACCGCGAAACGCTCGAGTGGCTGGGCGACTACAAGCCGGACGCGTTCAGCCTCGCGAGTGTTCGCAAGGCAGTGGCGTCGCTGTTTACGCGCATCTGAGTTTCGAGCGCGCGAAGATGCGCGGCCTCAGGCGCTCGAAATCCTGTCCGAATGCTCGCCGCGCCAGAAGCGAAGCACATCGGGCGCAATGCGCATCGCCTATTGCGCCCGATGCGTCCTGATCCTCGATGACGCGCCATGTCGCCGCCGTTACGCGTCGGGTCGTCTCAGATGCTCGAGGAAGAACGCCGCATTGACGATCGGACAAATGAAACCCGCCGCCACGGCATGCAGGTCGGCATCGCCCGTCACGAGCCAAGCCGCGTCGCCGGCAATCGCCAGCTCGAGAAAGGGCAGGTCATGCGCGTCACGACAGGCCGGCGTGCGCGGCGGCGGATCAGGGATGGTGGCCGTCTCGCAGAACGGCAGGTAATCGGCGAGCAGTTCTTCCTGCTCGGCGGCGCCCAGTCTGAACTTGGGGTAAGTCAGCACCCGCACGAGCTCGGCCGCGGTGACGCGCGAGACCAGCGGCAGGAAGTCCCCACGCTGCCACGCCCTTCGCAGCGCACCGGGAACCCCGCCGCCGAAAACCAGCGCGGACAGCACCACGTTGGTGTCGAGCACCGCGCGCGGCACGGCGGCCGCCGCGTCCCGCCCCTCGATCTGCCCCATCGTCACTGCTTGCCGCGCGGCGAATCTACGCTCGCGCGCGCCCACGCGACGGCATCGGCCACATCCTGCTCCGTAAGGTCGAGCTCGGCGAGCTTGGCGCGCACCGCGTCGGCACGCTGAATGCGTACAGGCGTGAGGATGATCTGGCCATTGCGGGCTTCAACCTCGAAGTAAGGGCCGGCACCGACCGCCTCGGTCACGCTCTTCGGAAGGGTGAGCTGGTTCTTGGAAGTCATTTTGGCAAGCATCTCGGCAATCCCGTAAGTAAGGTTTCCTTACTCTATCGCTGTGCGTGAACCATTGCAATGCGCTTGACGGTGCCGATACGGCCCTGAGGTTGACCACGTGGGGTCGCGTCGATCGCCGTGTGCCCCATTCTGTGCGCGGCACCATTCTGGTAGCATCATGCAAATCCGTGGCAACTCAAACTGCTCCATGTGCCTCATTCGGCGATGTCGGCCATTCCCGATACGTGCTCACGCCGGTTTTCAGCTCGGCGGCAACCGCAACAAGAAGGTCACTCAAGTCGTTCGCCCTGAGCGCGCATTCCCAGATCACGAATACCCGCCAACCCGCTTGCTGCAGCAGAGCGATCTGCCTCCTGTCGCGCTCGACGTTGGCTTTGAATTTTTCGACCCATTTGTGGCCGTTGTCAGATGGGGTATAAGCCAGCCTGCAGGAGTCGTGCCGGTGCCAGAAGCAGCCGTGGACGAACAAGGCTGCTCGATACTTCGGAAAGACAAGATCGGGGCTGCCGGGCAGATCCCGACGATGCAGCCTGAAACGCACGCCCAGCTGATGCAAGCCCCGGCGAACCTGAAGCTCAGGCTTGGTATTCTTGCCTCGTATGGAGGCCATGATCTTCGAGCGCGTAGCGGGATCGACGATATCAGCCATTCCTGGTAACCTGGCTTGATGAAACAGAAAATCTCAGGGCAGGCCAAGCCAGCCAAAGCAATCATCAAAATCGTAGACCTTTTTGCAGGCCCCGGGGGCCTCGGCGAGGGCT
This sequence comes from Aromatoleum aromaticum EbN1, assembly GCF_000025965.1. NCBI lineage: Bacteria > Pseudomonadati > Pseudomonadota > Betaproteobacteria > Rhodocyclales > Rhodocyclaceae > Aromatoleum > Aromatoleum aromaticum. The sequence continues at coordinate 3,760,143 of NC_006513.1, forward strand.
TCTCTTCTCATTCTTCATTTCAGATTGCCGTCTCGGCCGAGATGGAGTCTTCAGCTCACGCTACGCTGCGCCTTCGCGCCTTCTACCGAAATCTGAAACGGATGGGACAAGGCGCCGCAGCGCCTTACTTCGAGCTGTGCAACGGCGAGTATCCCTTGCCAACGAACAGGAAAGCTCTCCAGCACTGGAACGACCAAACGAGAAAGGCATGGGAAAACGCCTGTGAGGAGGCCCTCCGGCTAACTCTGGGAGAGGAAGAGAGTAATGCCGAGCTGGACAAAGCCATCAAGGCTAACAAAATTGGCCCTGACCAACCTTGGGTATTGATTGGTGGGCCGCCATGCCAAGCCTACTCACTGGTAGGCCGTGCGCGTAACAAAGGCAAGGCTGACTACAAAGCAGAGGATGACCATCGCCACTTCCTCTACAAGGAGTATCTGCGAATAATCGCGGAGAACAGGCCGCACGTTTTTGTCATGGAAAACGTCAAGGGGATTCTGTCTTCCAAGGTGGGAGGACAACAAATATTCCACAGCATCCTGAGGGATCTCGCCGGTTGCGGATACCGGATTCATTCACTGGTGACTGACACCTGCTTTCATCAGGGAGACAATCCTGCTGACGTAGACGCCCGTGACTTCATCGTGCGCGCCGAGCGGCACGGAGTTCCACAGGCGAGACACCGCGTGATCCTTCTGGGAATTCGTGAGGATGTCTGCAATGCAAAGGGGGCAGGCTGGAAGCTTCCGGTTCTTCAGGAAGACCCTCCGGTGTCAGTCTTTGAGGCCATTGGCGACTTGCCGCCGCTTCGCAGCCGGATCTCGAGAGGTAAAGATGACGAGAAGCTATGGGCGTTACTCCTTGCCAGGCACTGTCGTGAGATGGCGGAACAAGCCGGATTGAAGAAACATGGCTTGTACGGCGTCGCTGAAGTACTGGGCTCGGTTTCAGCCAGAACCAGTTTTCTAGCCAATGCAGGTGCAGCATCAAGGCGCTATCAACCTCCCAAGCTTTGCCCTGAGGCACTTTCTGCCTGGTATACGGCCCAAGGAGTGGCAAGGCAACTGCGTTACTTCATGAACCATGAAGCACGTGGGCACATGGAGAGTGATCTGAGGCGCTACGTCTACGCTGCTGCCTTTGCCGAGGCTACCGGTGTATCGCCCAAGGGGCACGAGGAGTTTGCCTTAAAGGGCCTTGCACCAGACCACGAGAACTGGGAAAGCGGGAAGTTTGCAGATCGCTTCCGCGTTCAACTTAAAAATCGGCCTTCGACCACAATAACCAGCCACATTGCCAAGGACGGGCACTACTTCATTCACTATGATCCGGCGCAATGTCGCAGCCTGACTGTTCGTGAGGCTGCCCGTCTTCAGACCTTTCCGGATGATTACTTTTTTCAGGGGAACAGGACGCAGCAGTATCACCAGGTCGGGAACGCTGTTCCACCGTTTCTCGCTGGAAAAATTGCAGTGATTGTGATTGGAATCCTTGATGAACAGGCCTGCGCCCGGGCCGCGTAAATACTTCGCTTGATTCGTTCGCGCTGCGCGAAAAACTCGTTTCTGCCGAAATCAGACACCTCGCCCGTTCAACCTGCGCTGGGTGCATGGATGCCGATCTGGTCAGTTGCGGATTCCGACCCAACGTGACCGCTGATTCCGAAATAGTGTGACCGGTGAATCCGCGGTCGTGACCGCGGATTCCGATTTGATCGTGACCGATTTCGGCGAGTTGTCGGAATGGGCGGTCACGATGTCGGAATCAATGGTCACGATCAAATCGGAACGGGTTTGTGAGGCCAAGCGTGGCAACGTCGTTTGTCAGGCCGGCTACCCTCGCGCGCTTTGCGCGGAGACCGAGGATGCCGGCGGAGCGGATTGCCATGCACAAGATCAGGGAGCTGTTACGGCTCAAATACGACTGCGCGCTGTCGCATGAGCGCATTGCCCGCGCGCTGTCGATTTCCAAAGGAGTGGTCGCCAAGTATGTGAAGGCGGCCGAGGAGTGCGGCCGGCCGTGGGCCGAGTTGTCGGCGGCCGACGAGGCCGAGTTGCGCCGGGTGCTGGGGGTCGCCCGGCGTGGACGTGGCGCGAGCGTCGCGAATGTGCCGCCGGATCTGGCGGCGGTGCATCAGGGGCTCAAGCGAAAGAACGTCACGCTGGCGCTGCTGTGGGAAGAGTACGTGCAGACGGCCGACGGGCCGAGCTATCAGTACTCGCGCTTTTGCGACCTGTACCGCGCGTTCGCCCGCACGCTCAAGCGCTCGATGCGCCAGGTGCACCGCGCCGGCGAGAAACTCTTCATCGATTACGCGGGCGACACGGTGCCGATCGTCGACGCCGACACGGGCGAGATTTCGCGCGCGCAGATCTTCGTCGCGGTGCTCGGCGCCTCGAGCTATACGTTCGCCTGCGCCACGGCGACGCAGTCGCAGGCCGACTGGCTGGGCTCGCTCGCCCGGGCGCTGGCCTTCATCGGCGGCGTGCCCGAGCTCGTGGTGCCCGACAATACGCGCTCGCTCGTCGGGCAGGCCGACCGCTACGAGCCGCAACTGCAGCGCACCACCGCCGAGTTCGCCGCGCACTACGGCGTGGCGATCCTGCCCGCGCGCCCCTACAAGCCGCAGGACAAGGCCAAGGTCGAAGTCGGCGTACAGATCGTGCAGCGCTGGATTCTGGCGCGGCTGCGGCATCGACGTTTCTTCTCGCTGGGAGAGTTGAACGAGGCGATCGCCGCGTTACTCGAGCCGCTGAACACGCGTGCCTTCCGGCGCCTGCCAGGCTCGCGCCACGAAGCGTTCGAGACGCTCGATCGGCCGGCGCTGCGCCCGTTGCCCGCCACCGCGTTCCAGTTCGCCCAGTGGAAACGGGCCAAGCCCAATATCGATTACCACGTCGAGTTCGACGGGCATTACTACAGCGTGCCGTATGCGCTCGCCGGCCAAGCGGTGGAGTTGCGCATCACCGCGAGCAGCATCGAATGCTTTGCCGCGGGCCGTCGCGTCGCGGTGCATGCGAGAAGCCACCGGCCCGGCGTCTACTCCACGCTCACCGAACACATGCCCGCATCCCATCATGTCACTGCCGGATGTAAGTTGATACGGGCTGCCGATTGAAAGTTGATACACCGAGTTGAGAAGATCGGGCCATTTGGAGCCCGGGTGATCACAGACGAGGTGTATGTGGAAATCGAACTGTTGAGGCGTCACGGGTTGAGCCTTCGGCGGATCGCCGCCGAGGTGGGGTGTGCGGTGAACACGGTGCGTGCGCACCTGGCGTCGCCGGGGCTGCCGCGCTACGCGCGCAAGGTCCAGCGGGTGACGAAGCTGGCGCCCTTCGAGGCGTACTTGCGCGAACGCCAGGCGGCGGCGCATCCGCACTGGATTCCGGCCTCGGTCCTGATGCGTGAGATCGTGGCGCAGGGCTATCAGGGTGGCGCCAGCCAGCTGCGCGCGTTCATGCACATGCTCAAGCCGGCGCAGCCATCGGAGCCGGTGGTGCGCTTCGAGACGGCGCCGGGCCACCAGATGCAGGTCGACTGGGTGGAGTTTCGCAAGGGCGCGCAGCCGCTGTACGCGTTCTGCGCCACGCTCGGCTACAGCCGCATGAGCTACGTCGAGTTTGTCACCGACATGAAGGTGACGACGCTGATCGGCTGCCACGAGCGCAGCTTCGCGGCGTTCGGGGGCGTGGTGCGCCAGGTGCTGTACGACAACATGAAGACCGTGGTGCTCGAGCGCGATGTCGACGGCGAAGGCGCGCACCGCTACCACGCCGGCTTTCTGGACTACGCCCGTCACGCCGGGTTCGTGATCAAGCTGTGCCGCCCCTATCGGGCACGGACCAAGGGCAAGGTGGAGCGCTTCAACGGCTATCTGCGGCGCTCGTTCTACGTGCCGCTGGTGGCGCAGTTCAAGCAGGCCGGTCTGGTGCTCGACGCCGCCACGGCCACGGTGCAGGTGCGCCGCTGGCTCGACGAAGTCGCCAACGTGCGCGTGCATGGCACCACCGGCGAGCAACCGGTAGCGCGGCTGGCGGCCGAACGGGCTGCGCTGCAGGCGCTGGCACCGCCGTGGCGGGGCGACATCGAGGGCGCCCGGCCGCAGGCTGAGGCGGCACACGACGAGGGCCCCGTGCGCCCGCCCGCCGTGCGTGCGCACCTCGAAACGGCGCAACCCGCCCAGCATCCGCTGGCCGTCTACGACGCGTTGCTGCAGACGCTGCAACAGGCGCAGGAGATCGGCGCATGAACCTGCAATACGAACGGATCCAGGCGCTGTGCCAGACGCTGAGCCTGCCGCTCACCGCCCAAGGCTATGCCGCAGCGGCCCAGCAGGCGGCCACCGATCAACTGGCCTACAGCGACTTCCTCGAACAGTTGCTGCGGGCCGAGGCGGCCGGTCGTCAGAGCCGCAAGCAAAGCATGCTCACGCGCCTGGCGGGCTTCCCCGCGATCAAGACGCTGGAGGATTTCGACTATGGCTTTGCCAGCGGGCTCAAGCGCAGCCAGATCGAGGAGTTGGCCAGCCTCGCCTTCGTCGAGCGTGCCGAGAACGTTGTGCTGGTGGGCCCCAGCGGGGTGGGCAAGACCCATCTGGCCATCGCGCTGGGCTACCGCGCCACGCAGGCCGGCATCAAGACGCGCTTCACCACCGCCGCCGACCTGCTGCTGACGCTGGTCCTGGCGCATGAGCGCAACCAGCTCAAGAACGTGATGCAGCGGGCGATCAACGCCTACCGGCTGTTGATCGTCGACGAGATCGGCTACCTGCCGATGACGCGCGAGCAGGCCAACCTGTTCTTCCAGGTGATCGCGGCGCGCTACGAGCGGGGCAGCCTGATCGTGACCAGCAATCTGTCGTTCGGGCAGTGGGACAGCACCTTCGCCCAGGATGCGACGCTCACGGCGGCGCTACTGGATCGGCTGCTGCATCACGCGCACATCGTGCCGATCAGCGGCGAGAGCTACCGGCTGAAACACCAGCGCAAGGCCGGGATGGTGCAAGCGCTGGCGGTCGCCGGCTGAGGGCCGCGCGACGGAGCGCCCCTGCGGTCGGGCCTTCGGCCCTCCCTTCGGGGCGCTCCGTCGCACATGTCAATGGGATAGAGGTGTATCAGTTTTAAATCGGCAACCGCCGGGAAAGCGTGTCAGTTTTAAATCGGCATTGACACATCAGGCGCATCGCCAGTGGTCGCCCGGCAAACTCATCGCCTGGGGCGCCACCGTCGGCCCGCACACCGAGCAGGTGGTCAGCCACCAACTCGAACGCATGCCGCACCCCGAGCAGGGCTACCGGGCGTGCCTCGGGCTGATGCGCCTCGGTCGCCAATACGGCAACGAACGGCTCGAAGCCGCGGCGACCCGCGCCGTCACCCTCGGGGCGATGCGTTACCGCAACGTCGCCTCGATCCTCAAGAGCGGGCTCGACCGCGCACCGCTCCCCACTCCCACTCCCACTGCCGCTAGCCAAACCGAACTGGCGCTTCCCACCGTGCACGAGAACCTGCGCGGTGCGCGCTACTACCACTGATTCCACCCACCGGAGAACATCGATGCTGATGCAACACAGCCTGCAACAACTGCATGCCCTGCGCCTGGAAGGCATGGCGCGCGCCTTCGAGGAGCAGCTCACCCAGCCCGCCATCACCGCGCTCAGCTTCGAGGAGCGCTTCGCCCAGCTCATCGATCGCGAGATCCTGCTGCGCGACGGCAAACGCATCGACCGGCTGCTCAAGGCAGCCCGCATCAAAGCCGCTGCAGCCTGCCTGGAGGACGTCGACTACCGCGCCGGGCGCGGGCTCGAGCGCAGCCAGATCGCCGCGCTCGGCACCGGGCAATGGATCCGCCATCACCAGAACTGCCTCATCACCGGGCCCACCGGCAGCGGCAAGACCTGGCTCGCCTGCGCGCTCGCCAATGCCGCGTGCCGGCAGGGCCTCGCGGCCTATTACGTGCGTCTGCCGCGGCTCTTCGAAGAGCTGCGCATCGCGCATGCCGACGGCAGCTTCAGCCGACGCCTCATGCAGCTCGCGCGCATGGATCTCATCGTCATCGACGATTGGGGCCTGGCCGCGCCGTCGGCGCAGGAGCGAAGCGACCTGCTGGAGCTGCTCGACGACCGCGTCGGCACGCGTTCGACCGTGATCACCAGCCAGCTGCCGATCGAGCACTGGCACACCTACCTGGGCGACCCGACCTTCGCCGATGCGATCCTCGATCGCGTCGTGCACGCCGCGCACAAGCTCGCCCTCAAGGGCGAGTCGATGAGAAGAAAGGAAAAGGCATGAGGCCGTGCGCGCGAGACGCCTTACCCACAGGCGCCCGCCCGCCAGCGTATGAGGCGCGCTGGCGGCCGCCTGTGGATAAGCCTGCGCCGTGCCTCGAATTGACCGTGATCGTGACCGACGCGGTTAGAATCTGAACACCACGCTTCGCGCGCAGACCCCCCGGTCACGTTCGTCGGTGCAGGCGGTCACGTTCGTCGGAATGCGCAGTCAGTCAGGTCGATTGATAGAACTCCCTGCTCTTTCAGCCGTTCGAGAACGGTGATCGCGTGCTTGGACTGCTTTTCGGTCGGAATTTGACGCGGCAGGGAAGCGCAGACCTTCAGGATCTGCGCTTCCTTCATCGTCAGCTCGCGCGCTGCGTTCCCTTGCTCCCACACCCTGTGCCAGAAATCCGCCCCGAGCCTCACCGCCAGCGATTGAGCCTCGATTCCAGCCATCTCGCGCTGCATCTCCTTGGCGTCGTGCTCGTTCTTCTTTGCATTTTCTTTCGACATCAGACAGTGCTCAAAGTCACCGTCATAATCGATTTTGCGAGCCTCAAGCACGCTCCAGCAAGCCTGTTGCTTGGCCCATTCTGACAGGTTGCGCATGCCCGCAGCGGGCTGCGTAATGACTTTATGAGCTTCTTCTGCCGCCAGCAGCAGGGCTCGAACCAAGGCGTCGGAGAGCATCTGCCGTTTCGAGATCGTGTCGAGGTCGAGTACTTCATTGGCCCGGTTCGCATCGTGGAAGACCTTTGCCATGGCGTAGGTTACGATGTTGGCGCGGTAGCCCCCCTCGTACCAGGGTTGTTTTGGAATCTCGGCTTCGAGCTTCCGGAAGATGATGGCCTTCGCGACTAACCTGCGATACCAGAGCTCGTCATACTTCGCCTCGTTCTTTGACCACGTCTCACCTATTTCCTTGGCGAACAGCGCGAAGTTCTTCTGCGCACCGCGCGAGACAATGTGGGGCTGCCCGGCCGCCGAGTTTTCGAACTTGGCCAGATCGGTCTTGCTGAACAGTTGCTCCTTCGGGAACTCAAGATCGAATTTCCTCTGGTCGCTGCCCGTACGTCGGCCACGTTCGTTGATGTACTGCCCGCGGGCGCGCTCGTAGAACCATTTGCTGTCGTGCCGTTCTCCCTCGCGCGCGGCAAAAATCACGTTGCGCGAAAACTGCTCGATCCGGATGTGGAAGGGGTGGTTCGAGAAGAAGTCAGCGGCGTTGACCTTGTTCTGGGTGTTCGCATATTCCGAGATCTTCGGCACGATTTCCTCCGAGCGATCGGGCGGTACGACCGTCAGCTTCATCTGCACAAAGACGTTTGCCAACTGTTCCCGAGCGGTTCTCAGCGCGGCATGGATCGAGCCTGTTGTCTGTGCGCCGTTAACGATCTGGAGGTTGCCGATCGACGAGATTGCCAAGCCGGAATCTGTCAGGACGCAATCCACATGCTCGGCCGTTGCCGACAGACCGTTGTTGTAGGGAAAGAAGAGTTCCGGTTCTTCCTTGATGGTTCTCTGGATACCCTTGTTGGTCTTGGCCCTGGCCTGAAGGAAGGTACGGACATTGGCCTCAAGAAGGCGGGCGCCCCAGAGATCATAGATTGCGGCCACCAGCTGACCGGGCATGATCAGCAGATAGCTTTCGAGAGCCGCACCAGTCTGCGAAGCTTTGAGCGCTGGAAGCGGAGCGCCGAAGTCACCCAAGAAATCAATGACCATGTCTTCGCGGGCTTGGCCGGAGCGGTCGAATCGCTCAAACCGGGCCAGATCCCAGACGGACCAGGTTACCGGAACGTCATCCAGATCCTGCAGTTTTACGGAGTCGTCGCGGCTGATGTACCGGCGGTTTGATACAAGAATCAGCTTGACCTTGGTGACCTGCGACCACGTCGCGATGATCAGGTCGGAAATCTGAAATGCAGGGTTCACCTCGTTCAGAGCGTCGCGAAACTCCTCGGTCCGGGCCTTCTTCAGGAAGCGGATAAGCGGATTGAGGATGGGCGGGACATCGGTCTTGCCAAATGTCAGGAGCTCGTCACTGTCGGCGAAGTCGCAGACGATAAGGCCAAGAACCCCTTCGCTGTCTCGCGGGTCGCCCGCGTATCCGTCGATCCTGATCCTCTGGGTGCCCCCACCGTTCTCGTAGAAAGCACGGTCGGCCGTTTCGAGTTCGCCCGCCTCTGTCAGCCGAGCTGTCATCTGGTCGAAGAATGCCTCGACCATCAGCACGCCGCTTGCGTCCGCCTCACGGCGGATGTCCGCCATAAGATTCTGGTGATACTCCTGAATCTCGCTCATGGCTGGTCCTCCTCGACGAGATTCGATCGCACGGCGTTCCAGTCTGTCCTGAAGGGAGTGCAGGCCGACAGCGCGAGTGCATAGGTCACCCCCGAAACCCCAAGCGGGACGGGAGCGGTAATCCGGGGAAATCCTTCTGCGACGGAATGAAACTCTGGAGGCGAGACGATCCAGCGCCAAGGCGAGTAGTCGTGCAGTACATCGTAGCCCGCATCGGCAAGATGCAGGTCCCAGTCCATTATCGCTGATGGCTCCGTTCGTTCGAGAAGCTCTGTCACCTCGTCCACATACTCCGTCAGTGTCCGGCCATGGGGTGGCTGGACCTTGTCCACAGCGAGTACTCCCAGCCAGAGACGGCGATCCGACACGTCGGCAAGCTGGTGCTCATTGGCGATCTTCACAAACGGCTTCGAGGCGCCGCGTCTTGCCTTGACCTCGATGCAGCCTGCCTTGAGCTCGAAGTCCTTCGGGGCACCGGAGGGCCCCGTCCATGCTGCAAGGGCCGGCTTTGCGCCCAGACTGGCTATCAGGAGCTTCAGAACCTCAATTTCACCGATCAGGCCTTTCTGTGCCTCTTCCGCCAACGCTTCAAGCTTCCCGCCGCGCAGCAGGTAGTGCCAACGGAAGGCGCGCCCGATGGCTCGTTCAAGCGCCTCGGCCTCGGTGCCAGCAAACTCGCCCGCGGCCATGACGTCGCGGCAGAGAGTATCGAACAGTTCGAGTTGTGCACTGTCCTTGAGGCGTATGTAGAGGATCGGGCCGCCCGGCAGCGTTTGAAAGCGGATTTCCAAATTCCTGAGCTTGGGCAGATCCGGCACCGGATTCGGAAGGTCCGAAAGCTGAAGGACCAAGGCCACGTCGGTGCGCGGCATGACGGCCCAGAACCAATTCCAGCGTGCTGTTGCATCTACGCGTCGCGTATCGGTTTTTCCGGCCTCGAGGCCCGACCATGGATTGTCATTCGGAATCACCAAGCGCCTCCTCTTCGATTTCCTCCTCGCCGAACATCTCGCGCATTCGGATGGTGTTGACGACGTATTCGACGGTGCCTCCGCCAATCTGGCTCGACGGGAAGGACAGGCCCCATGCGAGTACGCCTTCTACATCTTCGCCAGCCGACCTTGTAGCGTCGAGTTTTGGTTTGACGAGACGCAGGATCAGCAGCGGATGCCTGCCGGAAACCTGCCTGTAGATCCTCGGATTGACGGTCTTGGGCAACTTCTTGTCATCTCGCGACAGGCGAAATTTTTCCTTCGCATCAGTTATCTGCTGTTCTTCCAGTCCCTCACTCTCGTCCTCGGCTGAACCAATCCTGCGGCTTGCACCGCTGAATGCTAGGACGCCACTCTTGGCGAGGTCTGCATCGACCGACAGTTCGTAAGGAACGATATCCAGCCCCGCAAATGGCAGCGGCTTCATATCCTTGCGCGTGGAACTGGCGATGAAGATGTCCCACTCTGCAAGTTCACTTGCTGCACGTGCTTCGATGTAATCGTTGATCAACTTCGGGTCCGTCAAGGGATTGACCGGCCGGACGCCAAGCTCGGTACGGTACTCCCGAAGGAAATCCATGATCGAATTCACCCTAACACCTTTAAGCAGGTATCCCCTCGGACGCGATACGACTAAAACGCCCGCTTTGACGGCGGCAGCCAGCAGCCCCTCGCCCGCGCGGATGTTGGCCTCCAGCTGCGGGCTATCCAGAACGATCCGGGTTGTCTCGATCAGGTTTTCGGCGAGCCCCACCTTGACCGGCAGCTCTTTCCCGCTCCCCATCTTGTTCCGTGCGGTCACGATCAGGGACTCCGGATGGCTGCGAACGGTCAGCCCGAACTGTTCCGGCGTGGCCTTCGCCAGCTCCATGCGCTTCAGCTGGGCCTGCAGGTCGTCCATCGCCTCATGGATGTGGGCGTACCAGCCCACGCCATCCGCGGGGATCCACACGCGGCACAGATCTTCATAGCCCGGCCGATAGCCGAACCAGCGCCCCATCTGCATGAGCGTGTCGTACATCATGGAGTTCCGCAGGAAGTAGCTGATCGTCAGCCCTTCCAGTGTCAACCCTCGAGACAGGGAGAAGCCGCCAACGGCGATGACAGTCACGCCATGTTCGCCACCCTGCTCATAGTCGAGCGGCTGAGACCGCTTCGAGGCATTGACCTCGACGACCCTTGCGGCAACCAGAACCTCGTGCAGTCGAGCCTGCACCTCAGACCAGCCGGCGCCCTCAGCGTCTGCGTATTCTGCCTCCCAGACCGCATGGAGGGCCGCGATCTCCGGGTTCTGCAGGAGGGCGGCACGGCCCTTGCCGCCGTCGACCGCAACCGCGTCCCTGATGTGGCTGACGACATCGGCCACCTTGGATCGTAGCCGCCCCTGAACATCCGTGAAGCGCGAGGCATTGACCAGCATTGATGCATGCGACGCCTGCTGGCCCCGTGCATTGCGGATTGCCCGGGCGACGATGAAGGCGCGCACGGCTCGCACGAGGCTGTCTGGCAGCACATCGACCGGATGGTCGATCTTGTGCTTCATCGGCAGGATGTCCTCGTTGTCGTCGATCAGGCGAACGTGCCGGTCGCGGGCGTCGAGGAAGACCTTTTGCGCGCCGAAATAATTCGACGGCGCGTCCAGGCCGATAATGAAATGGCGTGGGAAGAGGTCCTGTTTCAGCGCCTCGTCGTCGGTATCCGGATCGATGAAGATGTTGGCAAAGGGCGTGGCCGTGTAGCCGACATAGCAGCTGCGGTGGAACAGCGAGAGCAGTTCGCGGATCTGGCCGTTGATACGGGTGACCTCGTCGCGGGAATAGGCGGTGTTGATCGAGGCGTTGTCGGCTTCGTCGTCGATCAGCAGCATCGGCTGGCTCACCATCTGGGTACCTTGATGGACTGAATGCTCCTTGAGCCATTCCAGCAGATTCTTCAGTGTGCTGGAATTCTTCTTGATCACCAGCACGACGGGAACATTGTATTGCCCGATCTGGCTTGTGTTCGTGGTGGCGGTCGCCTTGTTGAAATCTCGCAGAGTGTTGGTCAGCGAGACCGGAAACTCCCGCTGATCGAACGTGCCGACCCCAATGATTTTCTGCCGTTGCGCCTTGTTGGCATGAGCCAGCCGTCCGGTGTCGCGGCCTATGAACCCTTCGTCAATCCGCGCTTGGGTTTGATTGCGCAGATTGTTGTGGATGCCGGCGATCACTACGATCAGGCGATAGCCAGCGTCGGCAGCCTTGCATATCAAGCCGGTGTAGTTCGCCGTCTTGCCGCTCTGGACGTGCCCGACGACCATGCCGCGGCGGCTCCACGGAGTCATGTTCTTCGGATCACCGAGGCGGTCCAGCACACGATCAGTCACCTCGTCGGTCGCGTCGATCACCGATTTCGGCAGTCCCTTGAGGTTCAGGAGCCTGCGGTACCGGCTCCAGTAGAAATCCCCGATCTCGCCGTTGATCCGCGCATCATGCAGCCACGGACGGAAGTCCTCGGCATCAACGACGGCGCCGAGGCCCATGCTAATGCCGTACTTCTCTTCGATCATACGCGCAAGTTCCTCGGCATCATCGTCCTCGACCTTTCCTCATCTCGTTATACACAACTCCGCACCGCCGGCACGCCGATCTGAATAATCGTTGACCTTCAATGACTTACACGAAGTGCTTGTAAACCCATATAAAAACGCGTCTACTTTTGCAATTTGGGTGACCTGTTGGCGACGAAGAGCTGGGTGGTGGAGGAGTTTGCGGGGATGGCGCTGGGCGACGAGAGACTGAACAAGCGGGCGAAGGTGCTGATGGAGCGGTTGTCGGCGAAGCCGACGGCGGGCATTCCGATGGCGTGCCGGGGCTGGGGCGAGACGGTTGGCGCGTACCGCTTCCTGGGCAACGACGAGGTCGACTGGCAGGCGATCCTGGCGCCGCATTGGGAGCGCACCCGCAGCCGCATGCGTGCCCATCCGGTGGTGTTGTGCCTGCAGGACACGACCGAGCTGGACTTCAACGGGCAGGGCATCGCGGGTCTGGGGCGGCTGAACTACGAGGCGCGCCGCGGCATGTACCTGCACCCGACCTATGCGGTGACGCCCGAGCGCGAACCGCTGGGCGTGCTCGATGCGTGGATGTGGGCGCGCGAGGATGTCGATGAACCAGGCGAGCGCACCAGCATCAAGGAGAGCGCGCGCTGGCCCGAAGGCTACGAGCGGGTCGCGGAGTTGGCCACGGGGATGGCGACCACCCGCCTGGTGTATGTAGCCGACCGCGAAGCGGATCTGATGGAAATGATGCTGCGCGCCCAGACGCTGGGCACGCCGGCCGACTGGCTGGTGCGGGCCAAGCACAACCGTTGCTTGCCAGAGGGCGCGAAGCTGTGGTCGCACACCTGCGCAGGCGAGCCGCTGGGCGAGATCGTGTTCACGATGGGCTCGCGCCACGGCCAGAAGGCGCGCGAGGTGCGCCAGCAACTGTGGGCCCGACGGGTCAGCCTGCCTGCGGGCAAGGCGGGCACGGTATCGGCCACCTGCATCGTGGCGCGCGAGATCGGCGCGCCGGCCGGCACCAAGCCCGTGGAGTGGCGCCTGCTCACCAACCGGGAAGCTGCGACGGCTGCCGACGTGGTCGAGCTGATCGACTGGTATCGGGCGCGCTGGGAGATCGAGACTTTCTTTCACGTGCTCAAGAACGGCTGTCGGATCGAAGCGCTGCAACTGTCCGCCATCGAGCGCCTGGAGCGCGCGCTGGCGTTGTTCATGGTCGTCGCCTGGCGCATCGCGCATCTGATGCGCACCGGCCGAACCTGCCCCGAGCTGGATGCCACGCTCTTCTTCGACCCCGACGAGATCCGCGGCGCGTATCTGCTCACGAAGAAGAAACCGCCCGCCACCCCGCCCACCATCAACGAAGTGCTGCGCCTGATCGCCACCCTCGGCGGCTTCCTGGCGCGCAAGGGCGACGGCGAGCCGGGTGTGAAGACCATCTGGCTGGGCTTGCAGCGCGTCATGGATGCCGCCGCCACCATACAGGCGCTACGCGATGAGGCGGCCTGAGTTGTGTATAACGACATGACCTTTCCTGCGAACATCGGCGTGTTGCGCAATTGCCCGATGATGTCCCGGATCGACTGGGCCGTGTGAGGTCCTTGTTGCGACGCCATATACATCGCTGTCATGCCCTCGAGGCTGCTCAGGAGGGGAGTCACTTGTCTTCCTTCGTCTCTATCGTTGCTGCGATGATGCGCTGAGTGTCCTCCCAAGCCGAACGGAAGGGATCGACGTCCTTCATCAGCGAGATGATTTCCTTGATGTCTTTCCGAGCCCCCAGGAGGACGGACAGCGTCGCCTGCACGGCCTGGGCCAGCGTGTCCTCATCGATGCGGTCGGGAACAATCTGCTCGGCTGTGCCGGCCATGTCGGCATGCAGGGCTTCGATGGGTAGCGAAGCACCTACGAGGGCGATACAGTTGAAAAAACCGCGCCGTAGGTCGGGTGGCAGCCTCTCGGCAAAATCCGAGAATGCGGGATGCCCGATGTTCGGCCGATACCGGATCTGTCCGTCAGCCTGAACGCGATTCCACATAGGCAGCCGCTCGTGGTCGACAAGCTTCTGCCCGCGCTTGAGATAGGTCCGCTTCGAGCCGTCCTGAATGCGTTCGATCACTTTCCTGAGGCGGTCACGGACGACAGGAGGCAGCTGGGCGGAGGACTTCTTGACGTCGATCTTCCAGTCGGCGTCCATGCTGTTCGGAATATCGATCCTGACCCGGGAAAGCTTGGTTAGCTCGGACTGTCGGCAGAGCCCAAACCACGTTCCGTAAAGGATAAGGCGCCTACCTCGGTACAGATAGAACCCCTGCGATTTCAGATGGCCCTCAGGGCCGGCAATATCATCCCAGTCGGCCTTGCTCATCTGCTTGTGGTGAGGAAGCGTGAAACTCTGGATTTCCACTTCACCGCGGATCAGAGTCAGCTTTTCTTCAGGGTCGGAAATGGTCGCAGGATTTTTTCGGGCAAAGGGATCGAGTGGCCGAAGCGGACGACCGTTCAATAGGATACGGAGCAACTTCGTATCCTCTGTGAAGCGGTGAAAAACCAGACGTAGATGTCGTTCGGTTTCGGCAATTCTCCTGTTGATGATTTCTGCACGCTTGGCAGTGCTGTGCGAAACGCCCCCAGTCAATCGATCGAGCTTTTGCCACAGAACCAACGTACCCGTAGCGCCAAGCTGGTCCACCCCCGGAATTCCCGTAACGTCATCAGGCAGCTGCACCGCCCATTCGTTCCGCTCCGCAACGTCATCGAGATCCCAGACCGCGGCGGAAGTCTTGCCGTCTTTCCGAGACACGACTGTCAGTCGTCGGCATTGCGAGAAACTCGCACTCTTCAAACCAAGTCCGAACCTTCCGAGGTCGGGCTCATCACGTGTTGCAAGAGGATTCCGGCTCCCCGGGCGCATGGCGGCAATGAGCTCGTCTTCGGCCATCCCTTCGCCGTCATCCACGATCGCGATCAGGGGTTCGTCGATGCATGCTTCGGTGATGATACGAATCTGCCTTGCACCCGCTGTGACGGAGTTATCGATGATGTCGGATATGGCGGTCTCTAGCGAGTATCCAATATCCCTCAGTCCCTCGATCAGAGAAGCTGCATGGGGAGTGGCATCGGCCCGTCTTGAGGTGGTTTTTTGATGCACGTGCTCACTAAAGCATGTCAATTTTATGTTCGCCGGCTACGGTGTATTTTCTAGTTGATCTGAGTTTTGCCCTACATGAAATTGGGCTAGGGCGTTTGGCATTATGCTTCACAAAACAGATCGCATCGCGTAACTGATGTAGTGGAGTGCCTTCACCGGGGTCGAGCTGGCGGCGGCGATGAGCGCCACGACTGCGGCAAGGCCGAATGAGGTGCGGAGGGCCAATCTCGTCTTGCGTTCATGCCCATCATCGCCTTGCGGATGCACGCATCGGCAGCTTGCCTTTACACTTTGGGTAAGCAGGACACGCCCAGAACGTCCCCCGCTTGTTATCCCGCGTCATCATTTTCACCCCGCAACTCGGACACGTCGGCGTCGTCCAGTCCCCTTCGGTCACAAACTCCAGCAGCCGCCTGCTCGCGTCCTCCGGCAGGCGCTGCAGCATGGCGAGGAAGAGCTTGCCGTCGAGCAGGGTGATGTGGTTTTCGGTGGCGAAGGCGCGGGCGTCGTCGGTGTAGCCGTTGGGGGCCATGAAGAAGGCCTTGTCGACCTTCTCGTGGGCCATCACGCCGCGCAGTTCGCGCACTTCCTTGACGCCGACCGGCTTGTTCCAGGCCTTGCACTGGACGATGGCGGTGGCGCGGGTGGGGTCGGTGTCGTCCTGGAAAAGGTGGATGTCGATGCCGCCGTCGGCGCCGAGGCGGGTGGTTTCGGCGCGGATGCCTTTTTCGCGGTAGAAGGCGCAGCAGAGGTCTTCGAAGCGCTTCCATTCGACGCGGTCGAGCACGTCGAGCGACCAGGCGTCGGGGCGCGGCGGACGAAGTGGCGCGCCGGAGGCGATCGACGGGATCCAGGCGCCGTCCTGCGGGGAAGGTGTCGCTGCCGTTGGGTCGGGCTCGGCGGGCTCGGGGGGTTCGCGCCGCCTGGCGTATGGGCGCTCTGCGCCGGCACTGCGCGGCCTGCTTGCCGATCGCTGTAACGGGCTGGCGGCACCCAGCGCCGGCGCCTGCTTGACGAAGCGGATGACCGCGATGAAGGCGAAGATGAAGGCGACCAGCCAGGCGAGCTGGGTGAACACCGTGCCGATGGGGAGAAGGGCCGGGCTGCCGGCGAGGAACGCCGGAACAAGCATGGCGCCCCCGAAAACGCTCGCCGCGGCGAGCCCTGCGGAGATCTTCCAGTCCGACCGTACCGCGATGTCGAGGAGACCCTCGGTCTTTCTTCTGTAGCGACGTCGACCCATTCCTGCACGCACCTCCGGCACGCCATCAGGATGAATCACTCACCCGTCCGACATCATTTTTTGTGGAAACGGGATGAATGATACATAGCCGGGACCGAGTTTGAACGGCACAAAGTCACTGCGGGGCGCACTGCCCGGGCTACCGGAGGGCCGCCAGTGCCGCCTTTCTTGACGTCACTCAAGTACTTGTCCGCTTGGCCGAGTATCTTGCTCGCCATATCCCGCCCTGCCCGTCCATCTGCCCCGACCATGGCAAAGAAATTCCCCCTGCATCCCAAACATCCCGAGCGCATCTGCTGGGGTTGCGACAAGTATTGCCCGACGGATTCGCTTGCGTGCGGGAACGGCTCCGGGCGGACGATGCACCCGTCGGAGATGCTCGGCGACGACTGGTACACCTACGGCGACTGGGACCTGGAGCCCGCCGAGGAAGCGAAGAAGCCGGAGGACGGCTCGTCCTGATAGCCAGGCAGCCGCCAGAAGGGTCTCCGGCACGATGCCCCGATCGAACGTCGCCGGGGGGCGCTTCGGATTGAAGGGTTCGTCGTCGCTGCCGGTCCACGACGGCATGACCAGCGTGCCGTCGGGGCCGAGGCCGGTCAGCCTGCGCGGTTCAGCGCCGCGTCGAGGTACCGGACGGTGCGCTCGACGTCGTGCAGCTTGTCCAGGCCAAAGAGACCGATGCGGAACGTGCGGAAGTCCGCCGGTTCGTCGCACTGCAGCGGCACTCCGGCGGCGATCTGCAGGCCCTGTACGGACAATGCCCGGCCGGACTGGATTTCCGGGTTGCTGGTGTAGCTGACGACCACGCCGGGCGCCTGGAACCCTTCGGCGGCGACGCTCTTGAAACCTTTGCGGGTCAGCAGCGCACGTACACTGTCGCCCAGTTCCTGCTGTTCGCCGCGCACCTTGTCGAAGCCGTAGTCGCGGGTCTCCTTCATCACGTCGCGCAGCGTCGTCAGCGCGTCGGTCGGCATCGTGGCGTGATACATGTGGCCGCCGTTCTCGTAGGCCTCCATGATCTGCAGCCACTTGCGCAGGTCGCACGCAAAGCTGGTGCTCGTGGTGGTCTCGATTTTCGCGCGGGCGCCTTCGCCCAGCATCACGAGCGCGCAGCACGGCGAACCGCTCCAGCCTTTCTGCGGGGCGCTGATCAGGACGTCGATGCCAAGAGCCTGCATGTCCACCCAGATCGTGCCGGACGCGATGCAGTCGAGCACGAACAGGCCGCCGACCGAATGAACCGCGTCGGCGACCGCCCGCAGGTAGGCGTCGGGCAGCATCATGCCGCTGGAGGTCTCGACGTGCGGGGCGAAGACCACGTCGGGCTTCTGCTCCCGTATCGTCCGGACGACTTCCTCGACGGGAGCCGGTGCAAACGCGGCCTGCGGTCCGTCCTCGACGGGGCGCGCCTTCAGGACGATCGATTCGGCGGGGATGTTCCCCATGTCGAAGATCTGCGTCCAGCGATAGCTGAACCAGCCGTTGCGGATGACGAGGCACTTGCGGCCGGTGGCGAACTGGCGGGCGACCGCTTCCATGCCGAACGTGCCGCTGCCGGGGACGACGATCGCGGATTTCGCGTTGTAGACTTCCTTGAGCATGCGCGAGATGTCGTTCATGACACCCTGGAAGGCCCGCGACATGTGATTGAGCGAGCGGTCGGTATAGACCACCGAATATTCGAGCAACCCGTCCGGGTCGGGATGGCGCAACAAGCCTGGCACTGTGAGCTCCTGCAAGAGAAACGGAAGGACGGGGCGAGGATACCCGGACTAACTGCCGCGGGCCATCCCCTGCCGGGGGGCGACGAAGTGCACGGGTCCGGGCGATGCGCGGCGGGAAGTTCCGCGGCGAGCGCGTGTTTTCAGTTGCAGCCTGATGCGGTTGCGGGACAGGGGTTGAAGCTTTCGCCGTGCCGGTCCGCGTCCGGCAGCCGACCGAAATTGTGCGGACGCCGCCCGCTATCGAGGATCACTTCCCGGTACAGGTCGCGCAGCTCACCCATCGAACACCTCCCGCACGCGGCGCAATGCGGCAAACAGCGCGTCGACCTCGTCGTGCGTGTTGTACATCGCGAACGACGCGCGCACCGTCGACGGCAAGCCGAAGCGTTCCATCAGCGGCATCGCGCAGTGGTGCCCGGCGCGGACTGCCACCCCTTCATGATCGAGGATCGTGCCGACATCGTGCGCATGGATGTCGTCGAACACGAACGACAGGATCGCCGCCTTGTTGCGCGCGGTGCCGACGAGGCGCAGGCCCGGGGTCGCGTGCGCCTGCCGGGTCGCGTGCTCGAGCAGCGCGTCCTCGTGCGCGGCGATCGCGGCGATTCCGGTTTCCTCGACGTAGCGGATCGCCGCGCCGAGCGCGACCGCGCCGGCGATGTCCGGCGTGCCCGCTTCGAACTTGTACGGCAGCTCGTTGTATGTGGTGCCCGCAAAGCTCACCTGCCGGATCATGTCGCCGCCGCCCTGCCACGGCGGCATCGCGTCGAGCAGCGCAGCCTTGCCGTACAGCACGCCGATGCCGGTCGGCCCATAGAGCTTGTGCGCCGAGAACGCGTAGAAGTCGCAGTCGAGCGCCTGCACGTCGACCGCACCGTGCGGCACCGCCTGCGCGCCGTCGAGCAGCACCGGCACGCCGCGCGCGTGCGCCATGTCGATGAACTCGCGCACCGGGTTGATCGTGCCGAGCGCGTTCGACACATGCGCCAGTGCGACGATCCGCGTGCGGTTCCCGAGCAGATGCTCGAACTCCGCGACGAGCAGTTCACCCTCGTCATTGACGGGCGCGACTTTCAGCACCGCGCCGCTCCGTTCGCACGCGAGTTGCCACGGCACGATGTTCGAGTGGTGCTCCATGGCGGTGACGAGGATCTCGTCGCCCGGGCGGAAACGTCCGCCGAAACTGTTCGCGACGAGGTTGATCGCTTCGGTTGTGCCGCGCACGAAGACGATCTCCTCGCGGTGCGTGGCGTTCACGAAGCGCTGCACCGTGTCGCGCACGGCCTCGAAAGCGTCGGTCGCCTCCTGGCTCAGGCGATGCACGCCGCGGTGCACGTTCGCGTTGAGTGCGGCGTAGTAATGCGCTTGCGCGTCGATCACGCAACGCGGTTTCTGGCTCGTCGCCGCGTTGTCGAGATAGACGAGCGGCCTGCCATTGACCTCGCGGGTGAGGATCGGGAAGTCGGCGCGCAGCCGGGCGACATCGAGCGGCGGGACGCTTCCGCCCGCAGCGCCGGTCGCGACACGCAGCGCGTTCAACTCGTCGGCAGAAGTTCCCATTCCAGTTCCCCCAGGTCCTCGAGTAGTGGTCCGCACAGGCGCGGAGACAGCCGCGCCTGCAGGCCGGCGTGAGTAATATCACGAATCCGGAGCGCTCGCCGGCTTCCCCGAAGTTCAGCGGGACGCAGTTCTGTGCGAAAAATTCGATCGTGGCAACCGGTCACGCAACGGCAATGCCCGCTCGCACGGGCAGGACTCGGACGACGGTCTACAGTAAGAGCGTCGATGAACCGGAAGCTCGCTCCTGCAAGGTAGCGCCCCGGGTGCGCTGTGCGTACCTGGGATCGGCATCACCAATCTCCCGACGCAGCAGACCACCTTTGGCAGGCGAGGCGCAAGCCAGGTCCCCGTAACTGACAACCGGAGCAACGAACATGAGCCTGACTCTGAGTTCCACGGCATTTGCCCATGGCGGAGCGGTTCCCGCGACCTACACGTGCGACGGGCGCGACGTGTCCCCTCCCCTGGGCTGGTCCGGCATCCCGGAAAACACTCGCAGCCTCGCGCTGATCGTCGATGACCCTGACGCGCCGGACCCGGCCGCCCCGCAGCGGACGTGGGTGCATTGGGTGCTGTACAACATCCCGCCGACGACGGCCGCTCTGCCCGAAGCCGTCGCCATGGCCGACCTGCCGCTCGGCACGCGAGAAGGGACGAACGACTGGAAGCGCACGGGCTATGGCGGCCCTTGCCCGCCGATCGGCCGACACCGTTACTTCCACAAGCTCTACGCCCTCGACGTCGTCCTCGCCCCTCTTGGTGCACCGACGAAGGCCGAATTGGAACACGCGATGCAGGGCCACATTCTTGCCGAGGCGGAACTTGTCGGAACGTACCAGCGGCCGTGAGCCTGGAAGGCCGCGGGCAACGTCGTGCATGCGAATTCGAGATCGGGGCGACCGGAACTCGCCTTCGATCGGCCAGTCGCATGAAGGCGCGGGCGGTTGCCCTGCCGGCGGGGTGCTGAACTGCACCCGGTTTCCGTCGCGGCCGGCGTGCTCGGTCGTCCCGGGCGGCGAACCGCGTCGTTCGGGCGATTTCCACACAGGAGGTATCCCGATGAACAAACACAACATCGCCGCCGGTCTGCTGGTTCTCGCCGCCGGGTTGTGGGGCGGCGCCGCAATGGCGCAGGAAGCGGGTCCGGTACTCGATGTGCGGGAATTCGAGGGTGTGCGCTACATCACCGGCGGCGTCGGCGAGGAAGAGCGCAACCAACTCCTCGCATCCGCGCAGGACTTCAACCTCAAACTCGTTTTCGCCGAAAAGTCAGGTGATTATCTTGCCGACGTCAACATCGCGATTGCCGATTCGACGGGCCGCAAGGTTCTCGAGGCGAGAGCCGACGGTCCGCTCATGCTGGCCAAACTGCCCCCCGGCAACTACCGTGTCACGGCGATGGCCAACGGCCGCGAGCAAACCCGACGCGCCAGCGTTGCGCGCACCGGCCAGCGATCGCTGACCTTCTATTGGTAAGCTCGGACGATGCCGGCGCGCCCACAGAGGCACGAACCCTCGTCAGGACTTGCAGACTTCCTCGAGGACGCGTCGCACGCGCACCATCGCATCCTGCAGCACTACTTCGATGCTGTCGAAGAGAATGCCTTTTTCGCTCGCGCCGCGCCCGGCGGCGTAGTTCGCGATGACATTGATCGCGGCATAGGGCAGACCGATTTCGCGGGCGAGTGCGGCTTCGGGCATCCCGGTCATGCCGACGAGTTCCGCGCCATCGCGCTCGAGCCGGTCGACCTCCGCGGCCGTCTCGAGGCGCGGCCCCTGCGTCGCAGCGTACACAGCGCCATTGACGATGTGTTCCCCCGTCGCCATGCCCGCCGCGAGAATCCGCTGGCGCAACGGCTCGTCGTACGGATGGGTGAAATCGATGTGATGCACGCCCTCGTCGCCACCTTCGAAGAACGTACTCTTGCGCCCCCACGTGTAATCGATGATCTGGTGAGGCACGACCAGTGCGCCGGGGCCGAAATCGTCGCGGATGCCGCCGACCGAGGCCACCGAGATGAGGGCCGTGGCCTTGACATGCTTCAGCGCCCACAGGTTTGCGCGGTAATTGACCAGATGCGGCGGGATCGTATGTCCGTAGCCATGGCGTGCGAGAAAGACCACCGCCCGTTCGCGCAAGCGGCCGAACAACAGTGCTCCGGACGGTTCTCCGTAAGGGGTGCGTACCACTTCGCGGCGGGCGATCTCGAGCGTCGAAAGCTGCGTGAGTCCGCTACCGCCAATGATTGCGAGCATCGGGTCGGTCTCCAGAAAAACGGCGCCGATTCTAGCATGGGCCCCACGGTCCCCTCGCTCCCTGGTCGGCACGAAAAGAGTGAAGGGCGCGATGCTGCAATGCGGCGGCCGTGCTAAAATTAAAAACTTTTTCAAAGACTTCTGGACCCAAATGTCCCGCTCCATCCGCAACATCGCCATCATTGCCCACGTCGACCACGGCAAGACCACGCTCGTCGACCAGCTCCTGCGCCAATCCGGCACCTTTCGCGAGAACCAGCAGGTTTCCGAACGGGTGATGGACTCGAACGATCTGGAGAAGGAGCGCGGCATCACGATCCTGTCGAAAAACTGCGCGATCCAGTATGGCGATACTCACATCAACATCGTCGACACGCCGGGACACGCGGATTTCGGTGGCGAAGTCGAGCGCGTATTGTCGATGGTCGACGGCGTGCTGCTGCTCGTCGACGCGGTCGAAGGCCCGATGCCGCAGACGCGCTTCGTCACGCGCAAGGCGCTCGCGCTCGGCCTGAAGCCGATCGTCGTGATCAACAAGATCGACCGTCCGGGCGCCCGCCCCGACTGGGTCATCAACCACACGTTCGACCTTTTCGACAAGCTCGGCGCGACCGAAGAGCAGCTCGACTTCCCGGTCGTGTATGCGTCGGGCCTGAACGGCTTCGCGATGCTCGACCTCGCGAAGCCGAGCACCGACATGAAGCCGCTGTACGAAGCGATCCTGGAGCATGTGCCCCAGCCTGAAGTCGATTCCGACGGCCCACTGCAGCTGCAGGTCTGCTCGCTCGACTATTCGACCTACATCGGCCAGCTCGGTATCGGCCGCATCAAGCGCGGCCGCATCCGTCCGAACCAGGAAGTCGTCGTGATGTACGGTGACGAAAATCGCGGCAAGGCCAAGATCGGCCAGGTGCTGACCTTCGAGGGCCTCGAGCGCACGCAGACGGAATCGGCCGAAGCCGGCGACATCGTGCTGGTGTCGGGCGTCGATCAGGTCAATATCGGCGTCACGCTGTGCGATCCCGAGAAACTCGAAGGCATGGAGCCGATCGCGGTCGATGAACCGACGCTGACGATGAACTTCATGGTCAACTCGTCGCCCCTGGCCGGGCGTGAAGGGAAGTTCGTCACAAGCCGCCAGATCCGCGAGCGGCTCGAACGCGAGCTGCTGAAGAACGTCGCGCTGCGCGTCGAATACACCAACGACTCGGACGTGTTCCTGGTGTCGGGCCGCGGCGAACTGCATCTGACCATCCTGCTCGAGAACATGCGCCGCGAAGGCTTCGAACTCGCGGTCGGCCGTCCGCGCGTGGTGTTCCGCGAGGTCGATGGCGTCAAGTGCGAGCCGTACGAGATGCTGACCGTCGACGTCGAGGAAGAGCATCAAGGCGGCGTCATGGAAGAACTCGGCCGCCGCCGCGGTGAACTGCAGGACATGCAGTCCGACAGCAAGGGCCGTGTGCGTCTCGAATACCGCATCCCGGCGCGCGGTCTGATCGGCTTCCAGGGCGAGTTCCTGACGCTGACGCGCGGTATCGGCCTCGCGAGCCACGTCTTCGACGGCTACGGCCCGATGGCGGGGCCGATGGGCGAGCGGCGCAACGGCGTGCTGATCTCGCAGGACAACGGCCACGCGGTCGCCTATGCGCTGTGGAAGCTGCAGGATCGCGGCCGGATGTTCCTCACGCACAACGATCCCGTGTACGAAGGCATCATCATCGGCGTGCATTCGCGCGACAACGATCTCGTCGTCAATCCGATCAAGGGCAAGCAGCTTACCAACGTGCGCTCGTCGGGTACCGACGAAGCCGTGCGGCTGATCCCGCCGATCCAGTTAACGCTCGAGTCCGCGATCGAATTCATTGCCGACGACGAGCTCGTCGAGATCACGCCGAAGTCGATTCGGCTGCGCAAGCGTTACCTGACCGAGAACGAGCGCAAACGCGCGGCAAAAGCTGAAAACGCCTGACGCTCATCCCGCGCGGGATGCCGCCGGGCGACAAAAAAGCGCTGCTTCGACAGCGCTTTTTTTGTCTGCGAAATCCTGAAATCTGCCCGCAGCGGCGCTACCGGGCCGGCACAGCGGAAATCAGCTTCGTTCGGCCAGATACGCCGCAAACTCTTCGCCGATTTCGGGATGGCGCAGGCCGAGTTCGATGGTCGCTTTCAGGTAGCCCAGCTTTGAGCCGCAGTCGTAGCGCACGCCCTTGAACTGGTACGACAACACCGCCTCGTCCTTCAGCAACGCGGCGATCGCGTCAGTCAGCTGATATTCGCCACCCGCGCCCGGCTGCAGCGCGCGGATGTGGTCGAAGATGCGCGGCGTCAGGATGTAGCGACCGACGACCGCTTGCGTCGTCGGAGCATCTTCGGGCTTGGGTTTCTCGATGATCCCGGTCACCCGCTGCACGTCACCCTGCTGCGCTTCGGTGCTGACGATGCCGTACTGGCGCGTCTCTTCACGCGGCACGTTCATCGTACCGAGCACCGAACAGCGGTTGTAGTTATAGACGCCGACCATCTGCTCCATGATCGAGGCAGAGTCCGGGTTGTCGAGCAGGTCGTCGGCGAGGATCACCGCGAACGCTTCGTCGCCGATGACCGGCGCGGCGCACAGCACTGCGTGGCCGAGCCCGAGCGCTTCCGACTGGCGGATGTAGATGCAGTTCACGCCTTTCGGCACGGTGCGCTGCACCAGCGCGAGCATTTCCTTCTTGCCGCGGGCTTCGAGCTCGGTTTCGAGCTCGTAGGCCTTGTCGAAGTGATCCTCGATCGAGCGCTTGGTGCGCCCGGTGATGAAGATCATGTCGGTAATCCCGGCCGCGACGGCTTCCTCGACCGCGTACTGGATCAGCGGCTTGTCGACGATCGGCAGCATCTCCTTCGGGCTCGCCTTGGTCGCCGGCAAAAAGCGCGTGCCCATGCCGGCTACCGGAAATACTGCTTTCGTGACTTTCTTCATGCTGTGACTCTCCATTTTGAATGATTCGGTGCAGGCATCGGGTAGGTCAGGCGGGCTGTTCGAGCAGGCGGCGCAGGCCGTCTTCGTCGAGGATTGCCACGCCGAGTTCCTGCGCTTTCGCGAGCTTCGAGCCGGCTTCGGCGCCGGCGACCACGTAATCGGTCTTCTTCGACACCGAGCCGCTGACTTTTCCGCCATGCGACTCGATCAGCGCCTTCGCGTCGTCGCGGCTCATCGTCGGCAACGCGCCGGTGAGCACGAAAGTCTTGCCGCTCGCGGGGCCGTCAGCGGCGACTGCGGGCACACCTTCGTCCCAGTGCACGCCGGCCGCGCGCAACTGCTCGATGACTTCGCGGTTGTGCATTTCGGCGAAGAATCCGGCGATGCTGTGCGCGACGATCGGCCCGACATCCGCGACCTGCTGCAGGCGCTCGATATCGGCATCCATCAGCGCGTCGAGCGAACCGAAGTGCCGCGCGAGCTCTCTCGCCGTCGCCTCGCCGACGTTGCGGATGCCGAGCGCGAAGATGAAGCGTGCCAGCGTTGCATGGCGGCTCTTCTCGATCGCCGCGAGGAGGTTCGCCGCCGATTTGTCCGCCATCCGCGGCAGGTTCGCAAGCTTCACCAGCCCGAGCCGGTACAGATCCGCCGGTGTGCTGACGATGCCGCCGTCGACGAGCTGGTCGACGAGCTTGTCGCCGAGCCCCTCGATGTCCATCGCGCGGCGGCCGGCGAAATGCAGCAGCGCCTGCTTGCGCTGCGCTGGGCAGAAAAGCCCCCCCGAGCAGCGCGTCACTGCCTCGTCGGGTTGCTTCTCGGCGTGCGAGCCGCACACCGGGCACGTCTGCGGCATCACGAACGGGCGTTCGCTGCCGTTGCGGCGCTCGACGACCGGCGCGACGATCTGCGGAATGACGTCCCCCGCGCGGCGCACGATGACCTGGTCGCCGATCAGCAGCCCCTTGCGCTGGATTTCCTCTTCGTTGTGCAGCGTCGCGTTCGTCACCGTCACGCCGCCGACAAAGACCGGCTTCAGCCGTGCGACCGGAGTCAGCGCGCCGGTGCGCCCGACCTGGATCTCGATATCGACGAGCTCGGTGATCTCTTCCTGCGCCGGGTACTTGTGCGCGACCGCCCAGCGCGGTTCGCGCGTGACGAAACCGAGGCGGCGCTGCAGGTCGAAGCGATTGACCTTGTAGACGACGCCGTCGATGTCGTAGGGCAGGCTGTCCCGCGCCGCGGCGATGCGGTCGTGGAACGCGATCAGCCCGTCCGGCCCGGACGCGACGACGCGGTGCTCGCATACCGGAATGCCGAGCGCATCGAGCGCGTCGAGCATCTCGCCCTGCGTCGCTGGCATGTTCCAGCCGCCGCTCTCGCCAATCTCGCCGAATCCGTACGCGAAGAACGACAGCGGTCGCCGCGCGGCGATGCGCGCGTCGAGCTGGCGCACGGCGCCGGCCGCCGCGTTGCGCGGGTTGACGAACACCTTGCCGCCGGTTTCGCTCTGCCGCGCATTGAGCCGTTCGAACGCATCGCGCCGCATGTAGATCTCGCCGCGCACCTCGATCAGCGCCGGTGGCCGGCCGGGGAGCCGCAACGGGATCTGCCGGATCGTGCGCACGCTGTGTGTGACGTCCTCGCCGGTGTAACCGTCGCCGCGCGTGGCCGCGCGCACCAGCATGCCGTTTTCGTAGCGCAGGCTGATCGCGAGGCCGTCGAACTTGAGCTCGCCGAGGTATTCGACCGGCGGCGCGTGCGGGCCGAGTTCGAGCGCGTTGCGCACGCGCGTGTCGAACGCGATCACGCCGCCGCTGGTGGTGTCGGTTTCGGTGCGGATCGACAGCATCGGCACCGCGTGGCGCACCGGCACGAGCCCGGGCACCGGTGCCCCGCCGACGCGCCGGGTCGGCGAATCGGGCACGAGCAGCTCGGGGTGCCGGCGTTCCAGCGCGTCGAGTTCGCGGAACAGGCGGTCGTATTCCGCATCGGGAACCGTTGGCGCGTCGAGGACGTAGTACGCGTGATCGTGCGCTTCGAGCTCCCGCCGCAGTTGTGCGGCGCGCTCGAAGTCTTCAGGCGAAGCGGACATCAGGCGGAGAACAGGCGCAATGCCAATGGGCTGCCAGCGGGGACTTCGGAATCGGCCATCTGCGCCTGGAACTGCTGGATTTGCGAACGGATCAGCAGCGCCGCGTCCGGGCCGAACGGTGCGCGATTGTCATCGACGACATTGCCCTGCAGCGCGTCGGCCATATGGTTCGCCTGCTGCATCATGTGGTCGAACACGACGACGCCGTTGGCGACGCGCGGCACGTCGATGACGAACGTCAGGCCGTTCGTCATCAGGTTGCGCATCTCATCAGCGGCAAAGAGCGCGGGCTCCATGTTGCACAACGTGAACAGCGTATGGCCGCTTTCGTCGCGGGCGTGGAACGCGCCGTCGTCACCGATCGTCATGCCGCTCGCTTCGGCCAGCGCGCGGATCTTCGTGCCGGCGAAAGGCTGGTTGTGGCTGATGATGTTGACGCCGATCTGGACGTCGACGCCGGCGCAGAACTGATCGAGGTCAGCGGCATTGCGCAGCGCTTCGGCGCGCGTCGGCAGATCGGTCGGCACTGCGAGGAATTGCTCCGCGACGCGCTGCACGCCGCCGGAAAAATGCATGAAGTCGTTTTCGCCGATCGCCCCGTGCCGGTCGACGAGCTGCATCGCGGCGCAGAACCAGTGGAACGAGCCGGCAGAATGGGCGGTCAGCGGGCGCCACAGGTTTTCGGCGTCGTCGAAGGCGAACCAGCGCACCGGCTTCGAGATCCCCTGCAACTGTTCGCTTTGCGCCGTCCACAGGCGCGGAGCATGGAGCAGTTCGATCGATTCGATGCGGATCACGCAGTCGATGCGCGGATCGATCGCGGGCGGCAATCCGGGCGTCACCCTCCCTACCGGGCCATGGGCGGCCGGATGGGGAATCGACGCCGGAGCGGGATTCGCGTCCGGGGAGGGAAACTCGGTCGTCCAGGGTTCGACGCGTTCGCCCTGCGGGGCCTCTTGCGGTTCGAGCAGCACGTCGCGGTGCTCGGACTTGAAGGCCTGCTCCGCCTGCCGCCGATGCTTGCGTTCCTGCCACTTGTTGTACGCGATGATGCCCACGACTGCCGTGATGCCGAGCGCGGCCAATCCGATCTGCAATTCGCTGTCCATCTTCATTCCCGTTGTGAACGCTTCACCGCCGCCGGCGAGAATCGTCACCAGTTGTCCTGTAAACAAAAAGAATCGGTCGCCGCCGGTGGTGCGGGCAGGCCGGCAGCGCCCGTTCGTGTGTCAGGCTGCGGCCGGCTCGGCCAGGCGCAGCGCCTCTTCGATATCCACTTCCACGACCCGTGAAACGCCCTGTTCCTGCATCGTCACGCCGACCAGCTGCTGCGCGATTTCCATCGTGATCTTGCTGTGGCTGATGAAAATGAACTGCGTTTGCGATGACATGCGTTTTACCATCCCGCAGTAACGTTCGGTATTGGTATCGTCCAGCGGCGCGTCGACCTCGTCAAGCATGCAGAAGGGCGCAGGGTTGAGCTGAAACATCGAGAATACCAACGCAATCGCCGTCAGCGCTTTCTCGCCGCCCGAAAGCAGGTGTATCGAGGTGTTTTTCTTGCCCGGCGGCTGGGCGACGATCTGGATGCCGGCGTCGAGAATCTCGTCGCCGGTGAGCACCAGCCGGGCCTGGCCGCCCCCGAAGAGCTGCGGGAACAGCGTGGCGAAATGCTGCGTGACGGTATTGTAGGTGTCCTGCAGCTGCTCGCGCGTTTCGCGGTCGATGCGGCGGATCGCGTCCTCGAGAGTGACGATCGCCTGGCTCAGGTCCTCGTTCTGCGCGTCGAGATAACCTTTGCGTTCCTGTGCGCTGCGCAGCTCGTCGAGGGCCGCAAGGTTGACCTGTCCGAGTTCGGCGATCTCGCGCGCGAGCCGTGCCACTTCACGCACCAGCCCGTTCTCGCGCACATCGCCGGTAAGCAGCGGCTGCAGCGCCGCTTCGTCCGCCTGCGCTTCAGCGAGGCGCTCGTCGAACTGCGCGGCGGCAAGCTCCGCCGCCTGGACGCCCAGCCGCAACTCGGCAATGCGGGCGCGCGCCGGGGTCGCCTCCTGCTCGGTTCGCAGGCGCAGCTCCTCGGTCTGCTTGAGCAGGGACGCGGTCTGTTCGAGCGCGTCGCGCCGCGCCGAAAGCGCCGTCTCGCGGCTCTGACGCAGCGTCAGCGCTTCCTGCAGCGCCTCGCGGCTGTGGCTGCAGTCGGTCGCGTCGAGTTCACGTCGGCGGGCGTCGAGCTCGGCGGCGATGCGGTCGAGCTGTTCGCTCGCAAGTTCCGCGTTGCGGGCGATGTCATCGAGCTTGCCGGCGCACTCGCGCTCGGAGAAGCGCGCTTCCTGCAGCTCCCGCGCCGTCGCCTGCTCGAGCGCGCGCGTCTCGCGCAGCAGGCTGTCGCGCTCGGCAAGCACTTCCATTGCGGCGTCGAGCCGCTCGCGCTGCAGTTCGGCCAGCTCGGCTGAACGCGCCTGTTCGGTTTCGGCACGCGCGAGCTGATTGCGCTCGCCGGCTTCGAGGTGCACAAGGTCGTCGAGATCGCGCGTGAGCTGGGCGCGGCGCTCGTCGGCGCGCTGGCGCGCCTGGGTCAGCTTCAGCAGCGCGACCTGTTCGGTGTGGATCTGCTGCTGCATCGATTGCAGCTCGCGCCGCAGCGCGTTGTCGCGCTCCTGCAGGTTTGCCGCGATCGCTTCGGCTTCGAGCAGCGCGTCGTGCGCCTGCTGCGCCTCGGCTTCCAGCTCGCGCTGGCGATCCGCGAGGGTGTCGATTTCGCGCTGGCGTTCCATGACGCCGTGGGTGCGGCTGTCCGGAGCGTAATGGACGAGCGCGTGGCGCGTCAGGATCTGCCCGCGCGGACCGACGAGGCAGGTGCCGGGAGCGAGTTCGGCACGCCGGCCGAGCCACGGTTCGAGTGCATCGACGGCAAAACAGCCGTGCAGCCAGTCTGCGAGCGCGGGACGCAGCGCCGCTTCCGGCAGGTGCACCCGGTCGATCAGCGCAGTCGCGCCGGAGGGAGGTTCGACCGGCGGGAGCTTCACGTCGTCCCCGTCCGGGAACGCGACTGCGAACGCGGCCGGCGGTGTCTCGTCGAACATCGCCCGGGTAGCGTCATCGATGGCACCGGTGAGCGCCGCAAGCCGTTCGCGCAGCATCGCCTCCACAGCGGTTTCCCAGCCTGCATCGACGCGCAGCGCGCGCCACAGCGGCGCCAGCTCGGCGAGGCGGTGGCGCTTCAGCCAGTCGCCGAGCTGCCCCTGCGACTGCACTTTCGCCTGCAGTTGCACCAGCGCGTCGCGCCGCGCGCGCAGTTCGGTCAGCCGGCGCTGCACCTGGCGTTCGTCGTCCAGTGCGGCCTTCAGCCCCGCCTGTGCCTGAGGCAGGCGTGCTTGCGTCTGCGCGAGTTCCTGCTGGCGGGCGTCGTGCTCCTCGCGCACGGTGTCCAGCCGGGCTTCCTGCTGCGCGAGCGCCGCCTCGTCCGGCCCCTCGATCGCGCCGCTGTCGCCCAGGAGGCGCGTCCGGCGCAGCGCGAGCGCGTCGAGCGCACGCATCGTGTTTGCCCGGTTCGCCTCCCCGACGCGCAGCTGCTGCTCGGTCTGGCCGAGTTCACGGCGTGCGGCCGCGACGGTCGCGTCTGCCGCCTGGCGTGCCGATTCGGTTTCCGGCAAGCGCTCGGCGACTTCGGCATGGCGCGCTTCGGCCTGCTCGGCACGCAGCACGGCGTTGTCCAGCAATGCGCTCCAGCGCTCGCGATCGCTGCCGAGCGCTTCACTGCGCGCGCACCAGTGTGCTTCGTCGGTCGCAAGCTGGACGAGACGGGCATCGATACGCTTGCGTGCGTCCTCGAGGTGCCGAAGCTCGGCTTCGAGGCGGCTGACTTCGGCGGAAATCGCGACGAGGTCGCTCTGTGCCGCGTGCATCGCCTCGGATGCCGAAAAATGCGCAGCGCGGCCCGATTCGACCGCGTTTTCGAGTTCCTGCAGGCGCGCACTGTCGGATTCCATCTTCGCCGACAGCTGGTTGAACTTGCTCTGCAATCGCGCCTGCTCGCCGCGCGCATCGTTGCGCTTGAGCAGCCACAACAGCTGCTGGCGCTCGGCATGCGCCGCGCTCAGCGCGCGGAAACGGGCCGCGATCGCGGCCTGCGCGTCGAGGTGGCCGATGCGCTCGCCAAGCTCCATGCGGATGTCGTCGAGCCGGGCGAGGTTGTCGCGCGCGTCGGACAGCCGGCCTTCGGTCTCGCGACGCCGCTCACGATATTTCGTGACGCCTGCCGCTTCTTCGAGAAAGCCGCGCACCTCCTCGGGCCGTGCCTCGATGATGCGCGAGATCATGCCCTGCTCGATGATCGCGTAGGCGCGCGGCCCGAGCCCGGTGCCGAGGAACAGGTCGATGACATCCTTGCGGCGCACATGGACGTTGTTGAGGTAATACGTCGATTCGCCGCTGCGGTCGAGCACGCGCTTGACCGAGATTTCGGCATAGCGCGACCACTGGCCCGCTGCGCGCCCTTCGGCGTTGTCGAACACCAGCTCGACGCTCGCCCGTGACACCGGCTTTCTCGTCGTCGAGCCGTTGAAGATCACGTCCTGCATCGACTCGCCGCGCAGCGCGCTCGCGCGCGTTTCGCCGAGCACCCAGCGCACCGCGTCGATGATGTTCGACTTGCCGCAGCCGTTCGGCCCGACGACCCCCACGAGGTTGCCGGGAGTAAGGACGGTGGTCGGGTCGACGAAGGTCTTGAAACCGGCGAGTTTGAGCTTGGAAAGACGCACGTCGGAACGGGGGTGAACGGTCGGTTCAGGGCTGTCGAAAGCGCGCCATGATAACATCCCCGATCCACGGCCCCCGCGGCCGACGTCCCGAAATATGCCGACACAATTGACGTGAATCCGAACCTCGACCGACTGCAGTCCTACCCTTTCGAAAAATTGCGCAAGCTGTTCGAAGGGCTCACCCCGCCTGCCGGCCTGGACACGATCCGGCTGTCGATCGGCGAGCCCCGGCACGCGACGCCGGCCTTCATCACGCAGGCGCTGGTCGACAATCTCGACGGTCTCTCGGCCTATCCTGCGACTCAGGGCAGCGACGCGCTGCGAGGCGCGATCGCCGGCTGGCTCGAGCGGCGCTACGGGCTGCCCGCGGTCGACGTCGCGACCCAGGTGCTGCCGGTCAATGGATCGCGCGAAGCGCTGTTCGCGTTCGCGCAGTGCGTCGTCGACAGCCGCGGCGGCGCAGCGAAAGTGCTGTGCCCGAACCCGTTCTACCAGATCTATGAAGGCGCGGCGCTCCTGGCCGGCGCCGAACCGGTGTTCCTCAACAATCTGCCTGAAAACCGTTTTGGCTCGGACTTCGATTCGCTGCCGGAATCGGTGTGGCGCGACGTCCAGCTGGCGTTCGTCTGCTCGCCGGGCAATCCGACCGGACGCGTGCTGTCGCTGCAGGAGTGGGCGCGCCTGTTCGAACTTTCCGACCGCCACGGCTTCGTGATCGCCGCAGACGAGTGCTATTCGGAGATCTATTTCGACGAGAACGCGCCACCGGTCGGCGCGCTGCAGGCCGCACACCAGCTCGGCCGCGGCGACTTCCGCAATCTCGTGACGTTCTCGAGCCTGTCGAAACGCTCGAATGTGCCGGGCATGCGTTCCGGGTTCGTCGCCGGCGACGCCGCCGTGCTGAAGGCTTTCCTGCGCTATCGCACTTACCACGGCTGCGCGATGAATCCGGCCGTGCAGGCCGCTTCGGTCGCGGCCTGGAACGATGAAGCGCACGTCGTCGACAACCGCCGGCTGTACCGCGAGAAGTTCGATCGCGTCACGGCGCTCGTCGCGCGTCACCTGAAAGTCGAACGGCCCGACGCCGGTTTCTACCTGTGGGCGCAGACGCCGATCCCGGACACCGAGTTCGCCCGGCGCCTGCAGGGTGAATATAATGTCACGGTACTGCCGGGCAGCTTCCTCGCACGCGAGGCGAACGGCGTCAATCCGGGCGCCGGCTTCGTGCGCATCGCCCTCGTCGCCCCGACTGCCGAATGCGTCGAGGCGGCCGAGCGCATCGCCGCTTTCTGCCAATCTCTCCCCTAACGGAAAACTCCCCATGCAAGACCTGCAAAAGATCATCGACGATGCGTTCGAGAACCGTGCGAACCTCTCCCCTTCCGCGGCGCCGGCAGCCGTGCGCGACGCGGTCGCATCGGTCATCGCCGGACTCGACGCCGGGCGCCTGCGCGTCGCCGAGAAGATCGACGGCAACTGGACCGTCAACCAGTGGATCAAGAAGGCCGTGCTGATCTCGTTCCGCCTTGCCGACAACGAAGTCATGGCGGGCGGCACGAACCAGTATTTCGACAAGGTGCCGACAAAGTTCGGCGACTACACGCCGGAGCAGTTCCGCGAAGGGGGCTTTCGCGTCGTGCCGCCGGCGGTCGCGCGTCGGGGCAGCTTCATCGGCCGGAACGTCGTGCTGATGCCGTCGTACGTGAATATCGGCGCCTACGTCGATGAAGGCACGATGGTCGACACCTGGGCGACGGTCGGCTCGTGTGCACAGATCGGCAAGAACGTGCATCTGTCGGGCGGCGTGGGCATCGGCGGCGTGCTCGAACCGGTGCAGGCAGGACCGGTGATCATCGAGGACAACGTGTTCGTCGGGGCACGCTCCGAAGTCGTCGAAGGCGTGATCATCGAAGAGAACGCGGTGCTGTCGATGGGC
This sequence comes from Aromatoleum aromaticum EbN1, assembly GCF_000025965.1. NCBI lineage: Bacteria > Pseudomonadati > Pseudomonadota > Betaproteobacteria > Rhodocyclales > Rhodocyclaceae > Aromatoleum > Aromatoleum aromaticum. The sequence continues at coordinate 3,793,936 of NC_006513.1, forward strand.
GTGTATATCGGCCAGAGCACCAAGATCTACGACCGGGCCACCGGCGAGGTCACCTATGGTCGCGTCCCGTCCGGTGCCGTCGTCGTGCCGGGCAGCCTGCCGTCGGCCGACGGCAAGTACAGCCTGTACTGCGCGGTGATCGTCAAGCGCGTCGATGCGCAAACGCGCGCCAAGACCGGCATCAACGAACTGCTGCGCGGCGCCTGATCTCCGCACATCAGGCTGTCGCTGAGCCGGGCGGACAGGCAGTCCGGCTGGTTCAGCTGTCCGCCCTCCCCTTTTCCGTTCCGGAGACCCGCCGCGATGATTTTCGACAAACTGTTCCAGTTGATGGCGGAAAAACTCGCATCCGATATTTTCATTTCGGCCGGCGCCCCGATCCATATCAAGATCCAGGGCGTCACGATGCCGATCAACCAGCAGGTCATGGAGCCGCCCATGATCAAGCGGATGATCTACGAGATGATGACGCCGGAGCAGATCGACACGTTCGAACGCGTGAGGGAGCTCAATCTCTCGTTCGGTCGCCGCGAACTGGGCAACTTCCGCGTCAACCTGTTCTGGCAGCGGCACAGCATCGGCATTGTCGTGCGCTACATCCAGGGCGACATCCCGATGCTCGATTCGCTCGGCCTGCCCCCGGTGCTCGCCGAAGTCGTCACCGAGAAGCGCGGGCTGGTGCTCGTCGTCGGTGCGACCGGCTCGGGCAAGTCGACGACGCTCGCGTCGATGATCGATCACCGCAACCTGAACCGTTCCGGCCACATCCTCACCGTCGAGGACCCGATCGAGTACCTCTTCAAGCACCGCAAGTCGATCGTCAACCAGCGCGAAGTCGGCATCGACACCCACAGCTGGCACGACGCGCTGCGCAACGCGATGCGTCAGGCGCCCGACTGCATCCTGATCGGCGAAATCCGCGACCGCGAGACGATGCAGGCGGCGCTGGCCTATTCCCAGACCGGCCATCTGTGCCTCGCGACGCTGCATGCGAACAACGCCTACCATGCGCTCAACCGCATCGTGAACTTCTTCCCGCTCGAAAACCGCTCGCTGCTGTTCCTCGACCTGGCGGTGGCGCTCAAATGCATCGTCTCGCAGCGGTTGGTGCGCAAGCCCGATGGCGTACGCGTTCCGGCGGTCGAAATCCTGATGAACACGCGACACGTCGCCGAACTCATCGAGCGCGGCGAACTCAACGAGGTCAAGGAAGCGATGCAGCAGAGCCTGGCGCCGGGGTCGCAGACCTTCGAGCAGGATCTGTACCGGCTCTACCACGAAGGCACGGTGACGTTCGAGGAAGCGACCGCAAACGCGGACTCCCCGACGAACCTCTCGTGGCTGATCAACAATGCGCAGTTCGGCAACGTGCCGGATGCGCAGGACGGCAGCGACGATTCGCCAACACTCGATTTCGCGCCAAAAGAGCCGGAAAAACGGCCTTTCAGTGACTTCGCGCTGCACCTCGACGACAGCGCGAAGCCTTGAACGACACCACGAATTACCGAAAACAATGACTCATGCTTCATCCGGCGCCACTTTCACGCTCGCCTGCGAACTCATCTCGCGTTCTTCCGTCACTCCGGACGATTGCGGCTGCCTCGACCTGATCGCGGCCCGGCTGGCGCCGCTGGGCTTCCGCTTCGAGCGTGTCGACAGCAGTGGAGTCTGCAACCTGTGGGCGCGGCGCGGCGGCACTGCACCGGTGCTGTGCTTTGCGGGGCATACCGACGTCGTGCCGGCTGGCCCGCTCGACGGCTGGGATTCGCCGCCGTTCGAGCCGACGGTCCGCGGTGGTCAGCTGTTCGGTCGCGGCGCCGCGGACATGAAGACTTCGATCGCCGCTTTCGTCACGGCGATCGAACGCTTCGTCGCGACACATCCGGATCATGTCGGGTCGATCGCGTTGCTCCTGACGTCCGACGAGGAAGGCATCGCGACGCACGGCACGGTGAAGGTCGTCGAAGCGCTCGCGGGGCGCGGAGAACGTCTCGACTATTGCGTCGTCGGCGAGCCGACTTCAGTCAATACGCTCGGTGACACGATCAAGAACGGGCGACGCGGCTCGCTGTCGGGCACGCTGCGGGTCAAGGGCGTGCAAGGGCACGTCGCCTATCCGCAGCTCGCGCGCAATCCGATCCACGAGTTCGCTCCGGCGCTCGCCGAACTGGCGAGCATCCGCTGGGACGAAGGCAACGAGTTCTTTCCGCCGACGACCTGGCAAGTGTCGAACATTCACGCCGGCACCGGCGCGAACAACGTCATCCCCGGCACGTGCGAAGTGCTGTTCAATTTCCGCTTCGCCTCGGTCAGCAGCGCCGACGAGCTCAGGCAGCGCACCCATGTCGTGCTCGACCGCCATGGACTCGACTATGAACTGGACTGGCACCTGTCGGGAAAACCATTCCTGACCGGCCGCGGCAAGCTCGTCGAGGCGCTGTCCGACGCGATCCGCGACACGGTCGGGGTCGAAACCGAACTGTCGACGAGCGGCGGCACGTCCGACGGGCGATTCATTGCCGACATCTGCAACGAGGTCGTCGAGTTCGGCCCGGTCAATGCAACCATCCACAAGGTCAATGAAAGCGTCGCCCTCGACGCGATCGAACCCCTTTCCGCCATCTACGAGCGCACGCTGAACGCGTTGCTGCTGCCCAACGGAGACTGAAGATGTCCGACCTCCACGACGATTCCGAACACGAGCATGAGCACGAACATGGCCCCCTCGGCGAACTGGTCACGCTGCGCGACTGGCTGCGCTACGCGGTCACTCGCTTCAATGGCGCCGGCCTGTTCTTCGGCCATGGCTGCGGGGACGCCTACGACGAAGCCGTGTGGCTGCTGCTGCACACGCTGTCGCTGCCGCTCGACCGGCTCGAGCCGTTCCTCGACGCCTGCATCACGACCGGCGAGCGGGAATCGCTGTTCGCAGTCATCGAGCGCCGCGCCGCGGAGCGCGTGCCGGCTGCATACATCACAGGGGAAGCCTGGCTGGGCGACTTCCGTTTCCAGGTCGACGAGCGCGTAATCGTTCCCCGCTCGTTTTTCGCCGAACTGCTCGAGGACGGTTTCGCGCCGTGGATCGACGATGCCGAAAGAGTCACTTCGGCGCTGGACTTGTGCACGGGCTCGGGCTGCCTCGCGATCCTGATGGCGCATGCGTTCCCGAATGCGCAGATCGTCGGCGCCGATCTTTCCGACGAGGCACTGCAGGTCGCGCGCGCGAACGTGTCGGATTACGATCTCGACGACCGCGTCGAACTGCTGAAAAGCGACGTGTTCGCCGGGCTTGCCGGGCGGAGGTTCGATCTCATCATCAGCAATCCGCCGTACGTCACGGCAGACGCGATGGCGACGCTGCCGCCCGAATACCTGCACGAGCCGCGCATGGCCCTTGCGGCCGGCGAGGACGGGCTGGACATCGTCCGCCGCCTGCTTGCAGGCGCGAAAGCGCACCTCAATCCAGGGGGCATGCTGGCGGTCGAAGTCGGCCACAACCGGTATCTCGTCGAAGAAGCGTTCCCCGACCTTTCGCCGGTCTGGCTTTCGGCCCAGGGAGGCGACGACATGGTTTTCGTGCTGCGCGCCGACGAATTACCGGAGTGAAAAATGCCCGCCGAACGTCCGATCCTGCTCGTTGAAGACAACCCGGATGATGAAGCCCTGATGTTGCGGGCCTTCAGCAAGAACAGCATCCGGAATCCCGTTGTCGTCGCGCACGACGGGGTCGAAGCGATCGACTATCTGTTCGGTACCGGCAGCTACCAGGGCCGCGACCTTTCGCTGATGCCGGTCGTGGTGCTGCTCGACCTGAAACTGCCCCGCATGGACGGCCTCGAAGTGCTGCGCCGGATGCGGGCGGACGAACACACGGGCTTGTTGCCGGTGGTCATCCTCACTACCTCGCGTGAAAGGCAGGACATCCACGAAGCCTACCGGCTCGGTGCGAACAGCTACATCCGCAAGCCCGTCGATTTCGAGCGTTTCATCCACGCGGTCGGGCAGATCGTCACGTACTGGCTGGCGCTGAACGAAACCGCAGATCCTTCCGGCAACGGCCTTTACTGACTGCTGACTCGCGTCGTTAGCTCCCTGTCAACCCGGCTGGTTTCGGGAGGCAGCGGGGCAGCAGCTCAGGGCGCGGGAACGGAGCCCCACGCGCAAACTACAGCAGCGCTTCGATATCGCGTGCGATGCTTTCCGGTTTCGTCGCCGGGGCGAAACGCGCGACGACCTGACCATCGCGATCGACCAGGAACTTGGTGAAGTTCCACTTGATCGCTTCGGTGCCGAGAATGCCGGGCGCGACCGACGTGAGATGCCGGTACAGTGGATGCGCATTGTCGCCGTTTACGTCGATCTTTTCGCTGAGCGGGAAGCTGACGCCGTAGTTCTTCGCGCAGAACGCAGCGATTTCTTCAGCCCCGCCCGGCTCCTGCCCGCCGAACTGGTTGCACGGAAAACCGATCACCGAAAAACCGCGCGGTGCGAACCTGTCGTGCAGTTCCTGCAGTGCCTCGTACTGCGGCGTGAAGCCGCATTCGCTCGCGGTATTGACGAGCAGCAGCACTTTGCCGCGAAATTCCGCGAGCGGCATCGGCGCCCCGTTGAGCCGCCTGGTTTCGAAATCGAACACGTTTGCCGGGACGCTCATTTCAGGCAACCTCGTCTATCCAGGCCTGCTGGATCGCTTCGAGGACGCGCTCGCCACAATGCTTGGGGTCGTCGTCGAATTCCGGGAGCGCCATCGTCCACTTCATCAGGTCCACGAAATTCACTTTAGCCGGATCCGTTTCGGGATGGCGTTCGGAGAGCTGGATCGCGATCTCCTGCACTTCGGTCCACTTCATCAGTGTTTGCCCTCCCGGGCCATGTTGATCGTGTAGCGGGGAATCTCGATCACCAAGGGCGTCTCGCCAACGAGTGCCTGACAGGACAGGCGCGACTGTGGCTCGAGTCCCCATGCCATGTCCAGTAGGTCTTCCTCGGTTTCCTCGGCCTCGGGCAAGCTGTCGAAGCCTTCGCGGACGATGACGTGGCAGGTCGTACAGGCACAGGATTGTTCGCACGCGTGTTCGATCTCGATGCCGTGCTCCAGCAGGCTTGTGCAGATCGATTTGCCGGGCTCGGCCTCGATGACGCTGCCCTCGGGACAGAGTTCGACGTGGGGTAGCACGATGATCTGGGTCATACCTGGATCTCATCAACCTTGTGGCCCGCCAGCGCCGAACGGATGCTGTTGTCCATCCGTCGGGCGGCGAATTCATCGGTGGCACGGGCGAGTGCCTCGATGCCCTTCTTCACAATGCGGGGGTCGTCGCCCGCTGCGAGCTGCTTCAGTTCGGCGATCGCGACCTCGATGGACGCGCGCTCGTCGGCGTTGAGGAGCGCACCGTCCTGCTCCAGCGCGTGGGTGGTCGCCTCGATGACCCGTTCGGCCTCGACCTGCTGTTCGCGCAGGGCTCGAGCATGCATGTCGTCGCCGACGTGCTCGACGCCTTCTTTCAGCATGCTCGCGATCTCGTCGTCGGTCAGTCCGTACGAAGGTTTCACCAGGACGCTCGCCTCGACTCCGGACGACATTTCGCGCGCCGACACCGACAGCAGCCCGTCGGCGTCGACCTGGAACGCGACGCGGATGCGCGCGGCGCCTGCCACCATCGGCGGAATGCCCCGCAGTTCGAAACGTGCCAGCGAACGGCAATCCTTGACCATCTCGCGCTCGCCCTGCACGACATGGAAAGCCATCGCAGTCTGCCCATCCTTGAACGTCGTGAACTCCTGCGCACGGGCAATCGGGAGCGTCGAGTTGCGCGGCACGACTTTTTCGGTCAGCCCGCCCATCGTCTCCAGGCCCAGTGATAGCGGAATCACGTCGAGCAGCAGCCACTCGTCCTCGTCCTTGCGGTTGCCTGCAAGCACGTTCGCCTGGATTGCCGCGCCGAGCGCGACCACCTTGTCCGGATCGAGGTTCGTCAGCGGTTCCTGTCCGAAAAACTCCGCGACCGCGCGCTGCACGTGCGGCATCCGCGTCGCCCCGCCGACCATCACGACGCCCTTCACGTCCTCCGGCCCGAGGCCCGCGTCGCGCAAGACCTTGCGCATCGGCGCCATGGTCTTGGCGATCAGGTGCTGCGTCATCGTCGCGAACTCTTCGCGAGTGACGACCAGATTGACTTCCTCGTCCGACGACAGCCTGGCCCGGATCGGAGCTTCCTCGCTGGCGGTCAGGAGTTCCTTCGCTTCGCGCGCTTTCATCAGCAGACGGCGGGAGTCATCGCTCGTCGGCGGTTCGATCGCGGCCTTGTCGAGAATCCAGCAGAACAGGCGGTGATCGAAGTCGTCGCCGCCGAGCGCGGCGTCGCCGTTGGTCGCCAGCACTTCGAAAATGCCGCGCGACAGCTTCAGGATCGACAGGTCGAACGTGCCGCCGCCCAGGTCGTAAATCGCATAGACGCCCTCGGACGCATTGTCGAGCCCGTACGCGACCGCAGCTGCCGTCGGCTCGTTGAGGAGGCGCAGCACGTTCAGTCCGGCGAGCTTCGCCGCGTCCTTCGTCGCCTGTCGCTGGGCATCGTCGAAATATGCCGGGACGGTGATGACCGCGCCGGTCAGCGGACCGCCCAGGCTCGCTTCGGCGCGGGCGCCGAGCGTCTTCAGGATTTCGGCTGAAATCTCGACCGGCGTCTTCACGCCCTGCACGGTGCGCAACCGCACCATGCCGCCGGCGTCGATGAAGTCGTAGGGCGTCGATTCAACGTGTGAAACGTCTTTCAGGCCGCGCCCCATGAAGCGCTTCACCGACATGATCGTGTTCTTCGGGTCGGTGGTGTGGGCAGCGGCCGCTGTCTGGCCGACTTCGATCCGTCCATCGGCGTGGTAGCGCACGATCGACGGCAGCATCGAGCGGCCCGCCTCATCGGCGAGACACACGGCGATGCCGTTGCGGACAGTCGCAACGAGAGAATTGGTGGTACCCAGGTCTATCCCAACCGCGAGCCGGTGCTTGTGCGGCTCGGCGGACTGGCCGGGTTCAGCGATTTGCAGAAGGGCCATCAGGTCTCCAGCGCCTCGAGGGCGTCGTCGATCTCGTGTTGGATTTTTTCCATGAACATCAGCCGGCGGACGATTTCGGCAGCCGCCGCGAAGTCATGGCGCTCGTCGATGGTGCGTTCGAGTTCGTCGAACACTTCCCGCGCGTGATGCCGCAGCCGGTGATGCAACTGCGTGAGCTCGTGCCCTTCGCCGGCTGCGCGCGCCTCCTCCACCGCTTCGCGCCACTCCATCTGTTCCATCAGAAACGCGGAGGACATAGCGGTGTTGGTGTGCAGCCCGGCGTCTACGCCAGCGAGCTCGAGCATGTATTGCGCGCGTGGAAGCGGCTTGCGCAGTGTCCGAAAACCTTCATTCACCCGTGTCGCCCACTGCATCGACAGGCGTTTCTCCACGTCCGGCAGGTGCGCGAAACGGTCGGGATGGACCTGCCCCTGCAGATCGTGATAAGCCATCTCCAGCGCCGCTTCGTCAACGCGAAAACGCCGCGGCAGGCCGAAAAGGGCGAAGAAATCCTGTTGCAGGTCGATGCTCATGGGCTTTGCTCGGAGTTCAGACGTTGAAGCTTTCGCCGCAACCGCAAGCGTCCTTGACGTTCGGGTTGTTGAACTTGAAGCCCTCGTTCAGCCCTTCGCGGACGAAATCGAGTTCGGTGCCGTCCAGGTAGGCGAGGCTTTGCGGGTCGACGATGACCTTGACGCCATGACTTTCGAAGATCAGGTCCTCGTCATGCATGTCATCGACGAACTCGAGCCGGTAGGCCATGCCCGAACAGCCCGAGGTCTTGACCCCAAGGCGGATGCCGACACCCTTGCCGCGCTTGGCCATGAATTCCGACACGTGCTTGGCCGCGTTGGTGCTCAGTGTGACGCTCATCGTTCAGTCTCCCGAAATCAGCCTTGCTTCTTCTTGTAGTCCGCCACTGCCGCCTTGATCGCATCTTCCGCAAGGATCGAGCAATGGATCTTGACCGGCGGCAGCGCAAGTTCCTCGGCAATCTGGGTGTTCTTGATCTCCAGTGCCTGATCGACGGTCTTGCCCTTGACCCATTCGGTCACCAGCGAGCTCGAGGCGATCGCGGAACCGCAACCGTAAGTCTTGAATTTCGCGTCCTCGATGACCCCGTCCTTGCCGACCTTGATCTGCAGTTTCATGACGTCGCCGCACGCGGGTGCGCCGACCATGCCGGTGCCGACCCCTTCGTCTTCCTTGCCGAAAGCGCCGACGTTGCGAGGATTCTCGTAGTGATCCAACACTTTTTCGCTATATGCCATGTTGTCTTCTCCTGGGGGGATTTCGTTCAGTGTGCAGCCCATTGCACGCTGTCCAGATCGACGCCGTCCTGCACCATTTCCCACAGCGGTGACAGTTCGCGCAGCTTGCCGATCTTCTTGTGCAGCAGGTCGATCGTGTAGTCGACTTCTTCTTCGGTGGTGAAGCGCCCGATCGTAAACCGGATCGAGCTGTGTGCGAGCTCGTCGTTGCGGCCCAGCGCGCGCAGCACATAGGACGGTTCGAGACTCGCTGACGTACAGGCCGAACCGCTCGACACCGCAACGTCCTTGATCGCCATGATCAGCGATTCGCCTTCGACGTACGCGAAAGAGATATTCAGATTGTGCGGCACGCGGTGCTCGACGTCGCCGTTGATGTAGGTCGCGTCGATGTCCTGCAGGCCTTTCATCAGACGGTCGCGCAGCGCGCGGATGCGTTCGTTCTCGACCTTCATTTCCTCGCGCGCGATGCGGAAAGCTTCGCCCATGCCGACGATCTGGTGCGTCGCGAGCGTGCCGGAACGCAGCCCGCGCTCGTGGCCGCCGCCGTGCATCTGCGCTTCGAGACGTGCGCGCGGCTTGCGCCGGACGTACAGCGCGCCGATGCCTTTCGGGCCGTAGGTCTTGTGTGCCGAGAACGACATCAGGTCCACTTTCAGCTTCGACAGGTCGATATCGACCTTGCCCGTCGCTTGCGCCGCATCGACGTGGAAGACGATGCCTTTTTCGCGGCAGATCTCGCCGATTTCGGCAATCGGCTGGACCACGCCGATCTCGTTATTGACGAACATTATCGACACCAGCACGGTATCGGCCCGGATCGCATCTTTCAGAACCGACAGGTCGACGAGGCCGTTCTCCTGCACGTCGAGATAGGTCGCTTCGAAGCCCTGGCGCTCGAGTTCGCGGAACGTGTCGAGCACTGCCTTGTGCTCGGTCTTGAGCGTGATGATGTGCTTGCCCTTGCCCTTGTAGAACTGCGCCGCTCCCTTGATCGCGAGGTTGTTCGACTCGGTTGCGCCCGAAGTCCACACGATTTCCTTGGCATCGGCATTGACCAGCCGGGCCACCTGCTCGCGCGCGTCTTCGACGGCCTTCTCGGCTTCCCATCCATAAGCGTGGGAGCGACTGGCCGGGTTGCCGAAATGCTCGGTAAGCCACGGGATCATTGCCTGTGCCACGCGCGGATCGACCGGCGTCGTGGCGGAGTAGTCCAGGTAAATCGGAAACTTGAGCATCGGGTTCCTCCGTCGATCTGCGTTCAAGATTGGACCGCCATTGCGGTCAGGTTATTCAATTCGTTCGTCAGGCGTTCGAAGGTTGCGAGGAAGCCTTCGACGTCTGTCAGGGTCGTGTCGCGGCCGAGGCTGACGCGCACCGCACCCCGCGCGGCGTCGCGTTCGACGCCCATCGCGAGCAACGTATGCGACGGCTCGGGGTTGGCGCTCGAGCAGGCCGATCCGCTCGCGCACGCGAAACCCGCGCGGTCGAGCTTCGCGACAAGCGTTTCGCCATCGAAACCGTCGGCAGCGAAAAACGTCGTGTTCGGCAGGCGCGGCGCCCCGGCCGAGAAAATTCTCATGCCGTGCGCCACGAGGCCGGCTTCCAGCCGATCTCGCAATCCCGCCAGGCGCCCTGCTTCGCTTTCGAGCCGTGCCGTCGCATGTTCGCATGCGACGCCGAAACCGACGATCGCCGCCACGTTCTCGGTCCCGGAGCGCAGGCCGCGCTCCTGACCGCCTCCGGCGATCTGCGGCGCCAGCTCGAGTCGCTTGTCGATCACCAATGCACCGGCGCCGAGAGGACCCCCGATCTTGTGCGCGGAGAGCGTCATCGCGTGCACACCGAGCGCACGAAAATCGACGGGGATCTTCCCGAGCCCCTGCACCGCATCGCTATGAAACCACGTCCCGGCCGTTCTTGCATCGTGCGCCAAGGCAGCGACATCCTGCAGCACGCCGGTCTCGTTGTTCGCCAGCATCACCGAAACCAGCGACGGCTTCGCATCGAGCACCGCTTTCCAGTCGTCGCCATCGATTCGCCCCGCGGTATCGACGGCGATTTCGCGCAGCGTCCAGCCGCCGCGCCGCAGCTGCCTTGCCGGCTCCCGCACGCAGGGATGCTCGATCGCCCCGACGGCCACGAGTCCCGGCTTCATCAGTGCTGCCGCGCCCTTGATGAAGAGGTTGTTCGCTTCGGAGCCGCAACTCGTGAAAATCACTTCGGTCGGGTGCGCACCGACTGCCGCCGCGACCCGAGCGCGCGCCTCGTCGATCGCCGCCCTCGCCTGCCGCCCGTACTCGTGCCGGCTGGACGCATTGCCGAAACGGGCGTCGAGCCACGGCAGCATTGCCGCGCGCACGACAGGATCGAGCGGCGTGGTGGCGTTCCAGTCGAGGTAGACGGGGGCGAACATGGCTGATGCTTCCGCTTTCGGTTTACGCAGCCGCCACTTCGCGCACCGAGATCATCGCGCGCCGCCGCACGTCCTTCAGCACACTCGTCTCCGATTCGGCCTTGACTTCGCGCATCACCAGCGCAGCGAGCGTGACCGAATCGAGGTACTCGTACATCCGCTTGTTCAGGTTCGCCCACAGGTCGTGGGTCAGGCAACGTTGTTCGTCGTGGCAATTCTGCCTGCCGCCGCACTGGGTGGCGTCGAGCGGCTCATCGACCGCGACGATGACGTCCGCGACGGTGATCCGGCTCATGTCACGCGCAAGCCGGTAACCGCCGCCGGGGCCGCGCACGCTGGACACCAGCTTGTGGCGACGCAGTTTTCCGAACAGCTGTTCGAGGTAGGACAACGAAATCTTCTGACGCTCGGCGATGCCCGCCAGCGTCACCGGGCCTTCGGTCTGGCGCGATGCCAGATCGATCATGGCGGTTACCGCGAATCGTCCCTTGGTGGTGAGTCTCATGTTAGCTCCTCGCATGGCGGAGATTGCCGCCCGGGTAAATACCCGAACGTTTCACTCGACTATACGTAACCCGACAAAATCGGTCAACTACTCCGGGAGCGGATCGCGGCGCGTTCAATCAACCATTTTCGAGAGGCGCTGGGCATCGAATTCGTCGCTCTGCTCGATCGTCGAATCCAGCCTCACACCGGCCTTTTCGAGCTGTTCGACGAGTAGCTGAATACGACGATCGGTTTCGACCGCGTGATCCAGCAGGCCGTGCATCGCCTTCGCGATCGGGTCGTCCATCTGCTTGGTGACGCCATATGCCGAGAAGCCCATCTGCTCGGCCTTCTGCTCGCGCGCCTTGTCACGCGCATCGGTGCGTTCCGGATCGATGACGCGGGCAGGATTGCCGACCGCCGTCCTTCCGGCCGGCACCGGCTTGACGACGACGGCATTGGAGCCGATGCGTGCGCCATCACCGACGGTGAAGCCGCCGAGCACTTTCGCGCCGGCGCCGACGACGACGCCGTTGCCGAGCGTCGGGTGGCGCTTGGTGCCGCGATACAGCGAGGTCCCGCCGAGCGTGACCGCCTGATAGATCGTGCAATCGTCACCGACTTCGGCGGTCTCGCCGATAACCACGCCCATGCCGTGGTCGATGAACACGCGTCGGCCTATCGTCGCCCCGGGATGGATCTCGATGCCGGTCAGGAAGCGCGAGATGTGACTGACGAAACGGCCGATCCAGAACAGCTCGCGGGTCCACGCCGCGTGCGCGAGGCGGTGGAACATGAGCGCATGCACGCCGGGATAACAGGTCAGCACTTCCCAAGTGGAGCGGGCGGCGGGGTCGCGTTCGCGAACGCTGGCCAAGTCTTCGCGCAGGCGGCTGAACATGGGTGATTTACTCCAGGAAACTTCGTTGCAGTAGTGAATTCCCGACTAGTTTAGTCGGGTTTGCGTTCGAGTGCACCCACGATGCCGCGGAGGATATTCACTTCCTCTTTTTCGAGCCGTACGCGCCCGAACAGGCGCCTGAGGCGCTGCAGCAAGCGCTTGGGATTGGCCGGATCGTAGAAGCCGCTGGCGGTCATCGCACGCTCGAGATGACGGTGAAAGCCCTCGATTTCCTCGAAGGTCGCGAGATCGGGCAATGGCTCGGCAGGCGGGGTCGGCGACAGCGCTGCCATTCGCAGTTCGTAGCACAGCAGTTGCACCGCAGCGCCGAGATTCAGCGACGAAAACGCCGGATTCGCCGGGATCGACACCGGCATCGAGCAGCGTTCGACTTCATCATTCGTCAGGCCGCTCATCTCGGTGCCGAACACCAAGGCCACGTCGCCCTTTTCGGCAAACGCGACGAGTTCGGGCGCCGCTTCGCGCGCGCTGCGAACCGGCACCGACCGCTCGCGCCGCCGCGCGGTGATCGCCGCCGACAGGATCGTGCCGTGCAGCGCCTCGTCGAGCGAATCGACGACGCAGGCGCTCTCGAGCACGTCGGTCGCTCCGGAGGCGCGCGCATCGGCGACGGGATCCGGGAACGCAGACGGCGCGACCAGATACAGACGGGAGAGCCCCATCGTCTTCATCGCACGCGCGGCGGCGCCGATATTACCGGGATGGCTCGTGCGTGAAAGCACGATACGGATACGGTCAAGCGCGATGGCGCCGTTCATATTAAAATCTTGTGTTTTTTCGAATTTTCTTAAGCGGAGGCCCCTTCCGGGCAACCTTCGCAAGCGAGACCGACGCGCATGCATCCCACCCTGACCATTGCAGTGAAAGCCGCCCGCCGTGCGGGTACCGTCATCAACCGGGCCTCGATGCAGCTGGACATCCTGACCGTCCAGACCAAGTCGCCGAACGATTTCGTCACCGAAGTGGACCAGGCCGCCGAAGCGGCCATCATCGAAGTGCTGCGTGACGCCTACCCGGAGCACGGCATTCTAGCAGAGGAGTCCGGAGAGTCTGCCGAGTCCGCGAACAGCGAATACCAGTGGATCATCGATCCGCTCGACGGCACGACGAACTTCATCCACGGCTTTCCGCAGTACGCAATCTCGATCGCGCTGGCGAAGAACGGAGTGCTTGAGCAGGCGGTCGTCTATGACCCGACGCGCAACGAGCTTTTCACTGCGACGAAAGGTCGCGGCGCTTTCCTCAACGATCGCCGCATCCGCGTTTCCAAGCGCACGCGGCTGAACGACGCACTCATCGGCACCGGCTTCCCGTATCGCGAATTCGACAACATCGACGCGTACCTGGGAATGTTCAAGGACCTGACGCAGAAGACCGCCGGCATCCGCCGCCCCGGTGCCGCGGCGCTCGATCTCTCTTACGTCGCGTGCGGACGGCTCGACGGTTTCTGGGAAATGGGCCTGCAGCCCTGGGACATGGCGGCCGGCGTGTTGATGATCCAGGAAGCCGGCGGACTCGTCAGCGACCTCGCAGGCGAAGCGGCGTACATGGAAACCGGCAACGTCGTTGCCGGCACGCCCAAAGTGTTCGGCCAGCTGCTGCAGGTGATCCAGCCGCATCGCACGGCGTCTACCCGGGCCTGATCGTTCGCGGTGGACGACAGGCCGGACAGGATCGAACTGTTAATGGGCGCATTGACGAGATGAAGGTAATGAACCCGCTCGCCGATTCTTGAGCCGGTGTACGACGGCGACGCGCCAACCTTGATCCTGCCCCTCCGCTGTGCCAGATTGGGTTTCGGCAATCCGCGCAGCGGAAGGTGCGACATGAAACATCGGAGCAGCTCACGACAAGCCGTTCGCTGCTGGCGGGCGCATGCCAGAGTGGCTGATCGCGCTGGTTGCGGGTGACGTCGTGGTGGCCGATCCGCTTGCCCATGCGGAAGCGCGATTCCGGGCCCTCGAGAGCTACCGCGTCACGCTGTGCTCGTGGGCGGTTGACGGTCACCGCCAAGTGATTCGCTACGCGTGGCATAGACACGGGTGGGTACGGATGGATTTCCTCGAATTGCATCGCATCGCGGTGATGATCTACGACCCCCGGCACGGGCCGTGCGCGGCTGTCAGCCTGATCGAAACTGTTGACATGAACGACGCTGAGCTCGATATCCCGTTCCCCGAGCACTTTTTCACGCCATGAAGCGCAGAGCAGGCACAGCGCAGACATGGCGCCATCACCAAGAGAATGAACCATGGGTCTCGCCAGCGCACGTTTCTTCAGCCTTCTGTTCGCCGCTCTGGCACTGGCTCCGGCCCTTGCGCATTTGCTGGAACTCCCCAACAAGATCGGTCTCACCCGCGATGATTACCTGACGGTGCAGCAAATCTACAGAGGGTGGGCTTTGCTCGGATTCGTCGTCGCCGGAGCGCTGCTGTCGACGCTCATCCTCACAGTCATGGTTCGTAAACGTCGCAAGGAATTCATGCTGGCTCTCGTCGGCTTTGCCTGTATTTTGGCGACGCAAGTCGTGTTCTGGACCTTTACATTTCCGACCAACCAGGCAACAAGCAACTGGACGGTACTACCTGAAGACTGGATGGCGCTTCGAGCGCAGTGGGAATACTCCCATGCGGCAAGCGCCGCGCTCAACCTCGTCGCCCTGATCGCATTGATCGCTTCAGTCCTGGCCAGCGCCGAAGCGCACACAATCCCACCTTGTCGAGCCGGCCGGTAAAACAGCGCACCTGCGCCTCCAAGGCAGGTGCGAAGCGGGCGCAAGCCCTCAGGCTGAGTTGTGGCCCGGGCGTAGGCTTTGATGTCGAAGACGTGCAATTTCAGCAACGAGCAATCCGGCTATACAGCGAGCCATGAGCGCTCCCGTGCAGACCGAGCGTGAGTAAAGTAGAGTTTGCTGCAACAACAGAATGCAATTAACCGTCCGGCAAGACTAATTTCCTTTTGAGGAACCTCAAAGCGTTGCTGTCCTTTCTGGATGGTTAATTGCATTTTGATGATTGCATCAACATGCTTCCATTCGCATAACATCTCCCTGAGCTCCCTGCGAAGCCTTTGCACGACCTAGAATAGGACTTCGGCCCGAGTTGACCCGATTGCCCATGACTGCCCCGAGTGCCTCTCTCTTCGATTCTGACCAAGCGTGGCTGACCACCCCGCAGGAAGCGCTTGTCGCTTGGCTGATGGCCCCGGATTTCGTGATAACGAAGGCAGGGACGCAGCAGCCGCTGCGAGCGTCCTCGGTCGTCGTATATCGGGCGATGGGGAGCAAGTTCGTCCGCGAGGTCCTGCTCGGGGGAGACGGACGCCCGCTGAAAACCTGGCGGGACGTGGAGGCTGAAGACATTCACACTTTCCTCGCCAGGAACGAACTGAAGCGCGGCATCCGCAACCGGTACGTGCGTCTCCTCGAGCGCCTCTTCGACCACTTGATGGCGAAGGGCATTGTTCCCGGCAACCCGGCCAGGGGGTTGGCGATCAAGGAACCCTCGAAGTCCAACCAGTATAACGACAAGACACAATGGCTCACCGAGGCCCAGCAGGAAGCCGTGGTGGCCGCCCTGCCACAACCTGAAGGATGGAAAGGCGCGCGGAACCGGGCACTCGTCGCCACGGTTCTGGGCGGTGGCCTGAAGGTGAGCGAGGTCATCAAACTGACCAACGGCTGCGTCGGCCCCCGTCAGGAGGACGGCAGCCTCTACATTGATGTTTACCCGGCCGGGGCAGGACGCCGACACCGAACCCGGGTCGCGGTCTTTGCCGCGGCCATCCTGATGGAATGGATGACCACCAGGAAGCAGCTGACCATCCCAAGCGAACTGCTGTTCCCGGCCAAGCTGGCAGGTGGAGTACTGCACCCGGCGACAGTGTATCGGCAAGTCGCTGCAGTGCTGGCAGAGGCCAGGATCGACCCGACCCTCATCAAGCGTCGGGGAGCGAGGACCTTGCGGAACACATTCGCCATCAACGAGCTTGAGGAGGGCAAGCAGCCGGAGCTGGTGGGCGAATACCTCGGTCATCGGGCAGCTCGATCGACCAGGTACTACACGGCGCTGGTACGCAAGCCTTCTCCCTTTCGCGAAAAATAGACCTCGACCACAGAAATCGTCGGAAGTTGGACGAAAACTTAAGGGACTGGCGCAACGAACTCGCGATGCCGCAACGCAGCTTCGTCCACTGCTTGCTCGAGGGCCATCCCCTCCTCCATTCCGTCCATGATCATCCGTTGCAGGATGGCGCCGAGCATCTCAACGTTGGCAGCCATGAGCGGTTCGATCTCGCGTAGAAATTCACATGCAGGCGGGTCGTAAGCGTATGGCGCGAGAAACTCCTCAAGTATGCGACCGGTAGCGAGCGCATAGCACATATCGTAGATCAGGTTGAACGTGCGCTGAAACTGCAACCCGTCGCTGCTGCCCACGTTCATGCGGATTTCCTCGCCAAGGTCACGCCGAAAATCCGCCAGCATGTACCTCACCTTCGCCCTGACGACGTCTTCTGCGGTGAATTCCCATTCCATGACGACTCCTCCTCCGTGTCTGGGCTCAGCCAAAGATAGCGGTGAACGCGTCCTCGTCGTCGCGACAGATCGGACAGGTTTCCCGTGTGGTATGCGAAACGAAGTGCCGGTCGCAACGCGAACAGCGCTGCTTCGACCTGGCCAGCAGCACTCGGGCGGGCTGTTCCGGCCGAGCGTCGAAGTTCACATCGGCGTCGAGCACACGCGGCTGACAGACCTCCAGACAAACGGCGCACCCGACGCAGCGGTCGGTGTCGAACTTGAGTTGCCAGTCGGCAGGCGACTCCTCGATCTCGATTGCCCCCGTCGGACAAACCCGAAAACAGGCTTCGCAGGTGGTGCAACCGGGCTGCAGCGACAATGCCATCAGTGGCAGCGCTTCGTGAAGGGGGACCGAAAACGGCTGGTCATCCCGGCGCTCGCACACGATCTGCAACAGTTCGCGGCGCTCGGGCAGTGCGTACGCTCCCGGTCGTATCGCCTTGTCGGGTGTAGGCAGCGAAGATGAGGTGGGTTCAGTCGCCTGAGCCAGCTCGTCCGCCCCGCGACCGACCAGGCGGCGGAACCATTGTCGACGGCTCGCCGCGAAGCTGCTGCCTCTCTCGATGGTCGGCGGCGATGTATTTCCAGACTCCACCTCCGGGGCGACCCAGTCAGCGCGGGCATCCGCTGTTCCAGCCGCTTTTGTCAGAACCTCGCAGGCCTCCAGATTGAGCGCGAGCTGCGCAGCGCCCCGTGCACCGTGCGCGCACTCGCCGCAATGACTCGCGCCGCGCATCGTCACCGGAATTCGGCGTTTCGCCAGATACGCCAGGCTGCCCGCATCCACCGCACCAAGGCAGGGTACGACCGCGTCGGCGTCGGCGACGGCGACGGCGCCGGAAGGCGCGCAGGCGATCGTGAAACGATCCTGTCGAATCGCCTGCCGCAACATGTCCATCGGCTTGAAACCGCCACTTGCCAAAGCATCGGTGGGACAGGCCGTCACGCACAGCGCGCAGTTCTGGCAGCGAACAGAGTCGATGGTGACGCCCTCGTCGGAGAGGATAATCGCCTCGTGAGGACAGGCCGCCGTACAACGTCGGCATTCGCTGTACCGAAAGCGGTAGCGGGTGCAGCGGCTGGCGCGAAACTCAGGGTAGGCGATGCTCACTTGGGCGCCGTCCGTAGTTGCTGCAAGGCCGGCCCCTGCTCGCAGGTGTTCTTCGGTATGACGAACTGGACCGCCCTCCCCCCCGGCGGCTCTGCGCTGATGGCACTGACGACACTCTCCCAGGCATCGACACCCCCCTCGACCGCGAAAACGGTCTTGCCAGGGTGGGCAGCGGCAATTTTTTCGGCCACGCTCAGAGCCCTGGCATCATCATCGGCAACCACCACGACCGCGGCGACCGGATCGATTCGGATGCCTTCGCGATAGACCAACGCTTCCGCGATCGCGCGGGATTGTCGCTGCGCGTCACTGCGCGCATCGATCACGCAACACGGGGGACTGGCACGCAATGCCAGCTTGAGCTGGGTCTCGTTGCGCAGGCTTGCCGCCGCCTGAGCGGGCGCGGTAACGCCGATGAAAGTGGCGACGATCAGGGCATGAATGATGAATTTCGCCCGCATGGTCATGCGTCCTCGACAGCAGGTGAGACGGCGTCGGACGGCGACACGGCCGGCAGCAACTCGGCACGTCGCGCAAAGAGACTTGGCGACAGCGCAATCTGCGCCGCCTTGCCGTATGCCACCCAGTCGGCGAGCGCCGGTTCGGATTGCCGACGCGGCGCAATCCACAGACGTTCGCCCAGATCCTCTACCAGGCCTGCGCACAGGTTGAGATCGGTGTCATCGACGATGTCGACCTGCACGAGCGCGATCGAGACGCCGCGCTTCTTCATCTCGCCGAGCCACCAGTTCGCCCGGATATCCGTTGCACTGTCGTCGGCGCGCAGGATCTCCCAGCCCGCTTCGCACAGCGATGGCGTCACGACGCGAAAATCGGCATTCGATACCATGTCGAATGACCATGCGACCTCCATGCGACGCGCGGGAACGAAAACACCGATCCGCTCGGCGCCAAACCGCGCAACGAGCCTTGGAACAAGTTCCGCGTCGCGCAGCGCGGCCTCTCCGAGCAACACCCGCCGAGCGCCGGCGGCGAGCAGCTCACTTGCCCGCGCCTCGCCTTCAGCGGGCAGGATGATTGCGACGGCCGAGGCGAGCCGAGCGCCAACGGCATCTCCATCGATGACGAACACCTCTGCATCGACATCGGGCGGAGTCTCGGAGGCGCCGACAAGGCATGCGCATCGGATCATGACGGCAGCTCTCCATTGTGCTCGAACTTCGCGTAAACAAAGGGAAACATAGGGTTCTCGCCGGCCGCTGGCAGCGATGCGATCAGCGGGCGTAGTTCCTGGAGCGAGCCGATGATCGGATCGATCTGCACACCCAGAAAGTGCGGCCGGTACTTGCCGAGCACCACGAGCGCATTGTCCAGCAACAGCAGCGCGCCCTCCTGGTTGTGGTTCTGCGTGAAGAACAGCGCAAGCGTGGCAAACGCAAGCCCCTGCAGAAACTCGGCCTCGGGGTCACGCGTGCCCAGCACGCAGTTGCGGATCAATCTCGACCAGCGTTCATTGAGCAGGTCGTGCAGTGCGCAGAGTTCGTTGCCGTTCCACAGCGCAGCGACTTCCGTCCAGTCGATTTCCGACAGCACCTGGCGATCGGGCGCAAGAATGGGTCGGGTTTGAAGATCGAGCAGCATGGTCGGGTCCCTCGCCGTCAACGCAGGTCGTGAAGCGTATGCACGGGGGCCGCACGGCTCGGGCCCGTTGGTGCCCCTTCGCAACTGTTGCAGACGGGCTCGTCGGGGTTGAACTCCACCCGGATCTCGGCCTTCGGCACGACTGCCCGACCGTGGTCGAGATCGTCGATGCGCAACCCCATCGCCGCGATTTCCTCGTCCGCGAACCCACCCAGGAAACGCGCCATCTCGCGATAGAACGAGTGCTCGGCTGCCTGCTCGATCAAGCGCGCATAGCCGCGCACCCAGCGCCCCAGGTGCTGCGTCCAGAAGCGCTTCACCTCGCGTTCCAAACGCCGGTAATCGGCCTCATCGCCGCGCGCGAGGGCCAGGCTGCAGCGCTCCAGCAGCTCGGCAACGAACATGAGCTCGACTCCGAGCTGGTCCGGAAACACCTCGAAGCGGCCCTTGTGCAACGCGAAACCCCACTTCGCGTAGGTCTGCCCGACCTTGAAATGCGGGTCCTGCCTGTAGCGTCCGGTCAGCCGCACCGACTCGACCGGTGGAAAGCCACCGGTCGCCGCGAACAGCGTCGTGTATTCGCACGCCAGACGCTCGACCAGGGACTCGGTGTCCGGCAAGGTGAAATCCACATCGAATCGCACCCCCACGCCGGCAAGGCTTTGCAGCACCTCCGGCCGGCGCATCGCCTGCACGAACGACGGCCCCGGTTCCTCGACGAAAGCGCCCGCCAGCAACCGATACACATCCGCGCGGGCCGCACACTCGGCGCCCAGCTCAGCGGGCAAAAGGCGTGGTCCGGCGAAGTCGGCCGATACGCCGTCGTCTTCGATCGCAAGCAAGGTTTTCAGCATGGTGGCTCCTGTTCAGTGTCCGCCGGACGCCTTGGGCTTCACGCTTTCCGGCCCCGCCCAGGCCGCCATCTCGGGGTGCATCCTGCGATGCAGGTCCCCGGTGTACGCGTAGCGCATGGTTTCCTTGTAGGCCGCGTAATGCTTGTCCCAGTCGCCCTGGATGTCGCCGTACTTGTCGTCCGGTCCTGCCTTGCTGACCTTCACCACGGTGTCGTACCAGCCCTGTGAGCCGCCGATCGGATCCGCGACTACCGGGATGATCGCGTTCGGATGCACGCCGCGGTCGTCCCACCACACGTTGTCGAGGTCGGGATCATCGGTGCCACCGAAGGCCGGCTTGTCCTTCAGCTTCAGCGTCGCCAGCCTTCCATATTCCCAGTGGCCGAAACCGGTCGCGATCGAGATCACCTTCGGGTGGATGCCTTCAGTGACGTAGGCCTTGGTGACGAGATAGCCGACCGAGCTCTCGACCCGCACCAGGTCGCCGGTCCTCACGCCGAGCTTCTTCGCCGTCTCCGGGTTCATCCAGGCCGGGTTGCTGTGCGCGATCTCGGCCAGCCACTTCACCGCCGCCGTGCGGGATTGCTTGTGCACGTTGAGCTTGAAGGTCGACAGGATCATCTCGTCGTCCTTCATGGTTTCGTGCCACGGGATGCGCTTGAAGGTGGGCATCGGATTGAAACCGTACTCGGCCCACTCATCGACGCGCACGTTGATCAGCCGGTTGCCGGTGGGGAAGCCCACGTAGTCGCGGCCGTTCCGGCGGATGCCGATCGCCTTGCCGTTCTTCGTGATCAGTCCGTGCGCGTCCACCATCGCGCCTTCCATGTCGGTGGCCGACAGTTCCTTCTTGTACAGGCTGTACTCGGCCTGGATCTCACGCCCGGTCTTGTCGGTGACCTTGCCGGTCCTGGGGTCGAGCGTGCCGTAGATCGGCCACACGCCGTGCTTCTTCAGAAAGTCGAGCCCGCCCGCCTCCTTCAGCCCGGGCACGTTGTCGAAGTGGTGGCGCATGTAGTCTTCGCCATCCTTGAACTCCCAGAACTGTTTCATGCCGCGAGAGCCGTCCGGGTCGAGCTTCCAGATGATGTCGCGCAGCAGAACACGGTTCTCGCGCGATTCGCCGAGCGACTTGTGCACCGGCTGGCGGATGCCCAGCCACGGCCACAGCGAGTTCGGCATCGACTCGGGCTCCCAGCGCTCGAGGTAGGGGCAGTCGGGCAGGATGATGTCGGCCAGCGCCGTCTCCTCACCCATGTGCGAGCTCATCGAGATGAAGTACGGGATCAGCTTCTCGTCGCGGTACAGCTTGCCCCACACCGCCTGCGCGCCCGGGTTGGTGTAGACCGGGTTGTCCTGGTAGGTGAAGGCGACGTTGATCTTCTGCCGCCCCTCGGCAATCCAGAACGGCACCAGGTGGCTGACCTTGTGCGCGGCGAGCGGATACTCGGGAGGGTGCGCGAGCACTGAATCCTGCGTCGGTCCCGGCGGCTGCGGCATCGGCTGCGGCCAGCCCATGCCGCGCGGCAGACAGTAGCCGCCACGCTTCTCCACGTTGCCGGTGATGATCGGCAGCATCATGCAGGCCTTTTCGTTGTACGAGCCGTACAGGTGCTTGGCCGGGCCACGGTAGGTGAACAGCGTCGCCGGCTTGGTGGTGGCGAACTCGCGCGCGATGCGCTCGATCGTCTGCACCGGCACGCCGGAGATCTTCGATGCCCACTCCGGGGTGTATTGCGCGTAGTGCGCCTTCAGTTCATCGACCGTGACGTTGGTCCAGGTGTCGATGAACTCGCTGTCCTGCAGGTCCTCGCGCAGGATCACGTGGCCGATCG
The DNA here is from genome assembly GCF_000025965.1 of Aromatoleum aromaticum EbN1. Classification (NCBI taxonomy): domain Bacteria; kingdom Pseudomonadati; phylum Pseudomonadota; class Betaproteobacteria; order Rhodocyclales; family Rhodocyclaceae; genus Aromatoleum; species Aromatoleum aromaticum. The sequence continues at coordinate 3,816,065 of NC_006513.1, forward strand.
CCAGCGCCACCGCGCCGTCGGTGGCGGGGAACACCGGAATCCACTCGTCCGAGAAACCGGCGGTGTTCGACAGGCGCACATCGAAGGTGACGATCTTCATGTGGTTGTCCACCCGGCCTTCGGTCACGCGCTGGGACAACGGATTGTGGAAGTAGGCCGCCTCGAGGATGTTGGAGCCGAAGTTCAGCACGTACTTGGCGTTGGCGAAGTCGGGCGTTTCGATGTCCGGCCCCCAGGTCGGCTCCTGGCCAACTTTCTTTGACGATTCGCACACCGAGGTGTGATTGAGCACGGTCGCCGAGCCGAGCGTCTTCATGAAACGCTCGAGTGTGCCGCCGGTGCGGTTGCGCCCCCACTTCAGCATGATCGTGTTGGGGTCTTCCTTCAGCGCGGCATCGAGCTTCCCGGCGACCTCGGTGAGCGCTTCGTCCCAGGTGATGCGCTTCCACTTGCCCTCGCCGCGTGCCCCGATCCGCTTGAGCGGATACAGGATGCGATCGGGGTCGTAGCTGTACCACATACCGGAATTGCCCTTGGCGCACAGGCGGCCGCGCGTCGAGACGTGTTCCGGATTGCCTTCGAGTTTCACGACGCGATCGTTTTCGACGTAGGCGATGGCGCCGTCCTGGATGTTGCAGACATGGCAGTTCACCGGGATCGCCTTGCGCTCGGCGGCGTTGGCCGGGTTGAAATCCTTGCCCCCCAGTTCGTTTTCCATTGCGTGCAGCAATCGGGGTGCGGCGGCTGCCGCGGCCGTGGTGCCGGCACTGACCTGCAGGAAGGTGCGGCGGGTGATTTTCGGGAAGTCCATTTCGAGATCTCCTTGCCTGGCCGGTCAGTACAGGGTCTGCAACTGTTGGGGGCCCATCAGCAGCGCGTAACGCAGCGCCGCCCCGCCCGCGAGCACGAGCAGGCCGGCCAGCACCACACCGAACTGCTGGCGGCCGAAAGGCGCGAGCAGCAGCGCGATCGGCGCTGCGGTGCCGGCAACGATGCCGATCCCGACGAAGATCAGTCCCATCGTGCCAGTCGTGAGGATCAGGTAAGTCAGCTCCTGCGCCGAGCCGCCGTAGTGGGTCGTGCCGAGGATGGACACCAGCATCACGCCGACCGCGCCGGTCGACCACAGCAGGTACTGGCGCAGCGTGGCCTGGGTCGCAGCGTTGCTGCCAGCCAGCAGGGACGCCACTGCGGAGCCCGATGCTATTGCCATCGCAACGAACAGCACCGGCATGATCGGGGTGTTCCACACCGGCCGCGACTGATGCACCGTGAGGTCGAAGCCGGTGTAGATCGGCAGGCCGAGCGCCAGCAGCGCCGCGATTGCCGCCAGCCACCTGCCGCCCCCGCCCCGGCGCAGCACGAACAGATAGGCCACCAGCGCGATGCCGAAGGCGACGATGTTCAGCGCCCCCCAGGCCAGCGGCGAGCCGAAGTTGAGATAGAAGGGATTGAGGATGTTGAGAAAGCGCAGCGGCTGGGACAGATCCACGATCAGCAGCACGCCGCCGATCACGAGCAGGGCGAGCGCGCCCCAGGCCGCACTCGCGCGGATCGGCCTGAGCGCTTCGTCGTGCCACGACAGGAAGGACAGGAAAGCCAGGCCGGCGACGATGCCGATGACGAAGAAGTAGATCGCGTAGGTCGCGTGCCACGACACATCGTGGAACCAGACGTAGTCACCCATGGTTGTCTCCTCAGATGTCGAAGTGGCGCTTGAACGCGGTGCGCTCCTGCTCCATCACCTCGGGTTGGCGGTAGGCGTCGCGCGGGAACTCGGTCGCATTGCGATCGGCGCCGATGTAGAAGACGTGCGGCTTGGTTCCTTCCTCGGGGCGCAGCACCTGGGTGGCGTGGGTCGCCACCAGATACGAAACCTCGCTGTTGGGATCGTTGAGGTCGCCGAAGATGCGCGAGCGCCCGATGCAGGTCTGCACGCAGGCCGGCACCAGGTTCTGGGTGACGCGATGGAAGCAGAAGGTGCATTTGTCGACCACCTTGGTGATCGGCGTGTAGGTCCGGTGCGAGGGCAGCATGAAGCGCGCGTTGTAGGGGCAGGCCGCCATGCAGCTACGGCAGCCGATGCAGCGCTCGTAGCGTTGCAGCACGAAGCCGCCGTCGTCCACCTTGAAGGTGGCCTCCACCGGGCAGCTGCGGACGCAGGGCGGATCGTCGCAGTGGTTGCACAGCCGCGGCAGGAAGTGCTTCTTCACGTTGGGGTACTTGCCGACCACCTTGTACGGCACCCAGGTGCGATTGACCCCGAGCGGGGTGTCGTACTCAGCCTTGCACGCCACCTGGCAGGCCATGCAGCCGATGCAGCGACGCGTGTCGACCACCATCGCGAACCGGCGCTTGCCCGGCACCTCCCTGGTCTCGATCGGCGAGACCCTGAGTTCTTCACTCATGCTTTCACCTCCGTTGAATGCCGCCGCGTGCTCCGCGTTCGAGATGGCGATTCACGGCTCGCGATCGCTTGGCCGTGAACGCCTCCCTCCACGCTTGAACATGTGCAATAACCGGACCATGAACAGGGAAATAGGCGAAAGGCCATGGCGTGCAAGGGATTGCGAAAACCACCGCCCCGCCGCCCCGGCTGCCGGCGTTACAGCGCCGTAACATCGCTGTCGATTGCTGCGCTGCAAGCTGTTACCGCTGCGTAACGGCGCCCTCCGCACCTGCTGACAGGACGCAGGATCGGCGCCTATCATCGTCGCCATGGACCGAGACGTTGCCCTTCTCGAAGCCTGCGGCCGGCGCGCATTCCTGCGAGACGTCGGCGCTTTGGCAGCACTGACGGCGCTGCCCGCCCATGCTGCAGACTTCCCGGTGCGCATCGGCCTGACACCGGTCTTTCTCGACGACCAGATGAGTTTCCTGAGCCAGTGGAGACGCTGGCTGGAGGTGAAGCTGGGGCGCACCGTCGTGTTTGTCCAGCGCGGCAGCTATCGCGAAGTCATCGATCTGCTTCGCTCCGGCAAACTCGATTTCGCCTGGGTGTGCGGTTATCCCTATGTGCGCCACCGCCAGGAACTGAAGCTGGTGGCAGTGCCGCTGTGGCGGGGCGAGCCCTGCTACCAGTCCTACCTCATCGTGCCAGCCGACGACGCCCGAACGACGACGCTCGCCGAGCTGCGTGGCAAGGTATTCGCCTACTCCGACCCCGACTCGAATTCAGGCTATCTCTACCCGCGCTACCTGCTCACCACGCAAGGCGAAAATCCCGACAATTTCTTCTCGCGCAGTTTCTTCACGTGGGCGCATCGCAAGGTGGTCGAGGCAGTCGGCATCGCATTGGCCGACGGCGGGGCAGTCGACGGCTATGTCTGGGAGACGCTCGTCGAATTGCACCCGGACCTTACCCGGAGCACGCGCGTGATCGAGCGCTCGCCGCCGCTCGGTTACCCGCCTTTCGTCGCCCGGTCGGACATTCCGGCAGTCGAACTGGCACGCTTTCGCGGCGTCCTGCTGGACATGGCGGTCGATCCCGAAGGCATGGACCTGCTCCATCGCCTGCGCCTCGACGGCTTCATCCCGGGCAAACCGGAGCTGTTCGACGAGATTGCACGCATGGCCGCGCGCGTGAAAAATCCATGAAGACGCTCGGCGACCTGTCACTGCGCTGGAAGATTCCGCTGCGCGTCGTGGCGGCAGTCCTGGGCACGGCGCTCGCAGTCACGGTCGCGCTGGTCGCGCGCGACTATGACATCGTGCGCCAGAACCTCGAAGGCCACGCGCGCAGCATGGGACGGGTGCTGGCGCATACGCTCGTCATGCCGGTGCTGCACGACGACATCTGGCGTGCCTACGAGATCCTGCAGTCGGCTCATGAGCCCAACCCCGCCGCCCCGGAACTGCAGGCGCTGGTCGTACTGGTGACGGATGCGGATTATCGCGTCTTCGTGTCGACCCGGCCGCGCGCGTTTCCCATCGGCACCAGCGCTGCGGCGCCGGGTGGGGCCTACGGCTTGTTGCGCGCCGAAATCTCGCGCGGCAGTCCGGCCGATCAGCGCATCCTCGAGTCTGCCGACAGCCCGCTGTTCTTCATCATGACCCCACTGATCGCGGACGGCGTCGCGCTCGGCCACGTCATCCTCGCCTACGCCCAGCCGGCGCTGCTTCCCCGTTTCCTCGGCCAGGTCGGGCGGGCAGCGTGGGTCACCCTGGTGGTGCTTCTCATCCTCCTCCCGGTGTCCTGGATGTGGGCGCGACGCACCGCGCAGCCCCTGCTGCGCCTGGCGGGAGCGATGAAGCAGATCCCGCTCGAGCTCGAGGCGGCCCGGCTCGCGGACCTTCCGCGCAGCGGCGACGAGATCGGCCAGCTCGGTGAAGCCTTTCGCCGCATGGTGGCGGAGATGCAGGTCAAGCAGGAGATGGAACGGCAGATGCTCAGCTCGGAGCGGCTCGCAGCGATCGGTCGACTGACTGCCGGCATCGCACACGAGATCAACAATCCCCTCACCGGCATGCTCACGGCGATCAATACTTTTCAGCGCCACGGGGCGGATCCGCAGCGCGCCGAGCGCACGCTGTCGCTGCTGCAGCGCGGGCTGACGCAGATCCGCAACACCGTCAGCGCCCTGCTTGTGGAAGCGAAAGTCGAAGACCGCTTCTTCGCTCCCGAGGACATCGACGACCTGGTGATTCTGGTCGAAGCCGAAGCCCATGCGCAGGCCGTGCGCATGGTCGTCGACGGGCGCATTGCCGAACCTGTTCCGCTCCCGGCGACCCTGCTGCGGCAGATCGTGCTCAATCTGCTGCTCAACGCGGTCGCAGCGGCGGGCGAAGGCGGCACGGTGCGCCTCAATGCCTACAGCTCGCCACAGCAGCTGACGCTCGCCGTCTTCAACGACGGCGCGCATATCGAGCAGCGGGAAATGGCCTATCTGTTCGAGCCCTTCGCGACCGGGAGGGAGACCGGACACGGCCTGGGGCTGTGGATCGTGTATCAGATCACCCGACAGCTCAACGGCGAAATAGCGGTTGAAAGCGAACCCGGCGCCACGACGTTCACCATCGAGATTCCCTATGGCAAATCCTAACGAGACGCGGTCGAGGCTCTGTCTGATCGAGGACGACGAGATCATCGGCGAATCCCTCACCGACCGCTTTCGGCTCGAAGGCTTCGATGTCGATTGGTGCCGTACCGGCGTCGAAGCCAGGGCTGCGCTTGCCGCGCACCGCCACGCGGTGGTCATCAGCGATATCCGGCTGCCCGACTGCAACGGTGGCGAGCTGTTCCTCGATCTGCTCGCATCGGTGCCTATGCTGCCACCCTTCCTGTTCATGACCGCCTTCGGCAGCATCGATCGCGCTGTCGAACTGATCAAGGCCGGCGCCGCAGACTACATCACCAAGCCCTTCGACCCGGATGCGCTGATCGCCAAAGTGCATGCGCTGGCCGAGGGCTACGGGGCGAGACAACCCTTGGCGAGTGCAGAAGTCCTGGGCGTGTCACCCGCGATGCGACGGATCGCCGAATCGCTGCCCCGCCTCGCCCGCCACGCCGACAGCCTGCTCATCACCGGGGAGTCGGGCGTCGGCAAGGAACACGTGGCGCGCCTGTTCCACCGCTACGCTGCCGGTCCGCAGGCACCGTTCGTCGCCGTCAATTGCGCCGCCATACCGGACACCCTCCTCGAGGCGGAACTGTTCGGCTACGAGAAGGGTGCGTTCACCGGCGCGACCAAGGCGAGGCGGGGCTATTTCGAGCAGGCAGGCGGAGGCACCGTGTTCCTCGATGAAATCGGCGATATGCCCCTGTCGATGCAGGCCAAGCTGCTGCGCGTGCTGCAGGAACACAGGCTGCAGCGCCTGGGCGGCGAAGCCCCGCTCGCCGTCGAGTTCCACCTGGTCTGTGCGACGCATTGCGATCTCCGGGCAATGGTCGACGAAGGCCGCTTTCGCGACGATCTCTACTACCGCATCCACGTCATTCACCTGCGCATTCCGCCGTTGCGCGAACGCCGGGAAGACATTCCCTGGTTCGTGCATCACTTCGTTGACGCTTTCAATCGCGCCCACCCCGAGGAAAAGCGGCGCATCGACCCGCGCACCGAGGAAGCACTCACCCGCTATGCGTGGCCGGGAAACGTCCGCGAACTGAAGCATGCGGTCGAGCGCGCCTGCATCCTGTCCCCTGGCCCGCTCCTCGGGGCCGACGCGTTCTTCGGCGAAGGACTGGACGCAGGTCCTGACCAACCCCCGCCTTCACGTCCGCTGGCCGACTACCTGATGGATTGCGAACGCGATTACCTGCACATGGTCCTCGAGCAGCACGGCGGCCACATGACCCGCACTGCCGAGGCGCTCGGCATTACGCGCAAGACGCTGTGGGAAAAACTGCGTCGCCTCGGGCTTCAGGCGTGACGCGACCACCTCACTGAGTGAGCGCGGCGCATCATCCTGGGCAAGACCTTTCCTCAGGACTTACGCGGCAGCCCGGATCCACTCGGCAACGCTCGCGGGCGTCGGGATGCGCCCGGACGACACAAGCTTATCGTTGATCACCAGCCCCGGCGTCTTCAGCACGTCGTAGGCGATGATCTGCTGCATGTCGGTGACCTTGGCGATCTCCGCCTCCACACCGGTGGCGGCAACCGCCTCGCGTGCGACTTCCTCGAGCTTGCGGCAGTTGGCGCAGCCGGGGCCGAGAACCTTGATGCTGAGCATGATCAGACTCCTTTCAGTGGGGACGGGGTTGCGTGACGGCGGACCAGTGACAGCAGCACTGCCAGCACGGCGATGAAGCCCGCCAGATACAGGGCGAGCGAAAGCAGCGGCGCACCGTCGATCCAGGCGCCGTAGGTGAGCCCGGCTACCGCGCTGAACAGCGCCACCAGGCCGACGTAGGTGAAGGTTTTCCGGCGACCGATGATGGCCGAGATGATCAGGATGCTCTGCAGCGACAGTTCGGGGTCCGACATCAAGTAGGCGAGCAGCGGCCCGCGGTGCATGCCGAGGTCGAGGAACATTTTCGCAATCGGCACTTCCACCAGGGTGGGAAAGTACATGAACACGCCGAACGCGACGCCGGCGAAGTTGCCGGCGGCGGAGTTGGTGCCCGCCACCATCTCGATCCATTCCGGGCGAATCAGCATGCGGATCATGCCGACGATGAACACGCCAATCACCAGCAGCGGGAAGATCTGCTTCACGAAGCGCCACGACTCCCACAGCCAGTCGCCCAGTTGCTGTTCAGACAGGCGGTGTCGTGCGATCGCATACAGTGCTGCCAGACTGATGGCGACCGCAAAGAACTTGCCAGTCACCCCCACACGCAAGCCCTCGGGCACTGCCTGCACCGACAGCGCGGCCACCAGCAGCGTTACCGCAATCAACACGAGACTGACCCACGTCCAGGCATTGGGTCCGTCCTGGATGTTCTCCAGCCCACGCCAGGCGCTGAAGCCGATCGAGGCCAGCAGCGCGATCAGTACCACGCCCTGCACCGACACGCCCTCCTCGCCCTTCGCCGCGTCGTAGGGGACAAGTCGATCGAGCACGCCCTGCCAGGCCTGCGCATCACCGAGCGGCAGGTCGAGATGAACGTAGGTGCCGGTCAGCACGCCGAGCTTCAACGTGCCCGCGAGCAGCAGCGCAACCCAGACGAACAGGAACACCAGCGCCATGCGCCCCATGCCCTCGCCCTGGGCGGCGAACGGACTGTCCGTGGCCAGATCGTGCGCGGCATCATCGGCGCGAAAGATCAGCGCCATGATCAGCCCGATGCCAATGCCGAAGATCAGCGACAGCACGAAGCGCGCAATCGCCAGGTCCGGTCCGATGATGCCGCCGGTGTAGACCAGCGCCAGAATGTTGGCCGCCGGGGCGAAGAACAGGAAGGTGATCGCCGGCCCGAGGCCCGCACCCTTCTTGTAGATGCCCGCGAACAGCGGAACGATGGTGCAGGAGCACACCGCCAGTAGCGAGCCAGCCGCCGCTGCCGCCGGATAGGATACGGCTTTCGGCGAGTTGCGCCCGAGGAAGCGGGTGACGGTCTCTTTCGGGATCAGCGCCGCCATCGCCCCGGCAATGAAGAAGGCCGGCAGCAGGCACAGCAGCACGTGTGCTGCGAGATAGGCGGCCAGATTGCCCAGCCCGCCGTAGAAAACAGGAAGAACCCAGGAAAGCATGTTGTCCATGACACGAACTCCGGCGAAGGCTTGCCGCCCGGACTGCGATCAACTTCACTTTTGACTGAACGCTACCGAACTCGCCGGTCGACGACAAGGCGGCGAACACAGCGCGAGTTGGACGCCAATGCGCCTTCCAGAATGAAATTGAGGGCGGTTCGACAGACCTGCTTGACGTGGAGCATACCTGCGCCCTGGAGTCCCTTGAGCTTGCCCGTTCTGCTGACAGCTTCCCAAATGCCGTTATTGTACAGGACGGCTTTCTCCTCCGCGTTGGGGACGGCAGAACCTCTGCGGCGCCACCGCAAGAGCGGCGTTGAACTTGCTCGACATGTTCTGGAAGGCGATCAGCGCGGTAAGCTCGATGATCGCGTCGTCGCTGAAGTGCGACTTCAGGCGGATCATCATGGTGTCATCGACCGAGCTGTGCAATTCCTCGCCAGGGGCGGAACACCGGGAGACGGGCGTCGATCACGCGCTCCGTCGCGCACGCAAGAACGTCCTGGTCTGGCCTTCCATCGTGACCTGAAACGCCTTGTCGTATTCATTGCCGCATACATCACATCGCGCCATGTCTCTCTCCCGACGAACTGTCAGCGAATGCGGCGGCGGAACGACCCGCGCCGCAACGAACGGACCCACAGGGCCCGGATAACGAGGGTGCGGAAGAGTCCCGCTCCGCGCGTCCCCCTGCAATCGCCCTTCCCGGCTTCGACCCGACCCGGCGATCCGGCCTCCCGCGCCCGGCACTCACATTCCACTCGGATACGTCTCCATCTGTTCCGGGCTTTCGCTGTGCTTCCACATCGTCGACGGGTCGAGCGGCGTCAGCGCGCGCGTGCGGTCGAAGTGGATCACCGCGTCGAACTGCTTCGCGATGTCCGCGTAGAAATAGTGGCTGACGCGCTCGCTCCCCGGCAGATAGATGACGCCGATCGCGCGCTCGAGCCGACGCTCTCGCCGTAGCGCGGGCACGCGGTCGCTGGCGAGCAAGAAACGCTCGACCCCGATGTCGTGGAAAACGCGCTCGAAGCTCTCCGGGTGCGAATCGCGGACGCGCTTGAGCTCCGCCGGCGAATCCCAGTCGGAGGCCGCCGTGACCGTTCCGGCGTGGGTCGTGAAGCCGATCAGGCGGGCGTGCTCCGCGCCGAAGCGCTGGCGCACGAGCTGGCCGAGGTTGTGCTCCCCGGCCTCGCCCATTTCGGTGCGCCGCGCATCACCCAGATGCGAGTTGTGCGCCCATACCGCGATTTTCGCCGGCCGGCCGCGGCTGCTGTCGAGGTGCCCGAGCAGGTTCTCGAGCGTTTCGGCCATGTGCGAATCGCGCCGGTTCCACGATTCGTGGCGGCCGGCGAACATGCTGCGGTAATACGCCTCGGCGTTCGCCGCGACACGCGCATTCTGCTGCGCGTAGAAAAGCTCGTCGGCGGCCGCGATGCCGTCGTGATGCAGGTAGCGCTCGGGGTCGCCGGTCAGCTCCGCGAGCTGGCGCAGTACCTCGCGCTCGCAGTGCTCGACCAGGCCAAACGTCGTCGCGTAGCCGTAGCGCTGCGGGTCCTCGGCGATGTGGTCGAAGCACGCATAGCGCGCGCGGGCACGCTTCGCGGCCTCCGGGTCGACGGTTTCGAGGTAGCGCACGACCGCGTCCATCGACGCACGCAGGCTGTAAAGGTCGAGGCCGAAGAAGCCGACACGCTCGTCCGCGCCGCGGCTGCTATTCACCTGCCGCAGCCATTCGATGAATGCCGCCACCTCGGTATTGCGCCACATCCAGCGCGGAAACCGTTGGAATCCGCCGAGCGCTGCGTTCGCGTCGGCGTCGTCGCTACCGCCCTGCGCATACCGGCTCGCGCGCAGCGAATCCGGCCAGTCCGCCTCGACTGCGACGGCGTCGAAGCCCTTTTCGGTAATCAGCCGTTGGGTGATTCCGGCACGCGCAGCGTAGAACTCGTGCGTGCCGTGACTGGCCTCGCCGAGCAGCACGAGCCGTGCATCGCCGATCAGCGCGAGCAGTCGGTCCCAGCGACCGGTGCCGTCCTTCAACGGCTCGATCGCGCTCGCGACCGCCCTGGTGATGTCACGTTCCCCCATGGTTTTTTCCTCCTTCCAACCGATAGGACTTCGGCAGGACGAACGACGGGGAGTTCTGCGGCCGGGAATTGCGCAAGTACCCAGTCGGTCCGCAGCCACTCGGGCGCCGGCGCCAACCCGGACGTGGAAAGGTAGCTGCTCCGTCACCAGCTATCTGCCGCATCCGCGCATCGACGGGACTTTTGTAGCGATAGAGCCAGGTCCTTCGCCGGGCGGTGGTGTCCACCCGCAGGCCGGGGAATTCCGGACTGGTAAGATGCTGCCCCGCGGCTAGCAATTTGACCGCGCGCGCATCGAATACCATGGCGTAGGGGCGTAACTTTCCAGGCAAGTCCGAACTGAGCGTCAACCATTCGCGTGAGGACGGCGTAGCTTCCCTCCCACCCAGCGGAAAAGTTACGTCAAGCCAGCGAGTCCAGGGCGAGTTCATCGAGTGTAGATACAGAACGGAGAAGGCACCGAGGGCGGCAGAGTTCTATGGGAATGAGTGAAATAGCGAAAGCAGCACAGAAAGATAAAGCAATCGGCGGAGCCGATAGGGACAGTCACACTCCCATGATGCAGCAGTATCTCCGCATCAAGGCGCAGCATCCTGACACATTGCTGTTCTACCGCATGGGGGACTTCTACGAGCTGTTCTTCGATGACGCGGAGAAAGCCGCGCGGCTGCTCGACATCACGCTGACGACACGCGGGCAGTCGGCCGGCACGCCGATCCGCATGGCCGGAGTGCCTTTCCACGCGGTCGAACAATACTTGGCGCGGCTCGTCAAGCTCGGCGAATCGGTCGTGATCGCCGAGCAGGTCGGCGAGCCGGGAGCGACCAAGGGGCCGATGGAGCGCGCGGTGAGCCGCATCGTGACGCCGGGCACTTTGACCGACGCGGCGCTGCTGGACGATCGCATCGACTCGCTGCTGCTCGCGGCCACCCTGCACCGCGGCGTGCTCGGGCTCGCGTGGCTCAATCTCGCCAATGGCGACCTGCGGGTGATGGAATGCCCGGCCGAGCAGTTGCAGGCGCAGTTCGAACGGCTGCGCCCCGCCGAAGTGCTGGTGCCGGACGGGCTGGCGCTGCCGCTGGTCGAATCGCTGTCGCCGGTGCTGCGCCGGCTTGCCGACTGGCAGTTCGACGCGGGCAACGGTGAACGCCTGCTGACCGCTCATTTCGGCACTCGTGACCTGGCCGGCTTCGACGCCGAAGGCCTGCCGGTTGCACTCGCCGCCGCAGCCGCGCTGTTCGAGTACGCGCGCAGCACGCAGCGCCAGAGCCTCGAGCACGTCACCGGACTGCGCGTCGAGCGCGAAGCCGAATACCTGCGCCTCGATGCGGCGACACGGCGCAACCTGGAACTGACCGAGACTCTGCGCGGAGAAGCGTCGCCGACGCTGTTTTCGCTGCTCGATTCATGCATCACCAGCATGGGCTCGCGCTGGCTGCGGCATGCGCTGCATCACCCGCTGCGCGACCGCGGAGTCGCCGCGCAACGCCACGGGGCGGTCGGGGAACTCGCCGGATCGGACGCCGGCGCCCCCGCGGATATCGGGGACGCGCGAATGCTCGGCGCCGTCCGCGCTGCGCTGCGCGGAGTCGCCGACGTCGATCGCATCACTGCGCGGATTGCGCTGCGCAGTGCGAGGCCGCGCGATCTGGCGGCGCTGAGCGACAGTCTCGCGCGACTGCCGCAACTGCATGCCGCGTTGGGCACCCCGCAGGCTCCGCTGCTTTGCGACCTGCTCGCCGCGATCGCGGTGCCGGACAATGCGCTCGATCTCCTCGTGCGCGCCGTCGCCGCCGAGCCGGCCGCCGCAGTGCGCGACGGCGGCGTGATCGCTCCCGGGTTCGACGCGGAGCTCGACGAGCTGCGCGGCATCCAGTCGAACTGCGGCGAATTCCTGCTGGCCCTCGAAGTGCGCGAACGCGAACGCAGCGGCATCGCGACCCTCAAGGTCGAATTCAACAAGGTGCATGGTTTCTACATCGAGGTGAGCCACGCGAACACTGGCAAAGTGCCCGACGACTACCGCCGCCGCCAGACGCTGAAGAACGCCGAGCGCTACATCACGCCGGAACTGAAGGCGTTCGAGGACAAGGCGCTGTCGGCCCAGGAGCGCGCGCTTGCCCGTGAGAAGCTACTCTATGAAGCGCTGCTCGAAGCGCTCGCCGCGCATATCCCGGCGTTGCAGCGCATCGCCCGCGCGCTCGCGTGCCTCGACGGTCTGGGCGCGTTCGCCGAAGCTGCCGTGCGCCACAGCTACGTCTGCCCGCAGTTTTCCGCGCAGCCGGGCGTCGACATCATCGGCGGCCGCCATCCGGTCGTCGAGCGACAGGTCGAAGACTTCATTTCCAACAATTGCCGCCTCGCACCGACGCGCCGCATGCTGCTGATCACCGGACCGAACATGGGCGGCAAATCGACGTTCATGCGCCAGGTCGCGCTGATCGCCCTGCTCGCTCACGTCGGCGCGTTCGTGCCGGCGCGAAGCGCCCGCCTCGGCCCGCTCGACGCGATCTTCACCCGCATCGGCGCATCCGACGATCTCGCCTCAGGCCGCTCCACGTTCATGGTCGAGATGACTGAGGCGTCGGCGATCCTGCACGGCGCGACCGAACAGAGCCTCGTGCTGATGGACGAGATCGGCCGCGGCACTTCGACTTTCGACGGGCTCGCGCTGGCATTCGCAATCGCCCGTCACCTGCTCGAGAAAAACCGCTGCCTGACGCTGTTCGCGACGCATTACTTCGAGCTCACCCGCCTCAACGGCGACTACCCGGAATGCGCGAACGTGCACCTCGACGCCGTCGAACACGCGCACCGCATCGTGTTCCTGCACGCGGTCGAGGACGGGCCCGCAAGCCAGAGCTACGGCATTGAAGTCGCGGCGCTCGCCGGCATTCCGGGCTCGGTTGTGCGCGAGGCGAAACGGCGCCTGCGCGCACTCGAGAACCGCGAAGTCGGCAATGGGCCGCAGGCGGACCTCTTTGCCGCGCTGCCGGATCGTGAACCCGCGACGCCGTCGCACCCGGCGCTCACCGCGCTGGCCGAACTTGACCCCGACACACTGAGCCCGCGCGAGGCGCTCGAACGCCTGTATGCGCTGAAACGGATGACCGCATGAGCACCCCGATCGACATCAGCGAAGATCGCGGCGTCCGCTATCTTCATTTCGGCTCTGAATGGATCCAGGGCGCGATGCGCATCCGCCGGCCGCATGCGCTCGAACTCGCCTACACGCGCGAGATGATGGCCGGCCTGCTGCTGCGCGACGCCTTCGAATGGCCGCGCAACGCACTCGTGATCGGCCTGGGTGCCGCCTCACTGGTGCGTTTCCTGCATCGCCACTGTCCGCAAACGCGCATCCAGGTCGTCGAGATCGAACCTCAGGTCGTCGCGGCTGCCCGCCAGTTCTTCCGCTTGCCGCCCGAGGACGCACGTTTTTCGATCCACGTCGGCGACGGCGCCCGCTACGTGACGGAAACCGACAACCGCTTCGACCTGATCCTCGTCGATGGCTTCGACCGCCACGCGCGGGCCGGCGTACTCGACACTGCGCCGTTCTACGCCGCGGCGCGCGTGTGCCTGTCGGACGCGGGACTGATGTCGACGAACCTCTTCGGCCGCTCGCGCGGGTTTCGCGCCAGTGTCGAGCGGATCATCGACGCATTCGAGAATCGCGCGATCGCGTTTCCTTCGTGCGACAGCGGCAACGTCGTCGCATTCGGCGCGCAAGGCGAAGAGATCGCCGTGCCGGTAACGGAGTTGCGCGAACGCGCCCGGGCATTGAAAGACCGCGCCGGCCTCGACCTCGGCCCGACCGTCGCCCGGCTCGAACAGGCGGGCAGTCTGCCGGGTGGCCGGCTGATCCTGTAGCCGCGCCTGCGGTCGCTTCAGAGGCCCTCGTCCTGTCAGGCCGCGGCCGCTTCAGGTTCGGGCGCGATCCACAGGCAGGTGCCTTTCGTCCCTTTCGCGATGTCCTGCAGCACCCGCTCATGTTCGGCCAGCTCCTCGCCGCTCGCGCGGAGCACTTTCAGCGGAGGCCGATCGACGAGCACGCCTCCAGCTTCGGCGCTGCCCGGCACAGGCTCTTCGAGCACCATGATCAGGCTCTCCTGGCCGCGCGTCATCGCCAGGTAGACTTCGGCGAGCAGCTCCGCGTCGAGCAGTGCGCCGTGCAGCGTCCGGGACGCGTTGTCGATCTGGTGCCGGTCGCACAGCGCGTCGAGCGACGCCTTCTTGCCCGGGTTCTGCTCCTTCGCCATCTTCAGCGTATCGATGACACCCGCGCAAAGGCTGTCGAGCTTTCCGCGCCCGAGCCGCGACAGCTCGTGGTTCAGGAAGCCGACGTCGAAGCTCGCGTTATGGATGATCAGTTCGGCGTCGCGGATGAAATCCTCGAACTCGGCCGCGATGGCGCTGAACGTCGGCTTGTCGGCAAGGAAATCCTCGGTAATGCCGTGCACCGCGATCGCCTCGGCATCGATGCCGCGCTCCGGGTTGATATAGACGTGGTAATGCCGCCCGGTCAGGTTGCGGTTCAGCAACTCGACGCAGCCGATTTCGATGACGCGGTCGCCGTTGCGCCAGTCGAGTCCGGTGGTTTCCGTGTCGAGGACGATCTGTCTCATGCGTTTTTCCCCAATATTGTTCCAGGCGCCCTGGCTTCACCCTGCGACAGCCGCGCCCTGCCGGCGCACCGCGTCGACGCCGCGGCGCGCGAGTTCGTCCGCGCGCTCGTTCTCGACATGGCCGGCATGCCCCCGGACCCACACCCACTGCACCTGATGACGGCTCGCGGCTTCGTCGAGCGCGCGCCACAGATCCTCGTTTTTCACCGGCGCCTTTGCCGCGGTCTTCCAGCCACGCGCCTTCCAGCCGTGGATCCACTCGGAGATGCCTTTCTGCACGTACTGGCTGTCGGTATGCACGCGCGCGACGACCGGGCGCTTGAGCAGTTCGAGTGCCCGGATCACCGCAAGCAGCTCCATGCGGTTGTTCGTCGTGTGCGGTTCGCCACCCCAGATTTCCTTCTCGTGAGCCCCCGAGCGCAGGATCGCGCCCCAGCCGCCGGGCCCCGGATTGCCGCTGCAGGCGCCGTCGGTGAATATTTCGATTTGATCGGTCATTTAGTCTTCTGTACTCCGCCCGTCACCTGGCGCCCGCGCTGGGCCACCGGCGAGAGCCGTTTCGCTGCGGCGCGACGATCGCGCCAGTTGGGGGTGATCAGGCGCATCCCCTGCACTCGCTTGATTCCCTGAATGATGTAGGTGCCCCCGAATATCGGCCACCAGCGGTCCCCCGCCTTGTCGATGAATCGCCAGCGTTCGAGCCATTTCCCGCTCGTGACCGCGGGCGCGTAGCAGCCGAAACTGCCGGACTGGGTTTCGAATCCGAGCAGCGCGAGCCAATCCTTCGTCCGGCGCACGGACAGGTACTGTCCACGCCACGGGAATGCGCCGTCGTCGCGTGCCAGCAGGCGGCGCACGCCCCACAGGCTGAGCGGGTTGAAGCCGCTGATGATGGCGTGGCCCTCGGGCACCAGCACGCGTTCGACCTCGCGCAGCACCTGATGAGGGTTCGGCGAAAACTCGAGCACGTGCGGCAGCAGCACCAGATCGAGCGTGGCGGTGGCGAACGGCAGCGCTTCCGCGTTGGACATCACTTCGGCCTCGCCCAGCCGCGCGCAACGGAAGCGAAACGGCATGCGGTTGCCGCGCAGGAACTCGTGCTCGGGGAGCCCGATCTGAACTGCGTTGTAGCCGAAAATATCGGCCACCAGGACGTCGAACCTGGCCGATTCCCACTGCAGCAGGTATTGTCCCTGCGGGGTTTCAAGCCAGTCCGACAGACTGAGGATGGACATGAACGATCAGCACTCAAAAATCGGCAGCATCGAAATTATCCCTCTCCCGGCGTTCCGGGATAACTACCTGTGGCTGCTGCGTTGCGGCCAGCTTGCAGCGGTCGTCGACCCCGGTGACGCGGCAGTCGTCGAAGACGGTCTCGCGGCGCAGGGACTCGACCTTTGCGCGATCCTGCTGACCCATCACCACGCGGATCACGTCGGGGGCGTCACCGAACTGATCGCAAGCCGCGACATCCCGGTGTTCGGCCCGGCTGCGGCCGACATCCAAGGCGTGAACAATCCGGTTGCCGAAGGCGACGAAGTCAGTCTCGACCGACTCGGCATCCGCTTTCGCGTGCTCGAAGTGCCCGGCCATACCGCAAGCCACATCGCCTATCTCGCGCCGGGCCTCCTGTTTCCCGGCGACACCCTCTTCAGCGCCGGCTGCGGGCGGCTGCTCGGCGGGACTGCCGCCCAACTTCACGCTTCGCTGCGCCGCCTCGCAGATCTGCCCGGCGACACCGCCGTGTATTGCACCCATGAGTATACGCTCGCCAACCTCGCGTTTGCGCGTGTCGCCGACCCCGGGAATCCCGAGCGGGACGAGTGGCTCGTCGAATGCGAGGCGCGGCGCGATGCGGGGCGCCCGACCCTGCCGACCACGATTGCACGCGAGCGGCGCGTGAACCCCTTCCTGCGCACGGGTGAACCGGCAGTGATGGGCGTGATCGCCGATCGCACCGGCGTGCGTCCACGCGATTCGCTCGAATGCTTCGCGGCCCTGAGGGCCTGGAAGGACGTTTTCTGAGGGCCCCAGGAAACGGCTTTGCCGTTTCCGCCCCCCGAGGGGGACAAGAAAACTTGGGGCGGCCCGGCGTTTTCTGAGGCGAAAAACCGCTGTCCGCGCCCCGTCATCGACACCGGTTTGACGCCCCCTCGCCCCTGCCCTAGAGTCCACCCTCTTTTTCCTCTCCCGGGGCGCCGGCTCGATGGCGATTCGTTTCGCAAGCCTCCTGTTTCTCGTGTTCCTGGGCATCGCTTCGGGGTCTGTCGTGGCATCCACGGATTCGGCGACGCCGACTCTCTCGCCGGAGCCGGGCACAACTACCCTTATGGTCGGCGATGACACCGCTCCGGACGGTCTGAAGATGCCTCGCGGACCAGTCCTCGAACTGACGGACCCTCCGCAGCGCGTGCTCACGCTCGACCTCACCCGTGACGCCAACGACATATGGGACCGCATTCGCCGCGGTTTCGGCATGCCGGACCTCGACAGCGAGCTGGTCGCCGAACAGCAGCTTTTTTACATCAACCGTCCGGGTTTCCTGAAAAAGGTTTTCGAGCGCGGCGGGCGCTATCTCTACCACATCGTCGACGAACTCGAACGCCGCGGCATGCCGACCGAGCTCGCGCTGCTGCCGATGGTCGAAAGCAGTTACAACCCGATGGCTTATTCGCCCTCGCACGCGGCGGGGCTGTGGCAGTTCATCCCCTCGACGGGGCGGAACTACAACCTCACGCAGGACGCGTGGGTCGACGAGCGGCGCGACGTGATCGCTTCCACCGCCGCGGCGCTCGACTACCTGCAAACGATCTATGACATGCATGGCGACTGGCATCTCGCGCTCGCCTCATACAACTGGGGCGAAGGTGCGGTCGGCCGCGCGATCCAGCGTAACCTGGATGACGGGCTTCCAGCCGAATACAGCCATCTGCGCATGCCTGGGGAAACGCGTAACTATGTCCCCAAGCTGCAGGCGCTGAAGAACATCGTCGCCCAGCCCGAGTTGTACCGCTTCGAACTTCCCTACGTGCCGAACAGCCCCCACTTCGTCACTATCGACACTCCCACGACGATCGAACTTGCGACCGCGGCCCGCCTTGCCGGAATGCCGCTCGACGAGTTCCTCGCCCTGAACCCCAGCCACAACCGTCCGGCAGTGACCGAAGGCAGTGCG
The DNA here is from genome assembly GCF_000025965.1 of Aromatoleum aromaticum EbN1. Lineage (NCBI taxonomy): Bacteria > Pseudomonadati > Pseudomonadota > Betaproteobacteria > Rhodocyclales > Rhodocyclaceae > Aromatoleum > Aromatoleum aromaticum. Next base: position 3,834,090 of record NC_006513.1, read on the forward strand.
CTTGTCGTGCCCGTCGATCGCGCCGAACAGTTCCAGCTGCGGCTCGCCGAACATCAGCGCAACGGGACGCAGTGGCGCACGTATGAATTGCAGCGGGGCGAGACGCTCGCCTCCGTGGCGCAGGCTTTCGGCCTGTCGCTGAACCAGCTCTACCAGATCAACCGGCTCGACGCGCGCAGCCGTGTCAGCGCCGGCTACTCGCTACTCGTCCCCGACGGCGTCGAGCCGGGCCATCCGTCCGGCGATGTGCTCGAAGAGGCCGGCTCCCCGGCGCACTCGATCGTCCCGCGGCTGACTGGCGGCAAGACCGTCAGGATGGATGCGAAGGGCACGGACAAGTCGACCGCGACGAAAGGCACGAAACCCGCGGCAAAGAAGGGAGTCAAGCGCCGAGCCGACAAAGGCGCTGGAACTTCTGCGAAGAAAACTCCAAGCGTGCCGGCGGCGAAAAAGATGAGCGGCGGAGCTGCGAAACCGACTTCGGGCAAGAAGCAGCCGCAAAAAAACCAGCGCTGAGAAGAGAGCGCAGAGCGGATAAATCGTTCGCCCACAACAGGGCATCCCGGGCGGAAAAGGCAAATGCCGGGGCCTTGGAAGCCCGAAACCCTCTGCTGCGGTCGCATTCAGCGCGGCCAGTGGCAGCGGACGATCTGGCCCCCGCCGCGGGCGGTCTCACCCGGATACTGTCTCCGGCAGATGTCCGTCGCATGAGGGCAGCGCGGATGGAAATGACAGCCGGCGGGCGGATCGAGCGGCGACGGCAGGTCGTCGCCCGGCGGGGCCGACCGGACGCCAGGCACTTCGTCATCGACGCGCAGTACCGCCGCGAGCAAGGCCCGGGTATACGGATGTGCAGGCGCGGCGAGCACGCGTTCGACCGGGCCACGCTCGACGATTCGGCCGAGGTACATCACCGCCACGTCGTGCGCGAGCCAGCTCACGACTCCCAGGTTATGAGTGATGAAAAGATACGCGAGACCGAACTCGCCCTGCAGCTCGCGCATCAGGTTGAGGATCTGGGCCTGCACCGACACATCCAGCGCGCTCGTCGGCTCGTCGCAGACGAGCAGCCGCGGTGACACCGCGAGCGCACGGGCAATCGCGATGCGCTGGCGCTGGCCGCCGGAAAACTCGTGCGGATAGCGCAGCTTCATCGCTGGCGTGAGTCCGACCCGCTGCAGCAGGTCGTCGATGCGCTGCGCCCGCACCTGTCGGTCAGGCTCGACGCCGAGCGCGAGCATGCCTTCTTCTATGATCTGGCCGACACGCATGCGCGGGTTCAGCGACGCGAATGGATCCTGGAATACCATCTGGAACGAACGGCGCAATGGTCGCAGTGCCGTGCGCGACAGCCCGGTGATCGGCGAGCCGTCGAGAAAAACCTCGCCGGCGCTCGGCGCGACGAGCTGCAGGATCGCCTTGCCGGCCGTCGTCTTGCCGCAGCCGGACTCGCCGACCAGCGCCAGCGTTCGGCCCGCGGCCAGCGTCAGGCTGACCCCGTCGACCGCCTTGATGCTTCCCACTTGGCGTCGCAAAAGGCCTTTTCGCACCGGAAAATGCACTTTCAGATCGCGCACGTCGAGCAGCGGCGCCTGCGCGGTGCGCCGCGCGGTGTCGGAGAACGCCTCGGCTGCCGGCATCGCTGCGTCTGCCGCAAACCGGCCAGCCGAATAAAGATGACAGCGCACCGCCTGCCCGTCCCGCCTCTCCCAGACCGGCGCTTCGCGGCGGCACACGTCGAAAGCCTCGGGACAGCGGTCGGCAAAACGGCAGCCGACGAAGTCGCGGTCGAGCGTCGGGACGTTGCCGCCGAGCGCCGCGAGCGGACGCTGACGCTGCGCGTCGGTCGGCAGCGCCGCGAACAGCTTGCGCGAATACGGGTGCAACGGGCGGCGGAAAAAATCGCTGCGATTTCCCGTTTCGACCAGTTCGCCTGCATACATCACGCCGATTCGCTGCGCCATCCGCGCCACCACGCCCAGGTCATGCGTGATCAACAGCATTCCCATGCCGCGCTCGGCCTGCAGGCGGGCGAGGAGATCGAGCACCTGCGCCTGGATCGTGACGTCGAGCGCCGTGGTCGGCTCGTCGGCGACGAGGAGCTCCGGCTCGCCGGCGAGCGCGATCGCGATCATGACCCGCTGCTTCATACCGCCCGAGAACTGGAAAGGATAGTCGTCGAGGCGCCGTCCCGCGTCCGGGATCCCGACTGATTCAAGCAGCCGGCGCGCTTCGGCGCGCGCGGATGCACCATCGAGGCCGCGATGGTGCGCGAGCACCTCACCGATCTGGCTCATGACCGTCATCACGGGGTTGAGGCTCGTCGAAGGCTCCTGGAAGATCATTGCGATCTGCCCGCCGCGCACTTCGCGCATGCGCGCCTCGGTCAGGCGCAGCAGGTCGCGCCCGGCAAAGCGTACCTCGCCGCTCGCGATGCGCCCGCCGTCGGGTAGCAGGCGCAGCAGCGCCAGCGCCGTCATCGACTTGCCGCAGCCCGATTCACCCAGCAGCGCGAAGGTCTCGCCGCCCGTGATCGAGAACCCCACGCCGTCGACCGGCCGTACCGGATTTTCGTCCGGCCCGATCAGCACGCGCAGCCCGCTCACCTCCAGCAGCGGGCCCTGCAGCTCGCACGGGGGTTCGCCAGCAGGGCAGCCGGTTTTCTCGATCGTTTCGGTCATCGTCACAGGATAACGGAGCAGACAGGAAAAGGGCCGCTTGCGCGGCCCCCTTCGTGCAGGATCGGCCGATCCTCAGTGGTGGTGCCCGCCGGCCCCGTGAACGTGACCGTGAGAGAGTTCTTCGGCGGTTGCCGGGCGCACTCCCGCGACGGTGACATCGAACACGAGAGCCGTGCCGGCGAGCGGGTGATTGCCGTCGACGACGACCTTGCCTTCGGCGATGTCGGTGATGTCGGTGATGCGGTAGATCATCTCCTCTTCGCCGTCGTCGCTGACGCGTTCGAACGACATCCCGACCTCGATGTTGTCGGGGAACTGGCCCACTTCCTCGACCAGCACCAGTTCTTCGTCGTAGTCGCCAAAAGCGTCTTCGGGCTGCAGCTTGATCTTGAGCTGGTCGCCGACCTTCTTGCCGTGCAGCGCTTCTTCCAGCGCCGGGAAGATGCCGTCGTAGCCGCCGTGGAGGTAGACCAGCGGTTGCTGACCGTCGTCGATCATGTTGCCGTCGGGATCGACGACGGTGTAGTTAAGCGTTACCACGCTGTTCTTGACGATTTCCATGTGCATTCTCTGTTTGCAGTTTCCTGACCAGTTCGAAAACCCCCGCCACGTGGCCGCGGGGTGAAACGTCGTGGAGCATGTGGCGAATGACGCCTTCCTTGTCGATGACGAAAGTCGTCCGCACCACCCCCATCTTCTTCACACCGTCGACTTCCCTCGGCTGCCACACGTGGTAGAGCCGGCAGACCTCCCTCTCGACGTCCGAAAGCAGGCGTACCGACAACCCGTGCTGGTCGCGAAACTCGGCGTGGGTCAGGCAATCGTCGGGACTCACACCGACCACGATGCAGTCGTGACGGGCGAAATCTTCTTCGTGATCGCTGAAGTCAGCCGCCTGGCGCGTGCATCCCGGAGTGTTGTCGCGCGGATAAAAATAGAGGACCACATGATGTCTGCCGCGTTCCGCGGCGAGATCGAAAACCTCCATCTCCGCATCCGGCAATGAAAACGCTGGCGCCATCTCACCGATCTGCAGCATGTGATCCCCCTGACGTGCGAAAGATTCTAACGGAGAGCCGAAGCGAACTCTACCGGTAACCGGGGCAGATCGCAGCGTCACGAGAAAGCCTTTTCACCGGGCGCTGCGACGCCAGGTCGCGGGCGGCAGTCCGACCAGGCGCTTGAAGGCACGCGAAAACGCGGCTTCCGATTCGTAGCCGACATCGAGCGCGATCGAGGCAACGGTTCGGCTGGTCTCGCGCAACAGGCGCGAACCCACCTGGATGCGCCAGTTCGCGAGGTAGTGCATCGGCGGTTCGCCGAGGAACTGCACGAACCGCTCGTGCAGCGCCGAGCGGGACAGCCCGACTTGCTGGCCGAGTTCCTCGATCGTCCACGGGCGCTCGGGGTATTCATGCAGGAGAGCAAGCGCGCGGCCGACATAGCGGTCGCGCAGGCCCGCCAACCAGCCGGATCGGCGAACTGTTCCGCGTGATCGGCGCCCACGTACCGCCCCCGGCCGGCCTGCGCTCGCCGTTGCGGTGGGGCGATGAACCGTATCTCGTCGAGTTGTTCGGCCCCCACGCCGCCGACATCCGCTGCGCGCGCCGGTCGTTCAACTTCCGCTTCCGCTCCGCGGCCCACTGGATCGAGGTCTTCCGCACCTACTACGGACCGACGCACAAGGCCTTCGCGGCGCTGGACGGCGACGGGCAGGCGCAGCTTCACGCCGACCTGTTGCAACTGCTCGAATCCCGCAATACGGCGGGGCCGGATTCGCTGGTGATTCCCGGTGAATACCTCGAAGTGGTGGTCACGCGGCAGTAGCGCAGCGGCGTAAAACACACCCGTCCCGTGTTTTTTCCCGGTGCCCGGCGCGACACGCGCCGGCCCTCCGAGCCATGACAAGTGACGGGCCGAGGACCGGGCCGAAGCAGCGAGACGGCAACAAGCGGAAAACGAAACGGAACGGATTCAATGGCTCTTGTGATCGATCCTTTCCCGGCTGCGCAGGAAGTCCACAACCTGCTCGGGGGGCAGCGGGCGGCTGATCAGGTAGCCCTGCAGCTCGTTGCACTTGAACAGGCGCAGGAACTTCGCCTGCTCCTCCTCCTCGACACCTTCGGCGATCACCTTGAGATCCAGCGAATGGGCGAGCGAGATGATCGTTGCCACGATCGTCATGCTCTCGGGCGTCGTCGCCATCGTCTCGATGAACGACTTGTCGATCTTCAGGGCGCCGACCGGCAGCTTCGCCAGGTAGCCCAGCGACGAGTACCCGGTGCCGAAATCGTCGATCGCGATGTCTCCGCCCATGAGCCGGATCTCGCTCAGCTTGGCGATATTTTCCTGCATCTCCGTCATCACCATGCTCTCGGTGATCTCGAGATCGACATGCCGCGCGTCGCCATTGGCTTCCTCGATCGCGCAGCGCACGGATTCGACGAAGTTCTTCTGCTGCAACTGGATCGCGGACACGTTGACGGCAATGCGGGGCGGATCGATCCCCGTTGCCCGCCAATCATGCGCGTCGGCGAGCGCCCGTCGGATCGCCCATAGCCCCACCTGCAGGATCATCCCGGTCTCTTCGAGGATCGGAATGAACTTGTCCGGCTGCACCAGGCCGACCGTCGGGTCGTTCCACCGCATCAGGGCTTCGAGTCCGGTGACGAGGCCGGTTGCCCCGGACACTTTCGGCTGGTAATAGAGCACGAATTCGTCGCGCTCCAGGGCCTGGCGCAGGCGGTTTTCGAGCATCAGCGATTCGGCCACGCGGGCGTTCATTTCCGGCCCGTAGAACAGGTAATTCATCCCCGAGCCCTTGGCCTTGCGCAACGCCGCCTCGGCATTCCTGAGCACGGTATCGGCATCCTGGTCTTCGCCGGTCGAGACCGCGATCCCAGCCGAGGCCGCCACGCGCAATTCGTTCTCGCCGACGACGATCGATCTGTTGAACACATCGGCGGCGAGCTCTTCGATCAGGTGCGCGATTTCGGTGACCTGCCGGTTGTCGCTGAGGATGCCGGCGAAGTGGTCGACAGCGATGCGGGCGACGTCCATTGGATTGGACCAGGCTGCGCTCAGCCGCTGCCCGACCTCGCGCAACACCCCGTCGCCAACCTGTCGGCCAAAGGTTTCATTGATGTTGCGGAAGCGATGAATGTTCCATACCACGACGGCGACGCGCTCGCCCGGGTGCTGCCGAACGCTTTGCAGCGCCTGGGCCAGGTGTTCGAGCAGATGGGCGCGATTCGGCATGCCGGTGAGGAGATCGTGGTACGCGACGAACGCGAGACGATCCTTCTTCGCGATGAATTCGAGCGCGAACGACACGTCGCCGGCAAGCTCACCGAGGAGCTGCAGTTCGTCGCCGGCGAAAAAGCCGGGCTCCGGGGCATAAAGCACCAGCACCGCCGCGACCTTCCCTTCGGAAAAAAGCGGCAGCGCGATTTTCGAGTGGTATCCGTAGCGCTGCGCTTCGGACAATCCTGTCATGCTCGCACCTGATGCCGGTATGTCGTTGATGAACACCGGAACCCCGCTGCGCACCGCCTCTCCGACCGGATCGCGGATTTCTCCCGCAGTGGAGGCGGCGAGTTCCCGGGCCGCCACCGCGTCGTCACCTCCGGCCCACGCCACGAGAGTGACCTGCATCGTCGCCGGGTCGAGTTCGCCGATCCACGCGATGCCGAACTCCCCCGCGTCAACGGCGATGCGGCAAGCCTCGTCGAACAGCGCATCGCGACTGTGTATGCGCACGATCACGGAGTTGATGCCGCTCAGGACGGCATACACGCGCGTGAGGCGGCGAATGCGCTGTTGCTGCTCGCTGCGTTCGAGAAACTGCCCGATCTGGCCGCCCAGCGAAGCCAGCGTATCGGTCAGCCGCGAATCTTCATCCTGATATTCGCGACTGAAGACCTCGAGCACGCCCGCGACCTCCCCGCGCACGACGATTGGAAACGCGCCTCCAGAGTGCAGCCCTGCGTCGAGTGCCTCGAGGGTCCAGGAGCAACCGGGATTCGGTTCGATTCGCGAACGCCACAGTGGCTGGCGCGACGACCAGACGTTGCCGGGAGCCCCCCGGTCCGGTTCGAGCACCATCCGGCATGTCTTCGCCACCCATTCGCCGCACAGTTCCGTCGGCTGGCACCACGCTCCGAGGCAGCGCAGCACCCCTCCGGGCTCATCCACCTGCCACAACGCACCCGATGCGAAATCCAGCTTTGCGCAGATTGCCTGCAATACCTTCAGCGCGACTTCGTCAAAGCTCACCGCTTCCCCGAGGATGCGGGCCACCTCGTATTGCGTGCTCAAATGCCGCTGTGCCCGTTCGCGGGCGACGATCTCCACTTCGAGTTCCAGGGCGTGCCCGCTTACCTGCCGGTACAGGCTGCCGTTTTCATAGATGCGCCCGACCTGCGCCGCGAGGATGCGCAGCAATTTCTCGTCGTCCGCGGTGAAACCGCCCTCCCCCTGTTTGTTGCCGAGGCATAGCCAGCCGTAAACCTTGGTCAGCGACGTGAGCGGTGCGGCGAGGACGGAACGCAGGAGCGGATACCCTGGGGGCAGGCCGGTTTCGACACCCCGCTCGACGGGAAATTCGCAGCGCTCGGCCTGTTGCTCGCGATAGACCCTGCCGAGCAGGCCCTCCTCGAGTTGCACCGCTCCCATCGTCGCGACGACTTCCGGCGCAAGGCCGCAATGAACGGTGTACGCCACCTCTTCGCTGTCCGTACAGCGTGCAACGAGGCTGCCGTAGTCTGCGCCGATGAGCTGACGGGCCCGCCTGCAGACGTGATCGAGCAACTGGGCCAGGTCGCGCTGCGACGCGAGTTGCAGATTGAGCTCGATAAGCGCTTCGAGCTTGGCGCTGGCCGTCTGCAGCTCCGCGACTTTCTCGGCGAGCTTGCCGGTCATCAGCTGCAGGTGCTGACGGTCGAACTCGGGCTCCGGGAGGGTCGCGACCGGCGCACTCGCCGATTGCTCGAGCGCCTTCGTCACGACCCGGATGATCTCTTCGGGATCGGACGGCTTGATCAGGATATCAACGACGCCGCACGCGTTGGCGAGCCGTTGCGCGTCATCCTCGAGATAGTAGGCGGTGTAGAAGATCACCGGCGTCGCGCTGATCGCCGCATCGGCGCGCAGTTGCCGCACGAATTCGTAGCCATCGACCTGCGGCATCAGAATGTCGCAAATCACCAGCGCCGGCTTTTCCTTGCGCACCAGCCGAAGCGCCTCCTCACCGTCCGCTGCCTCGATGACATGATGATTCAGGGCCTTGAGAATCGTCGCCAGCAGCTCCCGGTTGTCAGGCATGTCATCGACGACGGCGATAGTAGCCATGTTCAGGTACCGTCCGCCAATCACCGGCCGCCGTGCTGCTGGCGCAGCGACGGCGGCAGATATTGTTCGATCAATGCGACGAACTCTTCCGGTTCGATCGGTTTCGACAGATAACCGTCGAACCCCGCGGCAAGCACCTGCTCGCGGTCTCCGATCATCGAAAATGCGGTGACTGCGACGACCGGGATCGCCGCCAGCGCGGGCTCGCGCTTGAGCTCCCGCACCACTTCATAGCCGTTCTTCTTCGGCATCTGGAGATCGCAGATGATCAGATCCGGCGGGTGGCGGCGCGCCAGCTCGAGCGCTGCCTCCCCGTCCTCGGCGGAAAGGATGTCGTAGCCGTTTGCCGAGAGAAGGTAGCGCAGCAGTTCCAGGCTGGCAGGATGATCTTCCGCGATCAGTATTCGTGCGGCCACTTTCAGGGCTCCGGCAAAATCAGAGTGAAGACGCTGCCTGTACCCAGCGTGCTCGTACAGCTCAGCTCGCCCCCTAGCAACACAGCGAGCTTGCGACTCAGATGCAGCCCGAGACCGGTGCCTTCCACTCCCTTCATCCGCGACGCATGTCCCTGGACGAAGGCTTCGAACAACGAGGAAAGCTCCTCCTCTCCGATTCCCGGTCCGGTGTCGCTGACCGACAGCGCGAGCCTGCGTTTTTTGCCCGCTTCTTCGAGCACCAGGTCGATCCGGACGCTGCCATGCAGGGTGAACTTTATGGCATTGCCGACGAGGTTGATGATGATCTGACTCAGGGCGCGTCGATCGGTTTCGAAAACGATCGGGTCCGACTGCGTCGCGAGGATCAGTTCGAGCCCCTTCGACAGCGCCTGCGGACGCAACGAGGCAGCGATTTCGCCGACCAATGCGCCGCAGTCGATCGGCTCGAAATTGAGTTCGATCTTGCCGGCCTCGATCTTCGCGAGATTCAACAGGTCGTTGATCAGGGCGAGCAGGTGACGGGCGTTGTTGCGGACGATCTCCAGCTGGCGTGTCTGTTCGGGATTGAGCTCGCCCGGCAGCTTCATCAGCAGCGTGCCGGTGAAGCCGATGACTGCATTGAGCGGCGTGCGCAGCTCATGGCTCATGCTCGCAAGGAAGTGATCTTTTGCGCGGTTGGCGGCGAGCAGTTCGAGATTCTTTTCCTGCAGCGCCTGCTCGAAACCCCGGCGCTCGCTGACGTCCCGGATCGCGCTCATGACGACCGGCGTTTCCTCGGTCTTCAGCGGACTCAGGCTGATCTCGACGGGAAACTCCGTTCCGTCCTTGCGCAAGCCGTACAGCTCCAGCCCGGCACCCATCGCCCGCGTACGGGGAGTCGAGAAATAATGCGAACGGTGACCTTTGTGCGCGCTGCGGAAACGCTGCGGCAGCAGGTCCTCGATCGGGCGCGCACGCAGTTCGTCGCGATCGTAGCCGAACAGCCACTCGGCCTGCCTGTTCGCGATCAGGATGTGACCGGTGGGATTGACGATGACGATGCCGTCGGGCATCGAGTCGAGCAGTTCCCGGAACTTCGATTCGAGCGACTTGCTGTCGCGCTGCACTTTCAGCTGCGTGACGTCCTTTTCCGAAAACAGCAGGTACAGTTCCCCCGCCCCCTGCCCGACCTTGCCTGAAATGACGACGTAAATCAGCGTGCCGTCGTTGCGCCGGCGCAAGGCCTCGAACGTGCCGCGTCCGCATTCAGTCGTTTCGGCGATGAAATGGTCCTGCTCCGCTTCGCTGCCCGGCACTGTCACGAGCTCGTGGATCCTCGCGCCCACGGCCTCGGAGCGCGAGTAACCGAACATCCGCTCGGCCCCGTCGTTCCACTCCAGCACCTTGCCGGCGTGATCGAGCATCATCAGCGCATCGGGGTCATCCGCGATCCATCTGTAATCGACCTGGTCGGGCATTGCTCCCTCCGGAAGGTGGCACGCCGGCCGCGGGGGAACCTCCCTCTGGAAAGCGAACCACGGCCGCGGTGCACAGCTTATTCAATAACCAGTAGAAACGGGATGTCGGACCGTAACAAATCGCCTTCCCGCCGACCGAGACGACGCGCGAAGGATCGTGTCAGCCTTCGAGCTCGCGAGCGCGGTCGATCGCCTCCTCGATGCGATCGACCGCTATCACCTGCATGTCGCCGAGCGCCTGGCGCGGAGCGTTGGCCTTGGGGATGATCGCGGTGGTGAAGCCGAGCTTCGCCGCTTCCCGGAGCCGCTCCTGGCCGCGCGGCGCCGGGCGGATTTCGCCCGCCAGCCCGACTTCGCCGAACACCACCAGCTCGCGTGGCAGCGGGCGGTTGCGCAGCGACGACACGATCGCCAGCAGCACTGCGAGATCCGCGGCAGGCTCGGCGATTTTCACCCCCCCGACGGCATTGACGAACACGTCCTGATCGAAGCACACGACCGCGGCGTGCCGGTGCAGCACGGCCAGGAGCATAGCCAGCCGGTTCTGTTCGAGTCCGACCGACAGCCGTCGCGGATTCGGGCTGTGCGTCCCATCGACGAGCGCCTGGATCTCGACGAGCAGCGGACGCGTGCCTTCCTGCGTGACCAGCACGCAGCTGCCCGACACCTGCTGGCTGTGCTGCGACAGGAAAAGCGCCGACGGATTGCTGACGCCGCGCAACCCGCGCTCGGTCATCGCGAACACGCCGAGTTCATTGACCGCGCCGAAGCGGTTCTTGAACGCGCGCACCAGCCGGAAGCTCGAATGGGTGTCGCCTTCGAAGTACAGCACGGTGTCCACCATGTGCTCGAGCACGCGCGGACCGGCCAGCGTGCCGTCCTTCGTCACATGGCCGACCATGATCATGCAGGTACCGCTCTGCTTCGCGTAGCGGGTCAGCTGCGCGGCACATTCGCGCACCTGCGCGACCGAGCCGGGCGCCGACTGGAGCACTTCGGAATACACTGTCTGGATCGAGTCGATCACCACGATGCGCGGGCGTTCGTCGCGGAGCATCGCCAGGATCCGTTCCAGGTTGATCTCCGCGAGCAGCTGCAGCCCGGCGGGATCGAGCTGCAGGCGCTGCGCCCGCAGCGCCACCTGTTCGCCCGACTCCTCGCCGCTCACGTAGATCGCCTTGTGCCGGCCGGCCAGCACCGACAGTGCCTGCAGCAGCAGCGTCGATTTGCCGATGCCCGGGTCGCCGCCGATCAGCACGACGCCGCCCGCGACCAGCCCGCCACCCAGCACCCGGTCGAACTCGTCGATCCCGGTGGGGGTGCGGGGCTCTTCGCGCGGCTCGAGTTCGGCCAGCGTCTGCAGCTGGGCAGTGCTGCCCGCCAGCGCCGCGAACCGGCTACCACCACCGGCTTCGGCCACCGCTTCGACGAGCGTGTTCCACGCCTTGCACTGCGGGCATTGCCCCTGCCAGCGCGGCGCCTGCGCGCCGCATTCGGTGCAGCTGAAAACCGTCTTCGCTTTCGCCATCACTCGCGTTCCGGCAAGGCTGCGGCCATCACGGAGAGCTCCGCGACGGCGTGTTCCGCAAACGTCGTGATGAGGCTCGAGCGGAACTTGTCCTTCGGGATGATCACTTCGAGCGGGGTGTACTGCTTCGGTTCGAGCGGCACGGAAACCAGCCGCTCTTCCCGGATGTCGCGCTGAATCGCGGCGAACGACGCGATCGCAAAGCCGATGCCTTCGCCAACCAGATATTTGACGGTCGCAAGGCTGCCGAGCTCGGCACAGACATTGACTTCGTCGATGCCGATTCCGGCCGCGGCGAAGAACTGCTCGGCCAGTTCGCGGATCGCGTTGCCCGGATCGCGCGTGATGAAAGCATGGTCGAGCAGATCGTGCGCGGTGAGCCGCGACTTCGACGCGAGCGGATGTCCCGGGCGGCAGATGACGAGCAATTCGTCGCGCGCGGCGGTAAAACGTTCGATCGCCGGCTGTTCCGACACGATCTCGATCAACCCGAGATCGAGCTCCCGCGCCGCGACCCGGTCCTCGGTGAGCTGCGAATTGCCCACCACGACCCGTGGGATCACGCGCGGATATTTATGCTTGAAGCGCTCGAGCAGCTTCGGCAGCCAGTAGGCGGCGATCGTCGTGCTGGTGCCGATGCTCAGCGTTCCGCCCAGTTCGTCAGTCAGCTCCGACACACGCGATTCCAGCTCCTCCGACAGGTCGAGGATCCGGTCGGCATAGGCGAGCACGACTTCGCCGGCCGGCGTAAGGGAGACCTTGCCGTGCCCGCGCTCCAGCAATCGGGTGTTGAAGTGTTCCTCGAGTTGCTTGATCTGGAACGTGACCGCCGGCTGGGTCATGAAAAGATGTTCGGCTGCGCGGGTAAAGGAACCGTGCTTGGCCACCGCGCTGAATACCTGCAGCCTGCGATCTGCCATCCCCGCCTCTCCATAAATCATGTTTATATGCTGTATTAAACCATATGCCGTGGCTACGGTGGCTACTGCCCGGTCTGGGCCGATCTCCGACCGGGGCAAGCCTTGTTTCGAATCAAAACAATTCAGCCCTGTCGTGATATAAACCGCCCTTTACTCACGTGACGGCGCCTCCCTCCGATGCCGCTCGGCTTCTACATCATCATGGCAGCGCAGTTTTTTTCCGCGCTGGCCGACAATGCCTTGCTGATCGTTGCAATCGCGCTTCTCCGTGAAATGGCAGCCCCGGAACAATTCGAGCCGCTGCTGAAACTGTTCTTCACGGTTTCCTATGTCGCCCTCGCCGCGTTCGTCGGCGCCTTCGCGGACTCGATGCCGAAGTGGCGCGTGATGCTGATCAGCAACACGATCAAGATCGGCGGCTGCCTGATGCTGTTCCTGGGTGCGCATCCGCTGCTCGCGTACGCGGTGATCGGTCTCGGCGCGGCGGCCTACTCACCGGCAAAGTACGGCATCCTCACCGAATATCTCCCGCACCGGCTGCTGGTCGTGGCCAACGGCTGGATCGAAGGCCTGACTGTCGGCGCGATCATCCTCGGTACCGTGCTCGGCGGCCTCCTCATTCGCCCCGATACATCAGTGTGGCTCGCGAGCCTGGATCTGCCGCTGGTCGACGGCACGATCGGCGGCACGATCGCCGTGATCAGCCTGTTCTACGTGGCAGGCGGAATCTTCAATTTCTACATTCCCGATACCGGCGTCGACCACAAGCCGCTCAAAAACAACCCGATCTACCTGATCCACGATTTCAACCATTGCCTGAAGCTCCTGTGGCGCGACAAGCTCGGCCAGATCTCGCTCGCGGTCACGACGCTGTTCTGGGGCGCCGGGGCGACGCTCCAGTTCATCGTCATCAAGTGGGCCGAACACAACCTGGGATTCAATCTCTCGCAGGCCTCGATGCTGCAGGGCGTGGTCGCGATCGGTGTGGCGCTGGGGGCGGTGATGGCGGCGAAGATGATCAGCCTGCGTCGTTCCGTCCACGTGATTCCGTTGGGAATCGCGATGGGACTCGTGGTGATGGTGATGGTCGGTGTCACTCACGCGACGCTCGCGATGCTGCTGATGGTGCTTGTCGGCGCCCTCGCCGGATTTTTCGTCGTGCCGATGAATGCGCTGCTGCAGCACCGCGGCCATATCCTGATGGGCGCCGGGCATTCGATCGCGGTGCAGAACTTCAACGAGAACCTGTCGATCCTGGTGATGACCGGCCTTTACGCGCTGCTGATCATGTCGGGCCTGTCGATCCACATCGTCATCGTGATGTTCGGGCTGTTCGTCGCGGGAATGATGCTGATGGTCAAGTGGCACCACGAACGGAACCAGCGCGAATTCGATTCGGTCGCGCTGCTCGACGAACACAAGCACTGAGCAAGGCTGTCGCGCCCGGCTTTCGTCACGCCGGCGTCGCTCTTTCCATCAGTTCCCGGGCAAAGCACAGGTCTTCCCAGACTTTCGCCTTGTCCCGCTGATTGCGCAGCAGGTAGGCCGGGTGGTAGGTCACGACCACCGGCATCCCGCGGCACCTGAAAACCTGTCCGCGCGCGGCCCCGATCGCCACGTCGACCCCGAGCAGCGCGCGCGCTGCCGGACGGCCCAGCGCAACCAGCAGACGCGGCTGCAGCAGTGCGATCTGCCGGGCGAGATAGGGTGCGCAGGCCTCGATCTCGTCATTTCCCGGTGTGCGGTTGTGCGGCGGCCGGCACTTGACTGCATTCGCGATATATACCCCTTCGCCCCGTTTCAGCCCGATCGCCGCCAGCATCGCGTCGAGGAGCTTGCCGGCAGCGCCGACGAACGGTTCGCCGCGCTGGTCTTCTTCCGCCCCGGGCCCCTCGCCGACGAACATCCACGAGGCCTGGCGATCGCCGACCCCCGGCACTGCCTGGCGACGCCGCTCGCACAGGCGGCAGGCCGTGCACGCCCGGATGTCGGCGTCGAGCGCTTCCCAGTCCAAGGTTTCGATCCGCCGGGCGCGCTCGTCCGGCGAGTCAACCGCAGGGGCGGCCGCAACGGGGTCCGGGTGCGGTCGATGCGAAGCCTGCGGTTCTCGTGCGGAGAAGACGACGCCGGATTCCCTCGCGGGCGGGCCCGCGGCAGCCGGTTCTTCCGCCACTGCCTCCGGCTCGTCCGCCTGCAGCGCCTGCGACCTTCCGCGCAACCGCCACAGCGGTGCAAGGCCCATTTCGCGCAGTACCGCATCCCGACGCTGGTTCATAGTTCGAGCCGCATCACGATCGCGTCCTCGCGACCGCCCTCGCGCAGCGCGTAGTAGCCCTTGCGCCGTCCGATCGGCTGAAAGCCGTGCGATCGATACAGCGCGAGCGCCGCGGAATTCGAGGGACGCACTTCGAGAAAGAACTGCGACGCACCACATCGCCGCGCTTCGGCAAAAAGATGTCGCAGGAGCGCTGTGCCGAGCCTCGCGCCCTGGAATTCGCGCGCCACGCTGATGTTGAGCAGATGCGCTTCGTCCAGCACCACCAACATGACAGCATACGCAACCGGAGATCCGCCGACGCGCATCACCCATGCGCCGTGGCCGGCCGCCAGCGAATCTGCGAAGTTTCCCCGGGACCACGGGAAAGCATGCAGTGCGGCTTCGTGGTCGACGACCCAGTCGAGGTCGCGATCGGTCATCGGGGAGAAATCGGATACTGCGGCGTTCAAGCGCGCCCTCCCCGTGCGAGACGTTCCGCCGTCGTCAGCGCTACCTTGTCGCGCACATACAGGGGGACGGCGTATTCGGGCGCCAGCAGCCGCCCTTCGCGGACCTCGCCAGCCGCCAGCCGGGCAATATCCGCAGCGCGGGGAACGGCCGTCGGATTGCGGCCCGACAAGCGGGCAGTGACAGACGCCGGGATGCCGGCTTCATGAACGCGGAACGCCGAGCCGACACCAAACCACCGTTCGCCGGCAGGCAAAGCCAGATGTTGCGGCGGCGAGCAGGCGGGAACCTGCACCTCGATTGCCTGTTCCCCGTCCACGCGGTATGCCGCCGAATACACTTCCCCCATGCGGGCATCGGTCGCGACGAAAACCGTGCTCCCTTCGCCCTGCAACGCCAGCGCCGCGAGGCTGCATATCGGCACCACCCCGATCCCGGCTCCCATCCCGAGACCCTGCGCAACCCCACACGCCAGCCTCAGCCCGGTGAAGGCACCGGGTCCCGCGCCGAATGCGATCGCATCGAGCGTGGCGATCGGTAATCCGGCGTTCCCGAGCAGCGCCCGAAGCGTCGGCAGCAGATACTCTGAATGATTGGCATGCCCTTCGAGGCGATGTTCGACGATGTCGTCGTCGACCAGCAGGGCGACGCTCGCGCGTTCACACGAGGTCTCGATGGCGAGGATTTTCATAGGCCGGCATTTTACCGGCAGCAGCGCCCGACAAGTGAAATGCGCGTGGAACGGAAACGGTGCTTCGATCAGCCGGCGCCGCGCACCCGCGGAAAAACAGCGCCGGGAAGTGTCTAGCGGGCAGCGGCTCTTCGGCTCTCATAGACGCCACGCATCGCCTCGCGCAACTCCCGGTTCAACGCCTCGCGTTCATCCTGGGACATGCGTGGCCGCTTGTGCTCGGTGACGGGAAGGTCTGCGCCGCTGATCAGTGCGCGCCTGAGTTCGGCGTGGCGCAGGTCCTCCGGGCTTTGCAGAGTCGCCAGCGGCTGCTGCGCGAGTACTCCCGGCACCGTTTGCGCGAACACCGGCTCCCCCACTCCGAATGTCATGGCCATGGCGAGGATCGACAGTGCCTGTCCACGCCCCGTTTGCATCCGGACCGAAGCACCCGCTTCGCCGCCCGACGTCGCGGGATCTGATGCCAACCTCGGATGTGTCATGATGATGATCTCCAGCCTCTTCACGGGGCGACTTTTGCATACCCGAAAAATACTAGGAATTACCCGTGCCGTGGGAGATGTCCGTGCGCGTTTCGGACCATGCTGTAACGGGGTGTTGCCTATTCCACACCGCCTTACGAAGCGTTACTCCGGTACCCGGCCTGGGCCGCCGAAGCGCTAGCATGCCAAATGTTCAAAGGATAGGATGCGACTTATGAACGCTAAAATCCGATATAGAGTGTTACTCGTCGACGACGACGCGCGGTTGCGGGATTTGTTGTCGAGATATCTGCAGGAGCAGGGTTTCACGGTCAAGGCGGTGGTCGACGCACCGTCGATGGACCGGGCGCTGCATCGCGAGCATTTCGACCTGATGGTGCTCGACCTGATGCTTCCCGGCGAGGACGGTCTGACGATCTGCCGGCGCCTGCGCGCCGATGAAAACGCCATGCCGATCATCATGCTCACGGCAAAGGGAGACGATGTCGATCGCATCATCGGGCTCGAAATGGGTGCCGACGACTACCTTGCCAAGCCGTTCAACCCGCGCGAACTGGTGGCCCGTATCCACGCGGTGATGCGCCGCCAGCCTCCGAGCCTGCCCGGTGCCCCGACGAGCGAGGATGAAATCGTCAGCTTCGGGCGCGTGCGCGTCAATCTCGGTGTGCGTTCGCTGACGCGTGACGAGGACGAGATTGCACTCACCACGGGCGAATTCTCGCTGCTGAAGGTGCTCCTCCAGCATCCCCGGCAACCCCTGTCGCGCGACAAGCTGATGGAACTCGCGCGCGGGCGGGAGTACGGCGTTTTCGATCGGGCGATCGACGTGCAGGTGAGCCGGCTGCGCAAGCTCGTCGAGGACGATCCGGCGAAACCCCGTTACATCCAGACTGTCTGGGGTTTCGGCTATGTATTCGTTCCCGATGATACAAAAGCTGCAAGCGAGAGCTGACCATCCTCCGCGTCCCGCCGGGTGGACCGGCATCCGTGAGACCCTCAGCGAGGCGGTGAACGATCTTCCGCCGCGCACGCTGCTGTGGCAGACTTTTCTGCTCATTGCCCTCCTGCTGACGCTCGCGCTGGTGGCCTGGTCGCAGATTTTTCGCCATTTCGAGGACCCGGTGCGCGCACGCGATCTTGCGCAGATGGCGACGAGCGTCGTGAACCTGACGCGCACCGCGCTGATCAACGCCGACGTCGAGCGCCGCACCGAATTGCTCATCGACCTGGCAGCGCTCGAGGGGATCCGGATTTACCCGGCCGAACCTTCCGACGAACTCCTTCCGCTGCCGGACAGTCGCGCCATGCGTCTGCTGACCGAAGAGATTCGCCGTCAGCTCGGCGCTCACACGCGCTTTGCCTCGCGCTGGAAAACGCTCGACGGTTTCTGGATCAGCTTCAGGCTCCACCCGGAAGACAAGGAAGATTTCTGGGTCATGCTGCCGTCCGAGCGGCTGCAACAGACCGAGGCGATCGAATGGCTGACGTGGGGAGGCGGTGCGCTCCTCGTCGCGCTGCTCGGCGCCTACCTGATCGTTTCCCGGATCAGCGTGCCGCTGCGCAATCTCGCCCGCTCGGCGCGCGTCGTCGGCAGCGGTCGCACGCCGCCACACCTGCCCGAAACAGGCCCCCAAGAGATTGCCGCAGTGGCGAAAGCCTTCAACCAGATGGCAGGGGATCTCGCCCGCACGGACGCGGATCGCGCCCTGATTCTCGCCGGCGTCTCCCACGATCTGCGTACGCCGCTGGCGCGCCTGCGGCTTGGCGTCGAAATGTCGGGGGCACCGGAAACCGAAGTCGCCGCGATGGTGGCCGACGTCGAGGAGATGGACCGGATCATCGGCCAGTTCCTGGATTTCGGGCGCGGAGAACCGCAGGAGCCGATGGAGGCGCTCGACCTGGCGGGCCTCGTGCGGGACCTCGTGGAACCTTATCGGCTGCGCGGTATCGATATCCGCACGGACTTGCCCGGGAAACTGGTCCTGCCCGCGCGAAGCCTGTCGCTGCGACGAGGGCTCGCCAACCTCATCGATAACGCCATCCGCTATGCGGGCGAGAACCATCCCATAGATATCAAAGTGAATAGCGCCGAAGGCGAGGCGACGATCGAAGTCGCAGACCGCGGGCCAGGCATTCCGGAGAGCGAAATCGAGAGGATGCGCCACCCCTTCACGCGCCTCGAGAACGCGCGCTCGAACACCAAGGGGGCCGGTCTCGGCCTCGCGATCGTCGAACGCATCATCCGCTCGCACAACGGGCGACTGGACCTGGGCCGCCGGCTCGGAGGCGGATTGCTTGCAATCCTGCATCTTCCGCTGGAAAAGCGCCGTCTCGGCACGAGAATGCGCGGGCCGGAGCAGGATGACGCGACCGCATGAGAGCAGGCCCGGCATCCGGTTCTTGCACCGGTACAGGCAGTCTCCGCGGCACTGCCGTCCTGTCCGGCGATGGACGTTGATCCGGCCAGGATTCCATCCCCTCAAAGCTCAGCCGGATACAACGGACAAGTCGCTATAATTCTGCCGCATGAAAATTCTCTTCGATCTGCTCCCGGTCATCCTCTTCTTCGTCGCCTACAAGATCGCTGGCGGAAACCAGGCTTTCGCGCACGAGCTCGCGTCGCGCTGGCTCGGCGACGGCATTGCCGTCACGCAGGCGCCGATCCTGCTGGCAACCGCGGTGGCGATCCTGGCTACGATTGCCCAGATCGGCTGGGTATGGATGCGGCACCGCAAGGTGGACACGATGCTGTGGATCAGCCTTGCCATAATCGCGGTGTTCGGGGGCGCGACGCTGTTTTTCCACAACCCGACGTTCATCAAGTGGAAGCCGACCGCACTGTACTGGCTGTTCGGCGGCACCTTGACCGTATCGGCCGTGATATTCCGCCGCAACCTGATCCGGAAGATGCTCGAAGCCCAGATTCGGCTGCCGGAGCCCGTCTGGAAACGCCTCAACCTTGCATGGGCCGGGTTTTTCATCCTCATGGGTTTTCTCAACCTGTACGTTGCATACAATTTTTCCGAAGAGGCCTGGGTCAATTTCAAACTTTTCGGCGGCATGGGCCTGATGCTGCTGTTCGTTCTTGGCCAGGGCTTCTATCTGTCCCGACATATCCAGGAGGAAACCACCTGATGCTTTACGTACTCCTCGGCGAAGATGCGCCGGGTTCGCTTGAAGCGCGCACGAGCGCCCGTCCGGCCCATCTGGCCCGCCTGGAGGGATTGCGCGATGAAGGACGCCTGCTGATGGCAGGCCCGCTCCCGGCGATAGATTCCCCGGATCCCGGCCCGGCCGGTTTCTTCGGCAGCCTCGTCGTCGCCGAGTTCGCGTCCCAAGGCGAGGCCGAGCGCTGGCTGGCCGACGATCCCTATGTCAAACAGGGCGTGTTCGCGCGGATCACCGTGAAACCCTTCAAGAAGGTGCTGCCTTGACCACGATCGACCAAATCCGCGAACGCCTGGCGGTGCTCGATCCGGTATCGGTCGAGATCGACGACGACAGTGCGTTGCACGCCGGCCACGCGGGAGCCAGAAGTGGCGGCGGCCATTATCGCCTGACCATCGTCGCCGAGTGTTTCCAGGGCAAGAACACTGTCGCCCGTCACCGCCTTGTCTATGACGCGCTCGGCGACCTGATGCGCACGCGCGTGCACGCGCTCGCCGTCCGCGCCCTGACGGCCGATGAAGCATGAATTCAACCCACCCCGAAGGAACCTTGATGAAACGTTTTCCCAGCCGCCTCGCCCTCGGTCTCACGGCCGCCCTGTTGGTCCACGCAGCGGGCGCGGCTACCCCGGTTGCGACCGTAAACGGCGCCCCGATTCCTTCGTCCCGCATGGACGTCATGATCAATGAGCAGCATGCGCAAGGCGCCCCCGACGGCGCCGAGCTGCGCGAGGCCGCTCGCGAGCAGCTCGTCCGCCTCGAAGTGCTGGCGCAGGAAGCGGCAAGGAAAGGGATCGACAAGAAGCCCGAAATCCAGGCCCAGATGGACCTAGCCCGCCAGGGCGTGCTGATCCGCGCGTACATGCAGGACTTCGTCAAGACCAATCCCGCCACCGATGCCGATCTGCGGAAGGAATACGAAAGCATCAAGGGCCAGATGGGTTCGAAGGAATACAAGCCGCGCCACATCCTCGTCGAAACTGAAGAAGAAGCGAAAGCGATCATCGGCAAGCTGCGTGCCGGCGAGAAGTTCGAGGCGCTCGCCACGGCGTCGAAGGATCCCGGCTCGAAAGACAAGGGCGGAGAACTGGGCTGGAGCAACCCCGGGATGTTCGTCAAGCCGTTCTCGGAAGCGATGGTCAAACTCGAGAAGGGTCAATACAGCGCGACGCCGGTCAAGAGCGATTTCGGCTACCACGTGATCCAGCTCGACGACGTCCGCGACCTGAAAGCGCCTGCTTTCGAAGAGGTCAAACCGCAACTCGAACAGCGCCTGCAGCAGAAGAAAATCGAGAAGCACGTCGCCGACCTGAGGGCCAAGGCGAAAGTCGAGTAACTGCGATCCAGCGTGACAAGGGCCGGTTTCTGCGCAGGCAGACCGGCCCTTTCGTTTCAAGGCGGGCGCGGCGGGAGCCGGCGCCGCCATCAAGTCGCGTTCAGAAGTGCGCTTCGTCGAGAGCCAGCGCGCCGGCGGCTCCGTTCACCACTGCGTACGCCAGCGCCGGAGCGAGCGACAGGACGTGGTCGGCGTAAAAACGCGCCGTCACGATCTTCGTCCGATAGAACTCATCGTCGGACCCGGCCGCGATTCGAGCCTGCGAAGCCAGCGCCGCGCGCGCCATTTGCCATCCGCCGCCGACGATACCGAGCAGCTTCAGGAACGGCACCGAACCGACCGAGGCCGCCTTGATGTCGTTGTTGTACGTCGCGAGGATGTAGTCCACCGCCGCTTCAACCGCCGCGATGCCGGCGTCGAGCGATTTGCGGATCGCCGCGAACGCTTCGCCCTGCTGCTCCGCAAGTTGGCCCTGGACGGCCCGCATGTCGCCGATCAGCGCTCTGACCGTCACGCCGTTCTCACGCGCGATCTTCCGCCCGATCAGGTCATTCGCCTGGATGGCCGTCGTGCCTTCGTAGATCGTCGTGATCCGCGCATCGCGCAGATGCTGCGCCGCTCCGGCCTCTTCGATGAAGCCCATGCCGCCGTGCACCTGCACGCCCGTCGACGCGATGTCGATGGAATTCTCGGTGCACCATCCCTTGACGACCGGAATCATCAGGTCGACGAAAGCCTGCTTCTGCGCCCGCACCGCAGCGTCCGGATGCCGATGCGCGAGGTCGGTCGCTGCGCCGACGACGTAGGCAAGCGCCCGCATCGCCTCGGTCTGCGATTTCATCGACATCAGCATGCGGCGCACGTCGGGGTGATGGAGGATCGACACTTTCGGTCCGCCGCGCACCCCGGCTTCAGTGCCCTGCACGCGATCCTTCGCGTAGGCCAAGGCATGCTGGTAGGCGCGCTCGGACAACGCCAGGCCTTCCATGCCGACTGCAAAGCGCGCCTCGTTCATCATGATGAACATGTACTCGAGGCCGCGGTTCGCCTCGCCGACCAGCGTGCCGATCGCACCGCCGCTGTCGCCGAACGCGAGCACGCAGGTCGGGCTCGCGTGGATGCCGAGCTTGTGCTCGATCGAGACACACTGCACGTCGTTGCGCTCGCCGGGCGTGCCGTCGGCATTGAGCAGGAACTTCGGCACGACGAAGAGCGAAATCCCCTTCACGCCTTCGGGAGCGTCCGGAAGGCGTGCAAGCACCAGGTGAACGATGTTGTCGGTCAGGTCGTGCTCACCATAGGTGATGAATATCTTCTGTCCGAAGAGGCGGTAGGTGCCGTCGCCCTGGGGTTCGGCGCGCGTGCGCACCGCCGCCAGATCGGACCCCGCCTGCGGCTCGGTGAGGTTCATCGTGCCGGTCCACTCGCCGCTGATCATCTTCGGCAGGTAAGCGGCCTTCTGCTCGTCGCTGCCGCGCAGCGCGACCGCCTCGATCGCACCGTTGGTCAGCATCGGGCACAGCGAGAAAGCCATGTTCGCCGCCTTCCACATTTCCATGACGGCAGTCGAGAGCAGCTTCGGCAACCCCTGGCCGCCGTATTCGGGATCGCCTGCGACCGCAGTCCAACCGGCCTCGGAAAACTGGCGATAAGCCTCCTTCCAGCCGGGCGCCGTCGTGACCTTGCCATGGTCCCACTTCGCACCCTCCTGGTCCCCGACCCGGTTCAGGGGCGCCAGAATGCCGCTGGCGAACTTGTTCGCTTCGTCCAGGATCGCATCGACCAGGTCGCTCGACACATCTTCGCAGCCAGGAAGCTTTGCGACTTCCTGCAGGCCGGCCAGTTCGTGCATGACGAACTGCATGTCGCGAACGGGTGCAGTGTATTGGCTCATTTTTCTAACCTCTCCAGTAGTACTTTGTTGTAATTTGCGGCTCTTGCTGCCGCGTCGGGTTACTTGTCGATCAGATAGCGGCGGTCATCGAACGCCACCACCCAGTCGGGCCGGTACACCACCATCAGCGTGATCGCCGCCCCGCTCATCCATGCCTCCGCAAAACCGAGCAACAGGAGGTAAGGAAGATAATCGCTGGCCAGAAATGCAAATGAATAAGCACTGCCCGCCACCATCGCCGCGGCGGCAAGAGCGCCCTGCAGCATCGCCGTGACCGCGGAGCCGATGAAGGCCACGACGAAGATGAACACGAACAAATGCGCCGGCAGGCGACGTTCCACCGTGCGCAGCCACAGTTGTGCGGCGAGCACCGGAGCGACGCCCATCAGCAGGAAATTGAGCGGCCAGGCTTGCCACTCGAGTGCCCCGTTCAGCGTGATGCCGGCCAACGCCAGCCCCAGCGCGACGATCGCCAGCCGGGGACCCAGCGCAAGGGTGGCGACCATTGCGCCGAGCAAATGGAGGTTCAGGCCAGGCTTGACGCCGGCCCTCAGGCTCCACAACAGGATCAGGCTTACGACGAAGCCGAGCAGCAGGTTCAGCTGCGCCGGCGCTGCAACGTGCGTCCATCGAACGGTCACTGCAAGGTGATGGAACACGAACAGCGAAAGAATGAGCGAAATCCAGTGCCAGGAGGCGGGAAACAGTGAGACAGGAAGGTCCAATCTCGCTGCTCCCCGTGCCGGTCCGGGTCCGGGTCCGGTTTCGCTCGCGCGGCGTCAGCCTACCGCGTTGGTCAGCTCGGGGACGAGCTCGAACAGATCGCCGACGAGCCCGTAGTCGGCGACCTGGAAGATCGGCGCTTCCGGATCCTTGTTGATCGCGACGATGACCTTCGAGTCCTTCATGCCCGCCAGGTGCTGGATCGCGCCCGAGACGCCGACCGCGATGTAGAGCTGCGGCGCGACGATCTTGCCGGTCTGGCCGACCTGGTAGTCGTTCGGCGCGAAACCGGCATCGACCGCAGCGCGCGAAGCGCCGAGCGCGGCACCGAGCTTGTCGGCGAGCGGCTCGAGCAGCTTGTGGTAGTTCTCGCCGCTGCCCAGACCCCGGCCGCCGGAGACGATGATCTTCGCAGCACCCAGTTCGGGGCGCGCGCTCTTCGTGAGCTCGCGTCCGACGAGCTTCGCCACGCCGAGGTCGGGCCCTGCGGCGAGCGCTTCGACTGCGGCTCCGCCTTCATTGGCGACTGCGGCCGCTTCGAACGCGGTCGTGCGCACCGTCAGCACTTTCACGCCATCGGAGCTCTTGACGGTCGCGAGCGCGTTGCCGGCGTAGATCGGACGCTGGAAAGTGTCGGCCGATTCGATCGCGACGACGTCGGAGATTTGCGCGACGTCGAGGAGTGCCGCCACGCGCGGAGTGACATTCTTGCCGTACGAGGTGCCGGGCGCGACGACGTGCGAGTAGTCGCCGGCCTCATCTGCAACTGATGCGACGACGAGCGCCGCGACGTTCTCGGCGGTCTGCGCGTCGTAGTGCGCGGCATCGGCGACGCGCACCTTGGCCACGCCTGCGAGCTTCGCGGCTTCTGCCGCGGCCGCGGCGCAGTTCGCGCCCGCGACGAGGACATGCACTTCACCTCCGGCCGCCTTGCCGAGCTCGGTGGCCGCAGCCACGGCGTTCAGGGTCGCGGCCTTCAGGCTCGCGTTGTCGTGTTCAGCAATAACCAGAATCGCCATGTTCAGATCACCTTCGCTTCGTTCTTGAGCTTGTCGACGAGCTGCGCAACGTCGGCAACGCGTACGCCGGCGCTGCGCTTCGCGGGTTCGACGACTTTCAGCGTCGCCAGGCGCGGTGCGACATCGACGCCGAGGTCGGCGGGCTTGACCGTCTCGAGCGGCTTTTTCTTCGCTTTCATGATGTTCGGCAGCGTCGCGTAGCGCGGCTCGTTCAGGCGCAGATCGGTCGTGACGACTGCCGGCAGCTTGATTTCGAGGGTTTCGAGGCCGCCGTCGATCTCGCGCGTGACGGTCGCAGCGCCGCCGGCAATGACGAGCTTCGACGCGAAAGTGGCTTGCGGCCAGCTCATCAACGCGGCCAGCATCTGACCGGTCTGGTTCGAATCGTCGTCGATCGCCTGCTTGCCGCAAATCACCACCTGCGGAGCTTCCTTGTCGCACAGCGCTTTCAGGAGCTTCGCGACGGCGAGCGGCTGCAGTTCGACGTCGGTCTCGACGAGGATGCCGCGGTCCGCGCCGATCGCCATCGCCGCGCGCAGCGTCTCCTGGCACGCGGCGACGCCGCAGCTCACCGCCACCACTTCGGTCGCAATACCGGCTTCCTTCAGCCGCACCGCTTCTTCGATTGCAATCTCGTCGAACGGATTCATCGACATCTTCACGTTGGCGATATCCACGCCGGTGCCGTCGCTCTTGACACGCACCTTGACGTTGTAATCGACCACGCGCTTAACGGGTACGAGGATCTTCAATGCCGCGCTCCTTAATCTGTCTGGTCAGTGTTTTTATGGGTCCGAGCATTATGTCACTGCCCGAAATCGAATGACACCTTGACCGCCGCTCCAAAAAATCGTTCCATACGCATCGGTATGGACACGTACGGTAGCGTATGGTCCAGGATTCGTCAATACTATCCCGTATGGAAAACGTCGTGAACAAACCCCGGGTTCAACTCGATCGTGATGCATGGATCGTTGCCGCCACTGACGTGCTCGCCGAGGAAGGCGTCGCCGGTCTGCGCGTCGAAGTGCTGGCCAAGCGCCTGAAAGTCACGAAAGGAAGCTTCTATTGGCACTTCCAGGATCGGCACGACCTGCTGATGGCCGTGTTGCAGACCTGGCGCGACGGGCGGATCCGCGACATCGTCAAGCAGACCCGGGCGGACCCCGGGCGCGAGCTGGAGCAGATCTACCACGTCATCGACATCTACAGCACAAGCCGCAGTCGCCGCGGTGCGATGATCGAACTGGCGGTGCGCGACTGGGCGCGGCGCGACCCGGAAACTGCCGCAATCGTCGCCGAAGTCGACGACATCCGGCTACGCTGCGCGCGCGACCTGTTTCTCGCCTGCGCCGTGCCGATGGAAGAAGCATCGAGCCGCTGCATGCTGCTTTATGCATACGTATTCGGGATTTCGCTGATGATCTATGACAAGTTCGACAGCGACGTGGCGCGCGTCAAGCGCGATATCGCCGACCTCATTGCCCAGTCCGCAAACATGAAGAAAAGGCAGTCGGCCTAAAGTCTTCCGGCAAAAACCGAAACTGCGTTGCGACCCGTCGCCGCGATCACCTCATCGACCGCAGTCCCCCTCAGGTCGGCGAGAATCCGGGCATAGCGCAACAGGTTGCACGGCTCGTTGCGCCGCCCCTGCGCCCATGCGGGGGACATGTCCGGCGCATCCGTCTCGAGAACGAGCGTGTCCAGCGGCAGGGTCGCCGCAAGGGCACGGATGCGCCGCGAGCCGTCGAAACTCATCGCCCCGCCGAAACCCAGCTTGAAGCCCATCGCGATGAACGCGTCGGCCTGCTGCCGGCTGCCGTTGAACGCATGCGCGATGCCGCCCGCCACCTCGATGCGTCGCAAATGCTTGAGGACCGCGTCGACCGCGCGTCGCACATGCAGGATCACCGGCAGATCGAAGCGGCGCGCGAGCTTGAGCTGCGCGATGTAGAACTGCTCCTGACGGTTCCTGTTCCGCTCGCTATCGACGAGGAAATCGAGTCCGATCTCGCCCACGGCAACGGCATCGCCCTTGCTCAGGCGATCCTCGACAACCGCCAGATCGTCAGGTCCCGCCGCGTCGACGTACAGCGGATGGATGCCGTAGGCGTGGCGGATGTCGGGATGCACCGCGGCGAGCGCCGCGACGCGGTCGAAGTTCGCGACCTCGACGCCCGGGACGACGAAACGCGCTATGCCGGCCGATCGGGCCGACGCGAGCACGGCTTCGCGGTCGTGCTCGAATTCGTCGGCATCGAGGTGGATATGGGTGTCGACAAGCATTGGGATGTCGACAGACACGGGCACACCCGCCGTCCGCGCCGACTCAGCACCCGCGCCATTGCGGCTTGCGTTTACCGACGAAGGCGTCGATGCCCTCGGCAGCGTCCTCGGTCATCATGTTGCAGGCCATTGTCTCGGCTGCCATCTGGTAAGCGGCCTCCATTCCCATCTCGAGCTGGCGGTAGAACATCTGCTTGCCCATCCGTACCGCGACCGGCGATTTCGCACAGATCGACGCGGTGAGTTTCGCGACCTCGTCGTCGAGTTGCTCGAGCGGCACGACACGATTGACCAGCCCGCGGCGCTGGGCTTCGGGCGCATCGATGAAATCGCCGGTGACGAGCATCTCGAACGCCTCCTTGCGCCCCATGTTGCGCGACAAACCCACGCTGGGTGTCGCGCAGAACAGGCCGACGTTGATGCCCGACACGGCGAACCGGGCGACGTCGGCCGCGACCGCGAGGTCACACATCGACACCAGCTGGCACCCGGCAGCGGTCGCGATGCCGTGCACCCGCGCGATCACCGGCTGCGGCATCTCGGTCAGCTTGACCATGAACCGGCCGCACAGGCGAAACAGCGCCTGCTGGAACTCGAGCCCAGGGTTGCCGCGCATCTCCTTGAGGTCGTGCCCGGCGCAAAACGCCTTGCCTTCCCCGGACAGGACGACCACGCGCACGCTGGCGTCCGCCGCGATCGCGTCGATCTCCTCGATCAGCGCTTCGAGCATCGCCTGCGACAGCGAATTGAACTGGCCGGGCCGGTTCAGGGCAAGGTGCGCGACGCCGCCTTCATCGCGGCGCAGCAGCAGAGTTTCGGCATCGGATTGCGGCACTGCGCTCATTTCTACTTCTCCCGATCGGTCTATTTATTCGAAGGACTGAGTCGATTTCGCCTGCTCACGCAGCACGAACTTCTGGATCTTGCCGGTCGAAGTCTTCGGCAACGGCCCGAAGATGATTTTCTTCGGCGACTTGAAGCCGGCGAGATGCTCGCGGCAGTGCGCGACCAGCTCTGCTTCGGTCACCGTCGTCCCTTCGCGCAGCTCGACGAAAGCTGCCGGCACTTCGCCCCACTTCGGATCGGGCAGCGCGACGACCGCTGCCGCCATCACGGCCGGGTGCTTGTACAGCGCGTCCTCGACTTCGATCGACGAGATGTTCTCGCCCCCGGAGATGATCACGTCCTTCGAGCGGTCCTTGATCTTGACGTAGCCGTCGGCCTGCATCACCGCCAGGTCGCCAGTGTGGTACCAGCCGCCGCGAAACGACTCCTCGGTCGCGTCGGGGTTCTTCAGATACCCCTTCATCACGAGGTTGCCGCGGAACATGATCTCGCCCATCGTCTGGTTGTCCCAGGGCACCGGCTCCATCGTCTGCGGATCCAGCACCGTGATGCCCTCTTGCGCGTGGTAGCGCACGCCCTGGCGCCCGTTCAGTGCGATCTGCTCGGCGAGCGGGAGATCCTTCCACTCGTCATGTTTCGCGCAGACTGCGGCGGGGCCGTAGGTTTCGGTGAGGCCGTACACGTGAGTCAGGTCGATGCCGATTTTCGCCATCCCTTCGATCACCGCGGCAGGCGGCGGCGCCGCGGCGACAAGGCCATACATCTTGTGATCGATGCCTTCGCGCCAGGATTCGGGCGCGTTCGCGAGCATCGAATGGACGATCGGTGCGCCGCAATAGTGCGTGACGCCATGCTCGCGGATCGCTTCGAAGATCAGGCGCGGATCGACGCGGCGCAGACAGACGTTGGTGCCGGCGTTGGCCGCCATCGTCCACGCGAAGCACCAGCCGTTGCAGTGGAACATCGGCAACGTCCACAGGTACACCGAATGCGGCGGCATGCCCCAGCTGACGATGTTGCTCATCGCATTGAGGTACGCGCCGCGGTGATGAT
Source organism: Aromatoleum aromaticum EbN1 (assembly GCF_000025965.1). NCBI lineage: Bacteria > Pseudomonadati > Pseudomonadota > Betaproteobacteria > Rhodocyclales > Rhodocyclaceae > Aromatoleum > Aromatoleum aromaticum. Next base: position 3,862,684 of record NC_006513.1, read on the forward strand.
AGACGACGCCTTTCGGATTGCCGGTCGTGCCGGACGTGTAGTTCAGCGAAATCGCGTCCCATTCGTCGGCAGGCTGTTCGAAGGCGAAATCGGGGCTGCCCGTCTCGAGCAGCGCCTCGTATTCGAGCGTGCCGACGCGGTCGCCCGGCCCGCTGTATTCCGGGTCATCGACATCGATGACGATCAGGTCCGGCCGGTTCGCGAGTTCAATTGCCTTCGCCATGACCCGGGCGAACTCGCGGTCCGTGATCAGCACCTTCGCTTCGGCATGGTTGAGCATGAACGCGACGGTTTCGGGCTCGAGGCGCGTGTTGATCGTGTTGAGCACCGCACCCGTCGCCGGGACACCGAAATGGCATTCGAACATTTCCGGAGTGTTGTTGAGGACGACCGCGACAGTATCGTTCTTCCCGACGCCGAGTTGCTTCAGCGCCGATGCCAGACGACGGCTGCGCGTATAGCTTTCCAGCCACGTGTAGCGACGTGCGCCGTGGATGACGGCGATCCGGTCCGGATAAACGTAGGCGCTGCGCTCGATGAACGTCAGCGGCGTGAGCGGGACGTAATTGGCGGCATTCTTCTCCAGACCAATCTCGTAGGGTGACGATTCGCGTTCGGTCATTTCTGCTCCGCAGTCAGGATTATTGCAGTGAGGTGGATGCGGGCCGCTAGCGTTTGCAGCGTCCTGAGGTATTCAATCCCTGGGCCGCTTCAGGGTCAAGGCTCGCCAGCCAGAATGAAACGTCATGCGCCAGCCGCTGCACGGCCCGCCGGAAGGCAAACACGCCGCCGGCTGCATCCGGGGTCGGCGTCGGCTCGCTGACGACGAGCGTGCGATGTGCCAGTTCGGCATCGCTGCGCGGAGCGAGGAGCGCAGCACGGGCGACGATCGTTGCATGGCTGCTCTGTTCACTGTCGAACACCTGTACGAATTCGTCCAGCTCGATACGCAAGCGGCATTCGCCGTCGGCGGTCCGGTTCGCGGTTCGGTTCGCAGTCCCATTCATCGTCAGCGCGCGGTCGAGCGCAACGCGCAGCATTTCGGCCGGCTCCGCGACCCAGCGCGTCTCGGAATACGCTTCCCGCTGCGCCGGCTGTCGATAATCGAGCCGGTATTGCATCGCACCGGTCGACAACCATGACGGCGCCCGCACGTCGACGCGCGTCGGCGGGAATTCCAGCGCCGTCTCGACCGGCTCCACGAGCCCCAGGTCGAAAAAAGTGAAGCGCTCGGCCGGCACCCCGAGGTTGCCGCATCCTCCCAAGGCCGTCGTGAGCGCCAGCATGAGCAGTCCGGATCGTCCTGCCTTCATCGACATCAACATTGCGCAGTTTCCTGTCCGATCATTTCCGGTCCGCTTCGAACCCGTCCTCGCCAGGGCCCGGAGGGCGCTGCGAGCGGCCGCTCAACAACATCTGCGGCGATGCCTGAACCTCTTCGATCAGGCTTCCAAGCCGGCGCGAGGTCCCGGTCAGCTCCTTCAGCAACACGTTGAGCTGGGGCAGCGTGTTGTCGATCAGCCCTTCGCCCGTGGCGGCCATCGCGGCGTCGAGGTTCTCCGCGGTCGTCTGCAGGCGCGACATCAGGGCGCGCATTTCGGCGACCGCCGGCACGGCGTCGCCGCTTGCCTGCTCGAGGTTCGCGAGCGTCGTGGCGAATTTCTTCAGATTGTCCTGGTTCAGCGCGGAGCGGATCGCCTCGAGCGTTGCGGGCGCGTCGGCAAAAGTGCGATCGATCCCGGCCGCGGCCGAATCCAGATGCTGCAAGGTGTTGCGCAGCCTTCCGAGGTTGTCGTCGCTGAGAAATTGCGCGAGCTGGTCGGCGATCATCGTCACCCGTTTCATCGCATCCAGCGTGCTGTCGGTCAGCTGTTCCATCAGGCCCGGCTCCAGCACCAGCCGGGGTGGATCGCCGGTCAACGGCACCGGGTTCTCCTCGCTGTCGTCGAGCTGCACGTACGCGATTCCCGTCACGCCCTGGTAGCCCAGGCGCGCGCGGGTGCTGCGCGTGATCGGCAGGTCTTCGCGGATGCGGATGTCAACGAGAATCTTCGACGGGTCCTGCGGGTCGAGCCGGATATCGGTCACCTTGCCTGCCGACATGCCGCGATAGCGCACCTGCCCTTCGACGTTCAGGCCGGTGACGCTGCCGCGCGATTCCAGAACGTAATCCCGTGTCGGCTGCCGTTCATCCGAGAACCACCACAGTGCGAGGACCAGTGCGGCACCAAGCAGCAGCGCGAACAATCCGGCGGCGAGCGCGTGAGTGCGGTTTTCCATCAGGTTTCCCCCCTGCTCCGTGCGATTGCCCGCCTGCCGAGTTCGCCACGGAAAAAGCTCGCGACGAAAGGATGATCGAGTTCCATGGTTTCTTCCAATGGGGCGTAGCTGATAATCCGCCGTTCCGCGAGGATCGCCACCTTCGACGACAGTGCCGCCAGGGTGTCGATGTCGTGCGTCACCAGCACCACCGTCAGCCCGAGTTGGGCCTGCAGCGAGCGCACGAGTTCGACGAACGCCGCGCTGCGGTCCGGGTCGAGCCCGGCGGTGGGCTCGTCGAGCAGCAGCAACTCGGGTTCCAGCGCCAGCGCGCGGGCGAGCGCGACCCGCTTCACCATGCCGCCCGACAGCTCGGCAGGCATCAACAGCGCGGTCGATGGCTCGAGCTCGACCATCGCCAGCTTCAACGCAACCAGATCGCGGATCTCCATGGGCGTCACGACACGCAATTCGCGCAGCGGAAACCCGATGTTCTCGGCGACGTTCAACGCCGAAAAAAGCGCCCCCTGCTGGAACAGCACGCCGAAGCGCCGCCGCCGTGCCCGCTGCACGGGAAGACTGCCCGAGAACAGCTGCTCGCCGAACAGCGAAACCTCGCCGCGCGCCGGGCGCGTCAGCCCGATCATGTGTCGCAGCAGCGTCGTCTTGCCGCTGCCGGAGCCGCCGACGAGAGCCACGACTTCACCGCGGGCCACTGACAGGTCGATTCCGTCGTGCACGAGATTGCTGCCGAAGCGGGTGACGATGCCGCGCAGCTCGATGACCGGTCCGTCGCTCATCCGGGCACTCCGATCGAACGCGTCGCAATCGCGAACACCGCGTCGATGAGGATCACGACAGTGATCGCCGAGACCACCGACGCAGTCGTGTTGGCCGACAGGCTCTCTGTATTGGGCCGCACGCGCAGGCCGAAATGACAGGCCACGAGCGCGATGGACAAGCCGAAGACCGCGCCCTTCGCCAGCCCGATGTAGAGGTTCGCAACGGGTACGACGCGTGGCAGCGTGTCGAGGAAAAAACCGAATCCGAGATCGAGTTGCACCCATGCGGACACCATGCCGCCGAACAGCGCGACGGCTGAAGTCCACAGCACGAGCAAAGGCATCGCCACCGTCAGCGCGACCACTTTCGGCAAGACCAGGCGCACCGTGCGCGAAATGCCCATCGCCGACAGCGCATCGAGCTCGTCGGTGACGCGCATCACGCCGAGCTGCGCGGTCATCGCCGAACCCGATCGCCCGGCCACCAGCACCGAAACGAGGACCGGTCCGAGCTCCCGGACGATGCCCAGGCCGAGGATGTTGACGATGTAGATGTCCGCGCCGAAAGCCTGCAGCTGCAGCGCAGAAAGATAGGACAATACCACGCCGATGAGGAAGCCGACGAGGGCTGCGACCGGCGTGGCCCTGGCGCCGACCTTGTAGAGATTGGCCGAAATCTCGCGCAGCGGCCAGTCGCGCGGGTGACGCAGCAGATATGCGATGTCCAGGCACAGCTGTCCCGCCAGCTGCACAAAAGCAGCGAGATGATTGGCAAAACCGAGGAGGCCCGCGCCGAGCACGACGATGGCGTCAGTCAGCGTGAAGGCCCGCGCTTCGGGCAAGGGCTCGGCTGCCGTCGCTTCGATACGGCCGATCACCGCCCGCAGTTCGTCGTCCGCGCTCAGGTCCTGCGGCCACTGTTCGCGCCACGCGTGCCACAACAGCGTCGCGCCGAAGCTGTCGAGCCGCGTCACTCCGTCGAGTTTCCAGCTCGCCGCAGGTCCCGCGCGGGCAAGCAGGCGGCGGAATTCGTCGGCGCGCGGGGCGAGCGCGCGCAGCGTCCAGTCACCCTCCAGCCGACATTCGGGCCTCGCACCACTTCCGGCCGACGATCCGCAGCTTGCGGTGGGCGCGCGCACGATCCGGCGTCAGGCGACCAGCGCCCGGCCAGGCGACATGCGCAGCACGAGGCTGCGTCCGACCGACAGCCACTGCCGCTGCTCTTCCTCGAGCGCAGCGGCGGTCAGCGGCAACTTCTGCAGCCAGCCATCGCGAGCGGTGACGACGAAGCCGCGCCCGTCGCGTTCGATATCGATCGGCGGGATGCCCCGTCCGTCGCGGGCGCGATGGACGATCACGGCGAGGCGCAGGCACACGATCAGCAGCCAGTCACGGCTTTCCGGATCGATTGCTGCCACCCGTTCCAGTTTGCCGCGATGCGCCAGCACGATGCGCGCCAGGCGCCCCTGGTCCATGCGCGAGAAGCCCGGCATGTCGGCATTGGCGAGGATGTAGGCGCTGTGCTTGTGGTAGCTCGAGTGCGCGACCGAAACGCCGATTTCATGGAGCATCGCCGCCCAGCGCAGGAAGCGGCGGTCCGGGTGGTCGCTTTCGGCAGCTTCGGGAACCAGGCGCGCCAGCAGGTGGGAAGCGGTGTCGGCAACGCTGGCGCCCTGCTTGCGATCCGTTCGATAACGCGTAACGAACGCGTTGACCGTGGCATCGCGCAAGTCGTGGTGGTGGTAGCGGCCGAGCAGATCGTAGAGCACCCCGAGACGCAACGCTCCTTCCGAAAACACCATGTGCTCGAGGTCGAACTCCTTGAATACCGCCGACATGATCGAGAGCCCCCCGAGCAGCACCGGCAGGCGATCGCCCTTGAGGCCCGCCAGATCGACGCGATCGATGCTGCCCGCCCGCAGCATCGCCGCTTTCAGCCGTTCCAGCCCATCCCGCGTGATGCCGCTTTCCGAGAATCCGTTCTGCACGAGAATCTCGACAAGCGCCTTGGCCGATCCGCTCGACCCGACCGCCACTTCCCATCCGGTTTCGCGGTACGAATGGGCGATCGCCTGAAGCTCGTGCTGGGCCGCCAGTTCGGCTTCCCGCAAGCCGCGCTTGTCGATCCGCCCGCGGGGAAAGTACTGCAGGCTGAAGCTCACGCAGCCCATGTAGAGGGACTCGAGACGGATCGGCTCGAAGCTCTTGCCGATGATGAATTCGGTCGAGCCGCCGCCGATATCGACGACGAGCTGCTGGCGATGCGGATCGGGCAGCGTATGCGCGACCCCGACATAGATCAGGCGTGCTTCTTCACGCCCCGCGATCACCTCGATCGGCACCCCGAGCGCCGCTTCGGCACGAACGAGGAACGCAGGGGAATTCTTCGCCACTCGCAGCGTGTTGGTCGCCACCGCCCGTACCGCATCGGGCGGAAAACCGCGCAGACGTTCGTTGAAGCGTTGCAGTGCGATCAGCCCGCGCTGCTGGGCCGCGACATCGAGCAGCTTGTCGGCCGATAGGCCGGCGGCAAGGCGGACCGCTTCCTTGAGTCCGTCGAGCGGATAGATCTGATCATTGACGATCCGGCCCACCTGCAGCCGGAAACTGTTGGAACCGAGGTCGATCGCTGCGATCAGTTCTTGCATCATCGTGTAGGCACGCAATCGCGCAGGTCGAAGTGGCCGACATTCTACCACCCGGCCCCGTGGCACAAGCTGCGCCCGATCAGGGCAGGATTCCGCGCCGATTCGCGCTTGTCATGCCCACCAGCGCACGTTCACGCATTTGCAACACATTTGTCACATAATCCCGGCAGGCACACTCCAGCCATAATGAGACCCATGCACAGGCCCCCGCTAAGCCAGGTTTTCCCCCCCGAGCATTTCATCAACCGGGAGCTGTCTCTTCTCCAGTTCCAGCGCCGGGTGCTGGCCCAGGCGGCCGATCACAGCGTTCCGCTGCTCGAGCGCTTGCGCTTCCTGTGCATCGTATCGAGCAATCTCGACGAATTCTTCGAAATCCGGGTATCCGGCATCAAGGAACAGATCCGCCTCGGCAGCCGTACCGCGGGCAATGACGGCCTGCTGCCGACCGAGTTGCTCGACCGCGTCAGTCTCGAGGTCCACAGCATCATCGCTCAGCAGTACGAACTGCTCAACGACGACATCCTGCCGGCGCTCGCAGCCGAAAGCATCGTGTTTCCGCGCCGGCCCCTGTGGACCGACGCCCAGCGTGCATGGGTGCGCGACTATTTCCTGCGCGAAGTGATCCCGGTCCTCACTCCGATCGGCCTCGATCCGGCGCATCCGTTTCCGCGCGTGCTCAACAAGAGCCTGAATTTCGCCGTCGAACTCGAAGGGCTCGACGCCTTCGGCCGCGATTCGGGCGCCGCGATCGTCCAGGCGCCACGCGCGTTGCCACGCGTGATCCGGCTGCCGCGCGAAATCTGCGAGCACGAATACAGCTTCGTCTTTCTGTCGTCGGTGCTGCACGCACACGTTGGCGAGCTGTTCTCCGGGATGCGCGTGCTGGGCTGCTACCAGTTCCGCGTCACGCGCAACTCGGACCTGTTCGTCGACGAAGAAGAAGTCAAGGACTTGCGCGTATCGCTGAAAGGCGAACTGCAGCAGCGCCACTTCGGCGACGCGGTGCGACTGGAAATTGCGGACAACTGCTCGGAAAAGATGGCGGCGTTCCTGCTGCAGCACTTCCGGCTCGGCCCCAAGGATCTCTACAGCATGCCGGGCATCGTCAACCTGGTGCGCCTGATGCAGGTGACGGACTGGGTGAACCGTCCCGACCTGAATTACCCGCCTTTCCTGCCGGGCCTGCCGAAAGCACTCGAAAAAGGCCGCGAGATCTTCGACGCGATCCGCAAGCAGGACGTGCTGCTGCACCATCCGTTCCAGAGCTTCACGCCGGTCATCGACCTGCTGCGGGCAGCAGCCGACGACCCGCAGGTGCTGGCGATCAAGATGACGGTGTATCGCACCGGGACCGATTCCGTGTTGATGGAACATCTCGTGCGCGCCGCGCAGAAAGGCAAGGAAGTCACAGTCGTGCTCGAACTGATGGCACGCTTCGACGAGGAGGCGAACATCAACTGGGCGAACCGGCTCGAGGAAGTCGGCGCGCATGTCGTCTATGGCGTGTTCGGCTACAAGACCCACGCGAAACTGCTGATGCTGGTGCGGCGGGAAGAAAACGGGTTGCGCCGCTATGTGCACATGGGCACCGGCAATTACCATCCGCGCACGACGCGCTTCTACACCGACTTCGGCCTGCTCACATGCAACGAGGAGATCGGCCAGGATGTCGCCGAAGTCTTCAAGCAGCTTACCGGGCTGGGCAAGGCGAGCACGCTGAAGCACCTGTGGCAGGCGCCGTTCGTGCTGCAGTCGAACGTCGTCGCGGCGATCAACGCCGAGGCCGAACTCGCGCGTGCGGGTCGCCGCGCCCACATCATGGTGAAGATGAATGCGCTGCTGGAACCGGAAACGATCGAGGCGCTCTATGCCGCCTCGCAGGCCGGCGTCGACATCGACCTGATCGTGCGTGGGCCGTGCGCGCTGCGCCCGGGCGTCGCCGGGCTGTCGGAGAACATCCACGTGCGCTCGGTCATCGGCCGCTTCCTCGAACACCATCGGATCTTCTATTTCCGCGCCGATGGCGAAGACCGGGTTTACCTGTCGAGCGCCGACTGGATGGACCGCAATTTCTTCGGTCGCATCGAGATCGCGTTTCCGGTGCTCGACCAGCGCCTGAAACGGCGCGTGATCAAGGAAGGCCTGCGCGCCTACCTCGGCGACAACTGCCAGGCCTGGGAGATGCTCGAAGACGGGCGCTATCGCCGCAAGACGCCGCGCAGCGTGCGCCGGGCGGCGCAGATGGTCCTGCTCACGGAACTGTCGGCGAGCCGCTGAAAGGCCGGCGGCAGCCCGGCGGCGCTCGAAAGTCCTGCCGGCCTTCGGCGGGCAAGCCCGGGCCTACTTGCGCTGCGCATCGATGACGTCGGGCACTTCGCGGATCAGCGTGATGGCGCGCTGCACCTGCGCGACGCCGCCGACCTCCATCGTGAAGCGCATGTACGCAGTCCCCTTCTTCGTCAGCGTATTGACCGCGATGACGTTGAGCTTTTCGCGCGACAGCACTTCGGAGATGTCGCGCAGCAAACCCTGGCGGTCGGCCGCCTGCACCGCGATGTCGACGGGAAACACCGACTGGCGGTTGTTGTACGCCTGCTCGCCCCAGTCCGCCTTGATCACCCGCTCCGGATGGCTGCCTGCGAGGCGCTGGAAATCGCGACAGTCAACGCGATGGATCGAGATGCCACGCCCGCGCGTGACGAACCCTTCGATCGCGTCCGGCGGCGCCGGCTTGCAGCAGCGTCCGAGCGAAGTCAGGAGTTTGCCGACGCCGACGATCAGGATCTTGTCGCTCGAATCGCCGGCGCGGCTCTGGCCGATCACCATTCCGGAATCGGCCGCCTCCGGCGCAGGTTCCCCGGTGTCGCGCAGCGCGAGATGGACCGCGCGCGGCCCGACTTCGCCACGACCGGCAGCGACGAACATCGACTCCGCATTCTTGAAGCCGAGCTTGCCGGCGATCTCGTCGATGTTGGCCTGGGATTGCCCTTCGCGCTGCATCTCCTTCGTCACGACGGCGCGCCCGCGCGCGAGCAACTCGTTCTCTTCGAGCTGATTGAAGTACTGCTTGATCTTGGTACGCGCGCGGCCCGTCGCCACATAGCCCTGCACGGGGTTGAGCCAGTCGCGCGACGGACCGCCCTCCTTCGCCGCGGTGATCTCGACTGTCTGACCGTTCTCGAGATGCGTGTTGAGCGGCACCAGGTGCCCGTCGACCTTGGCGCCGCGACAACGGTGGCCGAGATCGGTGTGCAGGCGGTACGCAAAATCGATCGGCGTCGCACCGCGCGGCAGATCGACGACTTTGCCCTGCGGCGTCAACACGTAGATCGCGTCGTCGAGCGAGGCACGCTTGAACTTCTCGACCCAGTCGGCGGAATCCGCGATCTCGTCGCGCCATGAGAGCAGGCTGCGCAGCAGCGCGATCTTCTCGTCGTAATCGCCGCCGTGCCCTTGGCCTTCCTTGTAGCGCCAGTGTGCCGCGACCCCGAGTTCAGCGTGCTTGTGCATGTCGTGCGTGCGGATCTGGACTTCCACCGCGCGACCATCACCGGCGAGCACCGCGGTGTGCAGCGACTGGTAGTTGTTGCCCTTCGGCTTCGTGATGTAGTCGTCGAACTCCTGGCCAATCGGCTGCCAGATCTGGTTCACGATGCCCAGGACCGTGTAACAGTCGCGCACGTTGCCGACCAGCACCCGCAACGCGCGGATGTCGTACACCTGCGAAAAATCGAGCCGCTTCGCGCGCATCTTGTTGTAAATGCTGTAGATGTGCTTCGGCCGCCCATACACCTCGGCCTTGATGCCGACCGCCGCGATCTCGCGCTTGAGCCGTTCGATCGCTTCCTGGATGAAGCTCTCACGCTCGACGCGGCGCTCGTCGAGCATCTTCGCGATCCGTTTGTACGTCTCCGGCTCAAGGAAGCGGAACGACAGGTCTTCGAGTTCCCACTTCAGCTGCCACACGCCGAGCCGGTTCGCCAGCGGAGCGTAGATGTCGAGGCTCTCGCGCGCAACGTCGGTGCGGATTTCACCTTTCTGTTCGGTGAAATAACGCAGCGTCTGCGTGCGAGATGCGAGCCGCAGCAAAACGACGCGGATGTCCTCGACCATCGCCAGCAGCATCTTGCGCAGCACTTCGGTCTGCGCGCGGATCTCGGGCGCGGTCGCGGTCGCCGTCATGCGTGTGAGCAGGCGCAGGCCGTTGAGCTTGCGCAAGCCCTCGACGAGGCGCGCGACCCCGTCGCCGAAGCGCGCCGTTACGGTCTCGATCGGGTCCTCGCCGTAGTCACCGACGGCGAACAGCAACGCGGCCACGCGCGTTTCGACGTCGAGTCGCAGCGACGCGGCGATCAGCGCCATCCCCATCGCATGGGTCCACACCGACTCGCCGGTGCCGAGCACGTGATTTTCGTAGGCGCCCCGGGCCAGTTCGAGGGCTTTTTCGATCAGTGCGCGATCGTCGGCGCCCAGACCGTCGGCGAGCAGCTCGACCGGCGGAACGGCGTCGTTCTGTGAAATGGCATGCGTGACGGAGACCATGGGCGGATTATCCCATACCCGGGCTGTCATCTCCGCCCGCTGCGGACGATTCCGCGCTGTGCCATCATCACCGGCCTGCCACGGAAAACAGGACCAATGAAAAAACGCTTCGCCAACCCCTACCTGCTGTTGACGCTGGCCTCGCTGTTCTGGGCGGGCAACATGGTGATCGGGCGCGGCCTGCGCGAAGCCGTTCCGCCAATGACCCTCGCATTCTGGCGCTGGACGATCGCATTCGCGCTGACGCTGCCGTTCGCGCTGCCCCATTTGCGCGCGCAATGGCCCCGCATGAAGACGCACTGGCGCGCCATCGTCGTGCTCGGCTTCATCGGCGTCGGCTGCTACAACACCTTCGCGTACATCGCGCTGCAATACACGACTGCAACCAGCGCGACGCTGCTCAATTCCTTCACCCCGGTAGCGACGATCGCGCTGGCGTTCCTGCTCCTCGGCAAGCGGCTGACACGCCTGGAAGCGGCCGGCGTCGTCGTGTCGCTCGTCGGCGTGATGATCATCGTCGCGCGCGGCAGCCTGGCGACACTGCTCGGTTTCAGCCTCAACACCGGCGACCTGTGGATGCTGCTCGCGGTGCTGACCTGGGGCATCTACACAGTCGGCCTGCAATGGCGGCCGGCCGGCATCGAGCCGATGCTGCTGCTCGCCGCCTTCACCGCCGTCGGCGTCGCAGGGCTCGCGCCACTGTACGCGTGGGAGATTGCCAGTGGGACGCTCATCGATCCGTCCCCGGCGACGTTCGCAGGCATTCTCTACATCGGCATCTTCCCCGGCTTTCTCGGCTACGTGTTCTTCAACGCCGGCGTTGCGGCGGTCGGGCCGAGCCGCGCATCCCTGTTCATCCACCTGATGCCTGTGTTCACTGCCCTGCTCGCGGCGATCTTTCTCGGCGAACGCCCGCAGCCGTTCCACTTTGCCGGTATCGCGCTGGTTTTCGCCGGCATTTTCCTGACGACGCGCAAACCCGCCGGCTGAACGCGATGCTGAATTTCCTGCGCAAATGGCGGAAGGCACGCCGCCTGGCTGCGATACGGGTGCCGGACGCGTTATGGACCAGCGTCGAGACGAAGCTGCCGTTTCTCGACTATCTCGAATCGACCGACCGCGAGCGCCTGCGGCAACTCGCACGCGAGTTCCTCGCGGAAAAGCAGTTCCACGGCGCGCACGGCATGGCGCTCACCGACCAGATGATGCTCACGATCGCCCTCCAGGCCTGCCTGCCGATCCTTTGCGTTGGCCTGGATGCGTACCGCGGCTGGGTCGGGGTCATCGTCTACCCTGGCGATTTCGTGATTCCGCGACATGAAACGGACGACGCCGGCGTCGTGCACGAATACGACGACGAAGTCCTCGGAGAAGCGTGGGAAGGGGGCCCGGTGCTGGTATCGTGGCATCGCGAAGGCGAAGGGCCGGAAGGGGTAAACGTCGTCATCCACGAGTTCGCCCACAAACTGGACATGCAGAACGGCGATGTCGACGGCTTGCCATTGTTGCCGCAGGGCATGAGCAGAGCGGCCTGGGCCAAGGTGTTCACCGACGCCTACCAGCGTTTTTGCGAACAGGTCGACGCCGGCGAGGAAACGCTGCTCGACCCGTACGGCGCCGACAGTCCAGGCGAGTTTTTCGCCGTGGCTTCCGAGGCATTCTTCGAGACACCCTGCCTTTTCGAACAGGAACTTCCCCGCGTATACGAGCAGCTGTCGCGCTTCTACAGGCTGGACCTCGCCGCCGGCGAACGCCGCGTCCGCGACAAAAGGCGGTGCCATGACGGCCGCCCACTACGCACCTTTGGATCATGAACGCCGCCAAGCGTCGGCTCATCGTCTACCGCGCCCAAGCGAGCGACCGGTGTGGCGATGGAGCATTCCGACCCGCGAGTTGCAGAAGCAACCTGATGCCAAATAAATAAATCCTGGGGAATAGAGCTCTTCCGGAGCAGGCGTCATTGGCAGGCCCGGAGTGGTCGGTTGACGTTCACGGCAAAATGAGTTTGCCACGTATCTGGCGTCCGTCTAAGCTGCAAGAGCCACAATCGGCAGACCACCCGATCTATCTCTCGGAGGACGATTCATGGTTATAACCTGGATACTGGTTGCCAATGCCAGCCTGGCGAAGCTCTATGCAAACCTCGGTCCGAACAAGGGACTCACACTGGTGAAGGAACTGATCCATCCGGAAAGCAGACGGAAAAATTCCGAACTTGTAACCGACCGTCCCGGCACCATGGCGTCGGTCGGCAACGGGCAAGGTTCAGCGCAGCCTCAGACTCTCCCCAAAACCCACGAAGCAAAGCTGTTCGCGCAACAGATTGCGCAGGAACTGTACCTCGGGCGAGCCAAGAACGAGTTCAGCCGCGCAATCGTGTTCGCACCGCCTGCCTTCATGGGCATGCTCAACGCGGTGCTGGACACACCGACAGCGCAGCTGATCACCGATCGTTTTGAAAAGGATTACACGAAGGAATCCGAGCCCGTACTGCGTGAGCGGCTGGGGGCATGCCTGTTCCTTTGAATTCCTGACTTTTCGAAAGCCTGATTCTTCGAACGTCTCTGTCCAGGAGACGATGAGGTCGCAGCATGCGTGACCTCGAAGAGCTGCGGGGCGCCAGGCGCCCCGCATTCATTCGGCTCGAACGCAGGCGCTCAATGCCGCCAGTAATGTTCGCCGAACCGGATGTGTTTCGCCTCTTCCATCATCGTCATGAAATCCTCGCAGCTCATCTGGATCAGCTTCTCGTGATCGCCGCCCTCGAAGTAGATCTCCGGCTGTTCGGCCAAGGCGTCGTCGACGACCATCCGCATGCCATACGCGATGCCGGCGGGCGGGACCGCGCCGGGTTCGCAGTCGGCGAACAGGGCGGACAACTCGTCCTCGGACGCCAGGCGCAAGTTGCTCTGCATCGCCTTGCTGAGCCAGCCGAGTTGCACGTGCTGGGTGGACGGCAACACCGCCATCAGGAAGCCGTCGTCGTCTTCGAGCACGACCGATTTCGCCAGGCAGTTACCCGGCACCCGCGCCAGTTGCGCGGTCTCCATGCTGTTGTGGGAATGCGGATGCGTCAGGACGTCGTACCGCAAGCCGTGTTCGCTCATGTATTCCTGGAGTTTTGATGCGATTGCCATGACGATCCTCCTGGATCGGGATTCGGGCGGCTGGTCCGCCCGCCTCCTCGACCTTTCATTCCGACACTTCATTTTAGGACGCAACACGGCATCCTGCACTGCGGGCAGGCCGCCCGCGCGGTTACCGGGCGGAGTCGCGCCGCAGGATCGGGATTCGCAAGACGTTTGCAGGTTTCCAAAGCGTGGGAGGTTCGCAATGGCTCTTTGTTTCTACTACGGCGCCGGTTCGCCTTATGCTTGGCGCGTCTGGCTGGCACTCGAACACAAGCATCTGCGGTACGAACTCAAGGCGTTGTCGTTCGATGCCGGAGACCTGAAAAAACCCGAATACACGGCGATCAACCCGCGGCAGAAAGTGCCGGCAATCGTCGATGACGGGCTCGCTCTCTATGAATCGGCAGCGATCCTCGAATACCTCGACGAACGCTACGACGAAACGCCGCTGCTGTTTCCGGGCGATATCCGGCAACGCGCGCTGATCCGCCGCATGGTCCGTGAGGCCGACCAGTATCTGGCGAATCCCTTGGAAGAGCTCGTCGCGAACGTGCTCTACACGCCGAAAGCGGAATGGCAGCAGGAAACGATCGCGCGCTCGCGCGACGCCTTCACACGCGAACTCGGCCTGTGGGAAACGATGATCGCGGGCGACACGCTGGCAGGCGAGCTCTCCGCGGCGGACTTCACGCTCTACCCGTTGATCGCGCTGGCGCTGCGAATCGAGAAGAGGAAGCCGGACGTGGAAATTGGCGCGCGCATCGGCCCCCGGCTTGCAGCGTGGATGAAGCGGGTCGAAGCGCTGTCCTACTTCGCTCGCACCTGGCCGGCTCACTGGACCTGAAGCGGTCGCAGGAGCAGCGTCAGCCGCTTTTCCCGGCGCCCCGGCTGTCTGCACCTTCGCCCCCGCCCTTCCCCGCTCGCCATTCCCTGAGCGTCCGATAATGCGCGCCGGTGCTGGTCTGCACGGACTCGACGAGCACGAAGCCGTCGACAGGCCAGTCGATCGGGTCCACGCAGCGTGTCGAAACCTGCGTATGCGCCTTGCGCAGCAGCGTCACGTGCGGCGCGAACGGGCGCCGCTCGACGGCAAAATCGGCCGCTTCGAGCGCGCCGTTGAGTCGCTCGACGAGTCCGGCCAGCGGCGCGGGACAGCTCTGCGCGCCGGCCCAGACGATGCGGTTGTGGCGCCAGCTCCCGAGGAGGTCCAGGCGCAGCGTGAACGAGGTCGCCTCGCGGTCGTTCCGTACCTCGTTCCCGACCGCGATCAACTCGGCGAGGCGCTGCGGCGACACGTCGCCGATGAACGCGAGCGTCAGGTGCAGCGTCTCGCATCGCGTCCGGCGCCCGCCGCATTCCGCGTGCGCTTCGGCGCCCAGTTCATCCAGGCGCTTCGCGACGCGGGCGTCCGGCCACAGCGCGAAGAACACGCGCGAAGGTTTTCCCGGCGCCGCGGGATCAGGTTTCATCGCCATGTCGCATCAGCAGCGCGACGACCTGGGCCGCGATGCCTTCGCCGCGGCCAGTGAAACCGAGCTTTTCGGTCGTCTTGCCCTTGATATTGACTGCCGCCGCGTCGATGCCCAAGTCGGCGGCGATGTTCGCGACCATCGCCGGCGCATGAGGAAGAATGCGGGGCGCGCGACAGATCACCGTCGCATCGACGTTCACGACGCCGAAGCCCGCCGCTCGCACGGCCGCAAATGCTTCGCGCAGCAGTACGCGGCTGTCGGCGCCCGCGTGGGCTGCGTCGGTGTCGGGAAAGAGTCGCCCGATGTCGCCGAGGCCGGCGGCGCCGAGCAGCGCGTCGGTCAGCGCGTGCAGCAGGACGTCGGCGTCCGAATGCCCGAGCAGGCCGCGCTCGAACGGAATGTGTACGCCGCCGACGATCAGCGCGCGCCCCGGCACCAGCGCGTGCACGTCGAACCCCTGGCCGATACGGAATGGAGCTTTCACTTCAGCTTCCCCGATTTGTGAGGATCCACTCGGCCAAGTGCAGATCGAGCGGATAAGTGACTTTCAGGTTCGTCGCGTCGCTCTCGACGAGTCTCGGATGCAAGCCTGCAGCCTCGATCGCGCTGGCCTCGTCCGTGGCATTTGTCGCCGCTTCCAGTGCGCGGCGCAGCATCACATGGCGGAACATCTGCGGCGTCTGCGCCTGCCACAGGTTTTCACGCGGCACGGTGGCGAGGACCTGAC
Organism: Aromatoleum aromaticum EbN1; assembly: GCF_000025965.1. NCBI lineage: Bacteria > Pseudomonadati > Pseudomonadota > Betaproteobacteria > Rhodocyclales > Rhodocyclaceae > Aromatoleum > Aromatoleum aromaticum. The sequence continues at coordinate 3,878,245 of NC_006513.1, forward strand.
GGTGCTCGTCAGCGCGCTTCAGTGTATCGGCGACCGGCACGGCGAGCAGGCCGCCGACCTCGTCGCGCGCGAGCTCCCGGGCCAGCTTCTCGATGTGCCACGGCGCAAGGCACGGGCGCGCGGCGTCGTGCACCAGCACCCAGTCCGATGGCTCGATCTCGTCGGCCACCGCGCGCAGCCCTGCAAGCACGCTGTCGGCCCGCGTCCCGCCGCCGCAAAAAAGCGGCACCAGCTTCGGGCCGAGCACGGACCAGTCGTGACGGCGCCACTCGGCGTCCTCGACCGAAAGCACGACGAACACCTTGTCGACGTCCGGCGCCGCGCACAGCACGGCGAGCGAATGGAAGATCAGCGGCTTGCCGAGCAGCGGAAGATACTGCTTCGGCCGGGACGTTGCCATGCGGCTGCCGCTGCCGGCCGCCGGGACGATTGCGAAATGACGGGGCTGAAAGTTCTGCATGGCGCGGATTCTACCCGCGCGATGCCGGCTCCCGCCAAGACGACCTGTCGCGCGGTGCCGGCGCCGCCGTCATTTCTGCGACAGCCGCTTCACGCCGGCGACGAAGCGCGACAACGTGTCCGAAAGCACGCCACGCGGGATGATCGCCTCGATCAACTGGAAACGCCCCCGCGTTGCCAGCGCATGGTCGAGCGCCGCCTTCAGTTCCGCGCGCGTGCCGACCCGCGCCCCGTCGCCGCCGAGCCCGTCTGCCATCGCCGCGAAACGCCAGTCGTCGAGGTTGTTGAAGGCCGATTCCGGCTGGAAAGTGCGCAGCATCTCCCAAGAGGAATTGTTGAACACGATCACGATCGGATCCCAGCCGTAGCGGCGGCAGTTGCCGAGTTCCCAGCCGGTCATCTGGAACGCGCCGTCGCCGACGAGGATCAGCGGCCGGACCCCGGAGGCCGCCTGCAGCCCGAGGCCGGCGGGGACGCCAAATCCCATCGTTGCGTAATAGCCCGGCGCGACGAGCGCAGTCGGCTCGATGTCCATCGCAGTGAACAGGCAGTCCCCGACGTCGGCCGCGATCGGCATCCGGCCGTGGGTGTCCATCAGGTCGTTGATCGCCAGCGCGATGTCGTTCGGCGTGATCGACGCGTCGTCGGCCTGCAGCCCGCGCGGATAGTGCGGCGGATCAAAACGCATCGCGGGCGCAATCTTCTTGTCGAGGCGTTCGAGCAGCGCGTCGACGAGCGCCGCGAGCGGCACTTCCGGATAGGTGTGGTATCCGAGGGTGACTCGACGGTCGAGCGCCTGGATCGTCTTGCGCAGGTCGATCTGCTTCGACGACACACCGAAATTCGTGTCCGAGATGATGACCCCGAGCAGCAACAGCGCATCCGACTGCTCCACGAGATCGGTCACTTGCTGCTGTCCGGCGACGCCGAGGTAGGTGCCGACGAGCGGCGCATCCGTGCCGGCGAGCAGCCCGCGGCCGAGGATGCTGGTCACGACCGGCACTCCGAGCCGTCGTGCGAGCTCCGCCGCCTTGGCTTCGAGGCCGAAGCGGCGCACTTCGACCCCTACCATCAGCACCGGCGACGCGGCGCTGCGCAGGCGAACGAGAATCTCGTCCACGCATGCCGACAGCACTTCACGATCCGACGCGGGAGGCACGAGCGGGATCACCGGTTCGCACGGCACGCCGACCATGTCGCGCGGCAGCTCGATGTAGACCGGCCGCGACTCACGCAGGCAGCTCGCCAGCACACGTGCGATTTCGCGCGGAGCGCTGCGCGCATCGGTCAGGCGCGCTTGGTCGCAGGTGATCTCGCGGTAGATCTCGAACTGCGAATCCAGCGTCTTGGCCTGATGATGAAGCAGCAGCCCGGAATGCGACTCGCCCGCGCCGGGTGCGCCGGAAATGACGACGACAGGCGATTTTTCCGCATACGCGCCGGCGACCGGGTTCACCATGTTCAGCGCCCCCGCACCGTAGGTCACCGCGGCGACGCCGAGGCAGCAGCGATAGCGGGCCGTCGCATCCGCCGCGAATCCAACGCCCGGCTCGTGGCTGAGCGTGTGCAGCGGCAGGATTCCCGACTCTTCGATGATCTTGAAGAAAGGCAGCGCGAAGTCGCCGGGAATGCCGAATATCTCGCGTGCGCCATGATCGCGCAGCGCGGTGAGCAGGGCCTGTGACAGGTTCATGGCAGTCATCCGTATCGGGTGGGAGACGCCAGAATACGCGCGCTTGCCGAGCATGAAATTTCGTTTTTCGTGGCTTTCGCGCAACTTCGTGTCGCGCCGCCACGCGACGCCTCTCAGCGGAACCGCTTGCTCCAGTAGTTCGCGACGTCCAGCATCCGGTTCGCGTAGCCCCATTCGTTGTCGAACCACAGCAGCAGATTCGCGAAGCGCGGGCCGTTGATGCGCGTCTGGCTGCCATCGACGATGACCGAGTGCGGATTGTGGCTGAAGTCGATCGACGCGTGCGGATCGACGGAATAGGCGATAAGGCCCGGCTGCGCCGCTGCGGCTTCCGAGAGAAGCAGGTTGATTTCCCGCGCGGTCGCGTCGCAGCCGAGTTCGACGACGACGTCGATCGCCGAGACGTTGAGGATCGGCACACGGATCGCCTTGGCCTGTACCCGTCCTGCCAGTTGCGGCAGGAAGCGCTCGACGCCCTGGGCGAGTCCCGTTCCGACCGGGATCATCGACTGCATCGCCGAACGCGTGCGCCGCAGATCCGAATGGTGATAACCGTCGATGAGCGGCTGGTCGTTCATCACCGAATGCAGCGTCGTCAGGAAAACATGGCCGATACCGAACGCGCGGTGCAACTGGTCGAGGACGGGGACGACCGCGTTCGTCGTGCAGGAGGCGTTGGACACGATACGCTGATCTCTGCCGAGCTCGCCGTGGTTGATGCCATAAACCACCGTGAGATCGACGTCCTGCGCGCTGCGTCCGGGCTGCGAGATCAGCAGCCGTTCGCATCCGGCTTCGACGAAGCGATCGAAATCCTGGCGTTGCGTGTAGCAACCCGAGCATTCGATCAGCAGGTCGACGCCTATCCCCTTCCAGTCGACCTCCTCGGGCACACAGGCATGCGTGACGCCGATTTTGCGTCCATCGACGATCAGGCAATCGGCTCCGATTTCGATTTTTCCCGGGAAAACGCCGTGCGTGGAATCAAAGCGCGACAGGTAGGCAATGGTCGCGAGGTCGGCCGGCTCGTTGATCGACACGATCTGCAGCGTGTTCTTCAGCGGCGACTCGTACAGCGCGCGCAGGAAACAACGGCCGATGCGGCCATACCCGTTGATCGCGATACGCAGCGAACTGCTCATTTCGCGTCTCTCGCCTGCCAAAAAAATGAATCCACCCCTGCTCCGTTATGTCTGCTGAATTACTGCGAACCGGCGAGGCCGGCGCCCAAACCGGCAGAATACACGGAACGATTCAGCCACGACATGTCGCCGACCCTGCCGCACGGCCCGCCGTTTGACCGTCCGCGCGAATCGAATAGAGTAACGAACCAGTCGGCATGCACTATCACGAAGACCTTCAAGAACAACCGGGAGTGACGGCATGCCTTTCTCGAAGCCTTTCGACGCGGCACAGATTCAGGCTTTCCTGATCGCGATCGGGATCGGGCTGCTGATCGGCCTGGAGCGCGAGCGTGTCGCTTCGGCCCGCGCCGGGCTGCGCACGTTCGGACTGGTCGGCCTGCTCGGCGCGCTGATCGGCATGCTCGGCGAGCATTTCGACAGCGTTGCGCCATTCGTGTTCGGCCTTGCGATCCTCGGGGTCATGATCATTGCCGCCTATCTTCGCCATCCCGACGCGACCGACCCGGGCACCACGTCGGTCGCGGCCCTGCTGCTGTGCTACTGCCTCGGTACGGCAGTGTGGCTCGGCCATGCGACGGTTGCGGTGATGCTCGCAGTGGCGACGACGATCCTGCTGTATTTCAAGACCGAGCTGCGCGGCATGGCCACCCGGCTCGAATCGAAGGACTGGATCTCGATCATCCAGTTCAGCGTGCTCTCGCTCGTGATCCTGCCGATCCTCCCGGACCGCCCCATCGATCCCCAGGGCGCAGTCAGCCCTCGCCAGGTCTGGTGGATGGTGGTGCTGATATCAGGTCTGAGTTTCGCCGGCTACGCGATCCTCCGGCTTGTCGGCGCGCGCTACGGAGCGGCGCTGGTCGGCATCGCCGGAGGCCTCGCGTCGAGCACCGCCACGACGCTGATCCATGCCCGCGACAGTCGCGTCACGCCGTCCTCGACTCCAGTGGCAGCGCTGGTGATCATCCTCGCGAACATCGTCATGATGATCCGGATCGCGCTGATCGCTGCAGTCGTCGCACCCGGGCTCCTCGCCAAGCTCGCGATCGTGATCCTGCCGGCGCTGGTGCTCGGCCTGGGAACGCTGATCTGGTATTGGCGGATTCCGGCCGGCAGCGAGGCCGTGCTCCCGCAAACGCGCAACCCCACCGAGTTGCGCGCGGCGCTCGGCTTCGGGGCGCTGTACGGAGTCATTCTGTTCGTTTCGGCGTGGCTGTCCGACATCGTCGGCGCCCAGGGCCTGTACGCGCTCGCCGCCGTGTCGGGCCTCGCCGACATGGACGCGATCGCGTTGTCGAGCATGCGTCTGTTTTTCCTCGAGAGACTCTCCGCCGACGCGGCCGTGATCGCGATCGGCGTGGCGATGATGGCCAATCTCGGCTTCAAGACAGTGCTCGCCGTCGTCCTCGGCGGACGCGAGCTGGGCAAGAGGATTTTCCGCGGCATGAGTGCAATCGGGCTCGGCCTCGCCGCCGGCACGGCCTGGCACGCGCTATCCGGCAGCGGCCTATAATTGCAGCACCTTCCCGTGCTCGCACTCCAACGAGGAATTCCATGGCCACTGCTTCGATTCGGCCGGCCGCGGTTGCCGGCTACTTTTATCCGGACGATCCCTACGCATTGCGCGCCCAGATCGGAGAAATGCTGGCGGCTGCGGTGCCGCTCGAAACGGTGTCCGCACCGAAAGCCCTCATCGTGCCGCACGCGGGCTACGTCTATTCGGGCCCCGTCGCAGCATCGGCATACGCAAATCTGGCCGGGTTGCGCGACGTGGTGCGGCGCGTCGTGCTCCTGGGTCCTGCGCATCGCATGGCGGTCAGGGGGTTCGCCCTGCCGGCGGCGCAATTCTTCTCCACGCCGCTCGGGCAGGTCCCGATGAGTCGCGGCGGCTGGGAGACGCTCCAGGCGCGGCCGGATGTCGTCGTCGACGATCGCCCGCACGCCGCCGAACACAGTCTCGAAGTCCAGCTGCCTTTCCTGCAGATGGCGCTCGACACCTTCGAACTGGTTCCGCTGCTCGTCGGGAACGCCAGCGCCGAAGCGGTAGCGGAGATCCTCGAAACGCTGTGGGGCGGCCCCGAGACGCTGATCGTCATCAGCTCCGACCTCTCGCATTACCACTCGTACGGCCAGGCACAAAGCTGCGACCGCGCCACGGTCGGCCAGATCCTGACGCTTCGCACCGGAATCGAACACGATCAGGCCTGCGGGGCGACGCCGGTCAACGGATTGCTGCGTGCCGCGGCACAACACGGCCTGGAGCCGCACCTGCTCGACCTGCGCAACTCGGGCGATACCGCAGGCGACCGTTCCCGCGTCGTCGGCTACGCCAGCATTGCATTCTCGGAGTCTCGCACCGATGCCCGCGCTGCCCGACACTGAGCTTGGCCTGACGCTGCTCGCCCATGCGCGCCGCGCGCTCGAACGTCACCTCAGGCTCACCGACGACCCGTTCGTGGATGACGAGCGCCTCGCGCAGCGCGCCGCCACTTTCGTGACCCTCAAGCTCCACGACGAATTACGCGGCTGCATCGGCAGCCTGCGCCCGCAACGTGCTCTCGGCGAAGACGTCGCCCTCAACGCCGTGGCCGCAGCGACACGCGACACGCGCTTCCTCCCGGTCGCCGCGGACGAATTGAACGCCATCCGGATCGAAGTGTCTCTGCTATCGGAACCGCAGTTCCTCGAGTTCGCCGACGAAGTCGATCTGCTGCGCCAGTTGCGCCCCGGCATCGACGGGCTGATTCTTTCCGGCAGTTGCCGCAGCGCGACTTTCCTGCCGCAAGTGTGGGAACAGCTGTCGGAACCGCGCGAGTTCGTCGCAGCGCTCAAACGCAAAGCCGGACTGAGGCCGGATCACCCCATCGGCACCCTTCTGGCCGCAACCTACACCGTATGCAAGTGGCGTGAGTGATCCGATCGGCCCGGTCGCGACTCGAGGTTCGGCGGCAGACTTTCACCTCTTGATGTCGCGGCTGGCCGCCCCGGTCGGTCGCGGCGGTGAGGACACCGATGAACCATCCAGGACGCCATTGGCACAAGATCGACGACGACCGCATCCAGTGCGACGTATGCCCACGCTATTGCAAGCTCCATGAAGGCCAGCGCGGCGCGTGCTTCGTGCGCATGCGCGAGTCCGACGCGATCGTATTGACCACCTACGGTCGCAGCTCCGGTTTCTGCATCGACCCGATCGAGAAGAAGCCGCTCAATCACTTCTATCCCGGCACCAGCGTGTTTTCGTTCGGCACCGCCGGCTGCAACCTCGCGTGCAAGTTCTGCCAGAACTGGGACATCTCGAAGTCGCGCGACATGGACCGACTGATGGACCAGGCTTCTCCCGACGAGATCGCGCGGACTGCGGCCGAGTGGAGTTGCCGCAGCATCGCCTTCACGTACAACGACCCGGTGATCTTCACCGAATACGCGGTGGACGTCGCCGATGCGGCGCACGCGCTCGGCCTCAAGAGCGTCGCCGTCACGGCCGGTTACGTCACCGAAGTCGCGCGTGGCGACCTTTTCTCGCACATGGATGCGGCCAACGTCGATCTCAAGGGTTTCACCGACGAGTTCTACGTCAAGCTGTGCGGCGCGCACCTGCAGCCGGTGCTCGACACGTTGAAATGGCTCGTCCATGAAACCGACGTGTGGGTCGAGATCACGACGCTGCTGATCCCCGGCGAGAACGACTCGGACGCCGAGTTGCAGGCGCTCTCGAGCTGGGTGGCGAAGGAACTCGGAACTGAAGTGCCGCTGCATTTCACCGCCTTCCACCCGGATTTCAAGCTCACCGACACGCCGCCGACCCCGCCGGCGACGCTGACACGCGCGCGCCGCATTGCGCGCGCACAGGGCCTGCGGCACGTCTATACCGGCAACGTGCATGACGTCGAGGGCGGCACGACGCGCTGCACCGGATGCGGAAAGGCAGTCATCGAGCGCGACTGGTACGAGATTCTCGGCTATGCGCTCGACGACAGCGGCGCATGCCTGGCGTGCGGAACGCCCCTGGCCGGCCGCTTCGCGCGTTTCGAGCAACCGTTCGGCGCGCGCCGGATTCCGGTCCCGATTCACCGCGTGGCCTGATACCGATGTTGCCGCGATACCTGCACCGTGGCGCGCGACTGGAAACTCGTCGACGGGCCGGCGAAGATTTTACCGAACCGGGCGCGCTCGACCTCTTCGCGCTGCTCGCGGCGCAGTGGCTGCGCGCGAAGTTGCCGCCCGTTGCCGACGGGGTCGAGCGATCCGGCCAGCCGGACAGGCCCGCGCCGTCCCATCCCCTATAATTCCGTCCCCACCCCTCCTTTCCGCGGTCTCGCCGCGCCCGTTCCGATGTCCCGACCGCTCGACCCCCTGCTGCCCCAGCTCACGGCGCTTTCCCTTCCGAAACCCGGCATGCGGCTCGATTTTCCCGCGCTCGCCGGTTCTTCCGACGCGCTGGCGATCGCCCAACTCGCGACGCGCGGCCCGTGCCTGCTGCTGGTGACCGCGAACCCGCTCGACGCCCAGCGCCTGCAGGACGAGATCGCGTGGTTCGCGCCCGCGCTGCGCACGCACCTGCTGCCCGACTGGGAAACGTTGCCCTACGACAGCTTTTCGCCACACCAGGACCTGATCTCGGAACGCCTGTCGACGCTCTACGCGGTGAGCCGCGGCGAGGCCGACGTCGTGCTCGTGCCCGCTTCGACCGCGCTGTACCGCATGGCCCCCCCGGCCTTTCTCGCCGCCTATACCTTCTTCCTGAAGCAGGGCGCAAAGCTCGACGTCGACGGCCTGCGCAACCAGATGGCGATCGCCGGGTACACACACGTGACGCAGGTCGTGAGCCCCGGCGAGTTCTCGGTGCGCGGTGGCCTGATCGACCTGTTCCCGATGGGCGCGGCGCTGCCGTTTCGCATCGATCTCTTCGACGACGAAGTCGAGAGCATCAAGACTTTCGACCCGGACACGCAGCGCACCGTCTACCCGGTGCCCGAGATCCGCATGCTGCCGGCACGCGAGTTCCCGATGGACGACGCCGGGCGCACGCGCTTTCGCAGCCGCTTTCGCGAAACGTTCGAAGGCGATCCGTCGCGAGTGTCGCTGTACAAGGACGTGTCGAACGGCATCGCGCCGGCCGGCATCGAGTACTACCTGCCCCTGTTCTTCGACCAGACGGCGACGCTGTTCGACTACCTGCCGCCCGACACCGCAGTCGTACTGCACCGCGACGTGCCGGCAGCGATCGACGAATTCTGGCGGGACACCCGCTCGCGCCACGATTTCCTCAAAGGCGACCGCAGCCGCCCGGTGCTGCCGCCCGAAGCGTTGTTCCTCGGCCAGGAAAGCTTCTTCGCCGCCCTGAAGGACCGCCCGCGGATCCAGGTTTCAGCCGGCGAAGCCGCGGGCGAGGCGCCGCCGCCCGCCACTCCCCTGCCCGACGTTTCAGTCGAACGCAAGGCGACCGACCCGCTGCATCGCCTGAAGGAGCTCCTCGCGGGCGACTGGGCGCGCAGCGGCGGACGCGTCCTCGTGCTCGCAGACGCCCCCGGGCGGCGCGAGACGATCTCCGAGTTCTTCGGCGAATACGGGCTCAAACCGGCCCCCAGCGCGGACTTCGCCGGCTTCCTCGTATCCGGCGAGCCGCTCGCGCTCGGCGTCGGGCCGCTCGCGAACGGCTTCCTGCTGCCGGGCGCGCAGATCGCGATCGTTACCGAGTCCGAGCTTTATGCGACCACCGCCCGCACCCGCGTGCGACACGACGCGCGCAAGGCCGCGACGATGGAAGGCTGGCTGCGCGACCTGTCCGAACTCAAGCCGGGCGACCCGGTCGTGCACGTGTCGCACGGCATCGGCCGCTACCTCGGCCTGATCCACATGGATCTGGGCGAAGGCCGAGGTTCGCAAATGAGCGAGTTCCTGCATCTCGAATACGCCAACGGCGACAAGCTCTACGTGCCGGTGTCGCAGCTGCACGTCATCACCCGCTACGCCGGCGCCGACCCGGATGCCGTCGACCTGCACCGCCTCGGCTCCGGCCAGTGGGAAAAGGCGAAAAAGAAAGCGGCGCTGCAGGTGCGCGACACCGCCGCCGAGCTCCTCGCGCTGTACGCGCAGCGCGCCGCCCGCCCCGGCCACCGCTTCGACTTCAAGCAGCATGACCTCGACGCCTTCGCCGAAGGCTTTGGTTTCGAGACCACGCCCGACCAGCAGGCGGCGATCGACGCCGTCGTCACGGACATGAAATCCGGCCAGCCGATGGACCGGCTGGTATGCGGCGACGTCGGCTTCGGCAAGACCGAAGTCGCTCTGCGCGCCGCGTTCGTCGCCGTCGCCGACGGCAAGCAGGTCGTCGTGCTGACGCCGACGACGCTGCTCGCCGAACAGCACTACCAGACTTTCTCCGACCGCTTCGCCGACTTTGCGATCCGTATCGCCGAGCTATCGCGCTTCAAGAGCGCGAAGGAGCAGACCGACTCCCTGAAACAGCTCGCCGAAGGCAAGGTCGACATCATCATCGGCACGCACCGCCTGCTGCAGAAGGACGTCAAGTTCAAGCGCCTCGGGCTGGTCATCATCGACGAGGAACACCGTTTCGGCGTGCGCCAGAAAGAAATGCTGAAAACATTGCGCAGCGAGATCGACATCCTGACGCTCACCGCGACGCCGATCCCCCGCACGCTCGGCCTCGCGCTCGAAGGCCTGCGCGAGTTCTCGGTGATCGCCACCGCGCCTTCGAGGCGGCTCGCGATCAAGACGTTCGTCCACCGTCACAGCAAGGGCATCATCCGTGAAGCGGTGCTGCGCGAATTCAAGCGCGGCGGGCAAGTGTATTTCCTGCACAACGAGGTCGACACGATCGACAACGTGCGCGACGAACTCGCCGAACTGCTGCCCGAAGCGCGCATCGTCATCGGCCACGGCCAGCTGCCGGAGCGCGAGCTCGAACGCGTGATGCGCACCTTCACGCAGCAGCGCGCGAACCTGCTGCTATGCACGACGATCATCGAAACCGGCATCGACATCCCGACCGCCAACACGATCATCATCAACCGCGCCGACCGCTTCGGCCTCGCCCAGCTGCACCAGCTGCGCGGGCGCGTCGGTCGGAGCCACCACCAGGCCTACGCCTATCTGCTGACCGACGCCCACGCGAAGCCGAGCGCGCTCGCGCAGAAGCGCCTCGAAGCGATCACGATGATGGAAGACCTCGGCTCCGGCTTCTATCTCGCGATGCACGATCTCGAGATCCGCGGCGCGGGCGAAGTGCTCGGCGAAAACCAGTCCGGCGAAATCCAGCAGGTCGGCTTCAGCCTGTACACCGAGATGCTAAAGCGCGCCGTGCGCGACCTGCAGGCCGGCAAGGAGCCGGACCTGACGCAGCCGCTCGACGTCGTCTCCGAGATCAACCTCCACACGCCGGCACTGCTGCCGAACGACTACTGCCCTGACGTGCAGGAACGCCTGACGCTATACAAGCGCCTCGCGAACTGCGAATCCGACGACGACCTGCGCAATCTTCAGGAAGAACTCATCGACCGCTTCGGCGAGCTGCCGCCGCAGACCCAGGCGCTGATCGAGACCCACCGCCTGCGCCTGCTCGTCAAGCCGTTCGGCGTCGCGAAGCTCGACGCGTCTGAGGCGCAGATCAGCGTCCAGTTCGGCTCCGACGCGCCGATCGACCCGGCAAAAGTCATCTTCCTGATCCAGAAAGACCGCAACACCAAGATGTCCGGCCCGGATCGCCTGATCCGCAAGGCGAGCCTGCCGAATTTGAAGCAGCGCGTGCAGGGGGTGAAGGAATTGCTGGAGGCGGTGAAGGCCTGATCGCAGAACCTGCCCGGTATTCGCGGTTATTCGCCTGCCCTTCTGCCTGATCGAGCGGACTGACGCCCCGCGGGGCGCGGCTCCCCGCGTGAGCACCACCGAGCGGACACCGATCAGCTGCCGACTTGACGCCACCGAGCTTTCCTGAGATTTTCGGCTGTCATCGACGAGTAGGGACGGACGGATGGACATCGACCCATTCATGCAGGGCTACAAGACCGCGTGGGAGCAGCGTGACGAAGCGAAGTTCTGTGCGCTCTTCGCTCCCGACGGCGAATATCACAACACGCCCTTCGCGGTGTCGCGCTGAGTCAGAATAGATGCCGGCTTGACGGAATCTGAAAGCAAGAATGCGACTCTGGTCATTGCATCCAAGGTATCTCGACCCGCAAGGCCTCGTCGCGCTGTGGCGGGAAGCGCTTCTCGCTCGTGCCGTGCTGCGGGGCGAGACGAAGGGCTACCGCAATCATCCACAGCTCGATCGCTTCCGCAGCCATGTGGCTCCCGTCTCTGCGATCAACACGTATCTCGTCGGGGTGTATGGGGAGGCTGTCGCTCGCGGCTACTCGTTCGATAGCGGGAAGATCGACAGCGTGCAAACGTGCCCGCAGCTGCCCGTCACGGATGGGCAGATCTCGTACGAGTGGCGGCACCTGCTGCAGAAGCTGTCCAGCCGCAGTCCCGCACTCCACGAACACTGGCGCAGTTGCGATAAGCCGGAATGTCACCCTATCTTTGTCGTTCGCCAGGGGCAGATCGAACCCTGGGAGCGGCAGTCCGACTCCGCGGGGACGAACGCTTGAGCGAGCTGCGCTGCTCGCCTGCCGCTCGCCTCCGTCGTTGTGCCCGTTCAGGAGATCACCATGGCCTGGCTCATCACCAAGTACCTGCTCACCGCGACCGTCGTGGTCATCGTTTCGGAGGCGGCGAAGCGCAGTGACAAGCTCGGAGGGTTCATCGCCGCCCTTCCCTTGGTCACGTTCCTTGCGCTCATCTGGCTCTACGTCGAGAAGCAGCCTCAGGCCAAGATCTCCAACCACGCCTGGTACACGTTCTGGTACGTGCTGCCCACGTTGCCGATGTTCCTCGCGTTCCCATTGCTGTTGCCCCGCCTCGGGTTCTGGCTGAGCATGTTGGCGAGTATCGGCATCACGGTGGTGTGCTTCGGTTTGTTCGCGGTGGTGCTCCGTCCGTTCGGCATTCAATTGCTGCCGTGAACGGGTTTCGGCCTTTCGTTGCGGCCGGCCCTCTTCCCAGTGACTGAATTATTCCGCCCGGAAGGAAATCGAGGAAACGAGGGCAGAAAAAACTGGCCGCTGCTCGCAAACGGGACGACGGTGCGGAAGCCTCACAGAGAAGGTGCCGAGGACGCAAGCTTCAGGCCCAGCGCCACCATTACCGCTCCCGCCACCCGATCGATCGACGACTTGAAGCGCAGGTACGTGCGGCGAGGCTTTTCGGCCGAAAGGGTCACCGCAACCAGGGCGTACCAGGCAGTCTCGATGATGAACACCAGTCCTGCGATCACGCTGCCTACGGCGAGCCCCGCGCCGTTCGGCAGGAAGGCCGCAAAGATGCTTGCGTACACGATGGCCGCTTTCGGGTTGCTGAGCTGGGTACCGAGGCCGAAAACGAGCGATCGGGTCACGGTGTCACTGCTTTCCCCCGGTGCCACGGCCTGCACTGGTAGCGCCTGTCGCGACGCGCGCCAGATCCTGACGCCGAGGTACGCCAGGTAGATTCCCCCGGCAAGCTTGAAGACAAGATACAGAGCGGGCACGGAGAGCAGCAAAGCCTGCAGCCCGACGAGGGCGGCGACCGTGAAAAGGACGCCGCCGATGCCCATGCCGACCGCAGCGGCCAGCCCGTTGCCCCGGCCGGAAGAAACCGCCGTCCGCGCGACCATGACGAAGCTCGGCCCGGGACTTACGGTTCCAACGATCAGGACGCCGACGATGCCGGCAAGTGAGAGGATTTCATTCATGAATTTTCTCCGTGCTGCGCGGAGGATACCGCAGGAGCCGTTCCTGCAAGCCGCAACCGTGCGAGCGTCGGCGAGCGCCAAAACGAACCGTGCGGCGGCAGCGTCAGCGGCGCAGTTCGAAGACCAGTGCGCGGATCATGCGTTCGGCTTGGCCAAGGTAGGAGCGGCCAAAGAGGTTGAGGTGGTTCAGGACGTGATACAGGTTGTAGAGGGCCTTTCTTTGCTCGTAGCCTTCATCCAGCGGCCACGCAGTGCGGTAGGCAGCGTAAAAGGCCGTCGGAAACCCGCCGAAAAGCTCGCTCATCGCGAGATCCGCCTCACGGTCGCCGCGATATACCGCAGGATCGAAGATCACCGGCGTGCCGTCGGCATCGATTGCGGCATTGCCGCTCCACAGGTCGCCATGAAGCAGGCTCGGCCGCGGGCGGTAATCGAGGAACAACGCGGGCACGCGCTCGAGCAGCTGGTCGGCTTCGCGCCCCAAGGCGCCGCCATGGCCCCTGGAGCGCGCCAGCTGCAGTTGCGGGGTCAGGCGGCAGCGCACGAAGAATCGCGCCCATCCGTCGTGTTGCACATTGGTCTGGGGATTGGCGCCGATGAAGTTGTCGCGTGCCCAGCCAAAGCGCTCGCCGGTATCGTGGTGCAGCTTCGCCAGTGCTTCGGCGAAGCGCTGCCCGTCTTCTGCGCTCGCGAGCGGGCGCAGCTGCAGCCATTCCAGGAGCAGGAAGGCTTCGTCGGCGGTCGCGCCACTTGCCAGGACGCGCGGGACCCGGAAAGCGTTGCAGGCGGCCAGCGCGGCCAGACCGTCGACTTCCGCCTCGAACATCGGCAGCGCGGCAGCATCGTTCAGCTTGAGAAAATAACGTTGTTCGCCGGCACGGATTTCGAGCGCACGACTGATGGAGCCGCTGCTCGTTGTCCATACTTCGGCGCGGGAAAAGCTGATGCCGGCGGCAGCAGTGAGGGCACACTCAAGTTCGACGCTCAGGTTTTGAGGGGCTTCCACCGCAGGACTCCCGGTTTGTGGACGCAAGGCTCTCTGAAATCGGCAAGCACAATGAATCCCCTATGCAACAGTGAAACTGGACCGACCAGCATAATAATCCGCTCGTACGGATGGAACAGGCAAGATAGCCATCGCAGGATGGAGCGATTGTTGCGGTTGTTGCATGGAGGGGCGAGGCAGACCGGCCGCGGCCGGCCGCCTTGCAGCGGCAAGCAGATCGAGCGCCTGCCCGATCGCGTCTTCGGGAGGGATGTCCGCGACGAAGGACGCCGTATGTTCGCAGCGCTGCTCGATCGTGTTGGCGCCGCACTCCGGGCATGCGAGGCGCCAGGAGAGCAAGGGGCGGTGTCGGGTGCGGCTGGTGGGGCCGCCGTTTATGAGATTGCCGCACCAATAGATGCCGACAGATGCCGTCCCGACCGCACGGGCGAGATGCAGGGGACCGGAATCGTTCGCAACAATAAGGGCCGCTTGGGCGAGAACCCCGGTGAGGAGGGAGAGCGTTGAGTCGGGGCCCAGGTCGATGAAAGGGTGACGCATTTTTTCGGCCAACTCGCCCAGTTGCGGCCGCTCGTCACCCGTGGCATTCACGACGACCACCGCACCGGCGTCCCCCAACGCATCGCCGACCGCGGCGAAGCTGGCGGCTGGCCAGCGACGTCGCGGGTCGGAAGCTCCGAGATGAAGCACGGCAATAGTCTTGCCCGGGGGCAGGACGGCGCAGGCAGCAGTCAGATCCTCCTCCGTGACGCTCATCCGCGGCTCCCTGCCGGCCGCACGCCCGCCGGCCAACGCCACGACCTCGAGATAGCGGAAAACCTCGGGCTGGTAATAGATATACGGGACTGAAAATTCGAGCGGCTCGGCGTCGGCGGCGCACAAACCAAAAGTGTGTCGCGCCCCCAGTCGCTTGACGAAAGGGTTGGACCATCGCCCCCCCGCCGTGCAACTGGAACGCCAGATCGAAGCGTTCTGCGCGCATCGCGTGGAAGAACAAACCGAGTTCCGCCGCATCTTCCCGGGCGTCTTCCGGAGCGCCGACTCCCCGGGCGGCGGGCAACTCGACAACTCGGTCAATTGCCCCTGGGCGCCCGCTCAGATAGGCCCGGTGCCAGGCTTTTCCCAGCAGTACGATTTCGGCGTCGGGAAAGGTCGCGCGAAGCGCCTCGAGGGCCGGAAGACAGAAGATGTAGTCGCCGATGCCGTTGGCACGAAGCACGGCGATCTTGCGAACCTCACCGAAATTCGCCATGGCTTCATCCCTCTTTCAATGTATTGTCGATTTTTCTTCTGCTGGCGTCACGATGGCGGAGTCCGCACCGTTTCGGGCTCGATCGCCGCCCGGAGTCGGTCCGGGCCGGAGAACGATGCTGCAGACTTATGCGCCACTTGAACAAACGCCGGGCCGCATGTTTCGCAACGGTGGAAAAATTCGCTTCCGCGGGCGCCCGGCGCGCGCTCCTTGCGATTCCGCAAGCGCCGAGTAGTATTCCAATTGCACTTGCTGGAATACGCATCACTGGGAGAGCCGCGCGCTCGATGATCCGAACAACATAAGGAGTGGAGAACCATGAACCTGATGCAGTATCCGATGATGCTCTTTTCGACACACGGCGGCTGGGACGACGTGCAGCGCAGGCACCCGAGCCAGAGGAAGCTGTTCCTGATGCTCGTGTTGCCGTTGTCGATCCTTCCGCCGGTGATGATTTTACAGGCGGCGTCAGGAGTGGGCGCTCAGGTTTTTCCGGGTGCGCCGTTCAGCGCCTGGATACTGGGCGCGCTGCTGTTTTTCATCGCCGAGCAGATCAGCGTTCCGCTGATGGCCGGAGTGATCCGCAGGGGGTGCGTCGCCAAGGGGGCAAGCGGGGATCTGGCCGGGGCGTACGCGGTCGCGGGGATCGCACCGGTGCCGCTGTGGCTTTCATCGCTCGCGCTGCTCGCCGGTCAAATCTGGGTTGTCGTGCTGATCGCGTTCGCCGCGCTTCTCGCGTCAGGTGTCCTGATCCACCACGGTGTCGAACGGCTGCTCGGGGTCGAGGAGGAAGTGAATGCAAGCGACGTCGCGGTCCAGGTCATCAGCCTCGGCGTGCTCGCGTGGGGCGCGCTGGTGCTGGTCGCGGCCGCGCCGCTGCTGCTGTCGTAGGGGAAACCGCCGGGACGGTGCCGATCGAGCCGTCGCGTCAGGGCCGACCGCAAATCCGGCGGCACGCGGGAAAACACGGGCGAGGAGTTTCCCCTCTCAGGCGCGGGAGCTCCTCTCGAACCCGGAGCAACTCATTCCAACTCGATCGTCAGCCAGGACCCATAAACCCTTCAAAATCCATAAGTTACCGATTATAGGATCTCTTGATACCGCCAATGATACCGTCAGGCAATCGTGCCTTTGGAGCAGTTACCCCCGTTTCCCAAACAGTCTCCGCAATCAGAACCTCGGCCGGGATGCCGAGGCCTTGGTGCAATCTACGGATCATGCCAAGTGTCAAGGGGCGCTTGCGGTTCAGGATTTCGTAGACACGGTTGCTCCTGCCGATGAACGGCTCCAGATCCTTCACCGACAGGCCGCTTTGCTCCATCCGGAATTTGATCGCTTCGACCGGATCCGGCGCCCCGATGGGGAAATGCTTGGCTTCATAGGCTTTCACCAAGGTGGTCAGAATATCCAGACGGTCTCCCTCCGGGGTGCCCGGATCGGGGTCGAACTCCATCAAGGCCGAAATTTCCTTCAGCGTCGCCTTGTAATCGATTTCGGTGTGAATAGGGCGGATATTCATGTGGTCCTCCATGGTCACCCAGACCATTTCAACGGTTTCTGCGTCCACTTCATCGTATTCCTTGTGGGTGCCGACGAATTTCACGTAGACGACCTGCAGCCTGCAGGCCATGGCCACGATCAACCGGTAGTCGTTGCCTTTGATGTTGAAAACGACGCGCCGGTTCTTGAGGATGCTGGCGCTGCGGTACTGCGCCCTGATGTCTGATGGTTGGGTCCACGACGCTTTGGCCGCTTCCTCAAACCAAGCCTTCAAAGGCTGCTCGGCGTCCGGATGAAGTCTCCAGAAGTCTCGAAGGGTGGAGACGGCTATCACTCGCATCAGCAGCACTTCAGTCCCAACTTGGGACTATCGCAAGTAGCTTCCAGGCTTTAGTCCGGTAGCGCAAACGCATATACTCGACAACCGCTCGCATTGTTGCCAACATCGGACGAAGAAAACCCCCAGAATCCAACCCATGCCATTTACGGACACATCGGCCGACCTGTTCCGACACGTCAGCGCGGACAAGGCCGGCATCTACCGCAGCATCATGGCGAGCTTCGCCGCGGCAAAGCGCCAGTTCAGACTCCACATGCGTCCCGACGAGGTGCTGGCCGAAGCCCGGTGGACCGATGGCGTGCCGAAACTCGAGGAGGTCCAGGCCGCGCTCGCCCAACTGGCCGAGTGGGGCAACCTCGAGGCGCAACCCGACACCGCACGCGTCGCCAGCATCAGCGACTTCTACCGCGCTCGCTTCCTCTACCGGCTTTCGCATGGCGGCGAGGCGGTCGAGACGGCGCTCGCCGCCTTCGCCGCGGCGCTCGGCCGGCGGGCGGAACTGCAGACGGTCGCGCTCGAAGACATCGCCAACCGGCTCAAGACCCTGCTCGCGCTGGCCGACGCACCCACGCCGGACGCGGCGAAGGTGCACGAAACCCTGCGCGATCTGGTGCGCGTGTTCGAAAGCCTCGCCGACAACGCCCAGGCCTTCATGGCCGGTATGGCGCGCAGCATCGAGCTGCAGCAGGCCGATGCCACGGCGGTGCTGGCCTACAAGCAACGGCTGATCGACTACCTCGAACGCTTCATCGGCGACCTCGTCGGACGCTCCGGCGCGATCGCGCAGCACATCGCCTCGCTGCATCCGCGCATCGATCCACTGCTGTGGGCGGCCGCGCAGCGCGAAGCACGCGACGCCGCGCCGGGCGATGACCAAGCGCAGGCCGACGCGCTCGCGCAGCGCCAGCAGGCTTGGCGTGAACGCTGGGGAGGCCTGCGCGGCTGGTTCGTCAGCACCCATCATGAACCGCCGCAGGCCGAGGTGCTGCGCTCGAAGGCACGGGCGGCGATTCCGCAGCTGCTGGCCGCGGTCGCGGCGCTCAATGAGCGGCGCAGCGGGCGCAGCGATCGCTCGGCCGACTTCCGCGTGCTCGCCGGCTGGTTCGCGACCTGCGCAAGCGACGACGACGCGCACCGCCTGGGGCGAGCCGCCTTCGCCCTCAATCCGGCCCGCCATTTCTCGCTGAACCCAGGCGCCGGCCATGAGCTGCCGGCCACCACGCCGTGGGCCGAGGCACCGCCCCTGCGCATCCATCCGCGCCTGCGCGAGTACGGCGAAGCCGCCCCGCGGGGGCCGCTGCCGAAGGTGCGAGAGCGCAACGAGGAGCGCGCCCTGCTCGCGCGCCAGTTGCGTGAAGAACATCTGCAGGTCGAAGCCGCGCGGGCGCGCCTGGCCACCGGCCGGACGACGCGCCTGTCGGAGATCGGCCACCTCGATCCACACGCCTTCGCGTTGTTCCTGTCACTGCTCGGCGAGGCGCTGACCGCACAATCGTCCCCCGAAGACGTGGTTGAACGTCAGACCGGCGACGGCCTGCTGCGCATTCGCCTCGAGCCGCTGGAAACGCACACGCGGGCCGAAGTCGTCACTGACGCCGGTATCTTTGCCGGCCGCGACCACCTCATCACGATCACCGACACGCAAGCACCCTGATGACAACCGACAGCACCGCGATCGGCCAGCAGCAGGCCCTCCATCAACGCGAGGAGTTAACCGCCGCGCTGCGCGCCCTGTTGATGACCCCGCTGATGACGCCGGCACACACGGAGTTCGCCGCGGTGCGCCGCCACGCCGATGCGTTGCGCGAATGGTTCATCCGCGAGACCGGCTGGCCGCTGCATATCGAGCGCGATGCGGCGCGCCTGTACAAGCGTCCGGCCGATGTGAACGACGCGACGCGCGGGCTGCCCGGCTACGAGCGCCGCCGCTACGTGTTGCTGTGCCTGGCCTGCGCGGTGCTCGAGCGCGCCGACCCGCAGATCACGCTGCGCGTGCTCGGCGACCGGCTGCTCGCCCTCGCCGCGGACCCGGCGCTGGCGGCCCTCGGTTTCAGCTTCACGCTCCAGGCGCAGCACGAGCGGCGCGAGCTGGTCGCGGTGTGCCGCACGCTGCTCGAACTCGGTGTCCTGCAGCGCGTGGCCGGTGATGAGGCAGGCTTCATACACGGCGGCAACGAAGGCCCGGACAGCCTCCATGATGCGCTCTACGACGTGCAGCGGCGGATCCTCGCCGGAGTGCTCGCAGCATCGCGGGGCCCGTCGACGTGGCCTGCGGACGAAGCCCCGGTCACGCTCGAGGCGCGGCTCACCGCGCTGGTGGCGGAGCCCGTGCCGGACAGCGACGAGGGCCGGCGCACGACGCTGCGCCATCACTTGGCGCGCCGCCTGCTCGACGATCCGGTGATCTACCTCGACCGCCTCGACGCCGATCAGCGCGCCTACTTCATGAACCAGCGCGGCACGATGGCCACCCGGCTGTGCGACGCCACCGGGCTGGTCGCCGAACAGCGCGCCGAGGGTCTGGCGCTGGCCGACGAGGACGGCGAGCTGACCGACGTGGCGATGCCGGCCGAAGGCACCGAAGCGCATGTCACCCTGCTCGTGACCGAGTTCCTCACAAGTCGATCGCCGGGCCGTCCCAAGATCGACTTGGCCCCCGTGGGGGGCGGCTCGGGCGATCTTTCCGAGCCGGGGGCACTGCTCACTGCACGCGCGAACAGCCGCACAAACACCGACGAAGTCGCCGCATTCATCGCCAGCGCACGCGGGCGCTTCGGCAAATTCTGGCGTAAGTCGGCACGTGAAGCAGGCTCGGAGCACGAGCTGGCGGCGACCGCGCTCGACCGCTTGCAGCGACTTCAACTGCTCGAACACGATGGCACCGGCGTGCGACCCTTGCCGGCGCTGGCGCGTTTCGCCGTCGGCGAGGCCGAGCTCAGGCCCGCGGCGCCCGTTGCCACCGGCACCCTATTTTGAGCCCCCTGTCCCATGGATACGCTGGATACCTTGCTCGACGCCCCATCCGATCTCCCGACGACCGACGCTCGCCCTGCACTGCCGCGCCCGACGCTGGTCCGCTGGCAACCCTTGCGCCTCGGCCTTGTCGAGCTGTTCCACTACGACAGCGAGGAATTCTGGTTCCGTGACGGCCACCTGCTGCTGCGCGGCAACAACGGCACGGGCAAGTCCAAGGTGCTGTCGCTGACCCTGCCCTTCCTGTTCGATGCCCAGCTCAAGCCCTCGCGTATCGAACCCGATGGCGACGCCGGCAAGAAGATGGCGTGGAACCTGCTGCTCGGCAAGCTCGACCGCCGTATCGGCTATGCCTGGATCGAGTTCGGCCGCATCGCCGACGATGGCGAAGCCCACTATCTGACTCTCGGCTGCGGCCTCTCGGCGGCAGCGGCAAGGGCACAGGTCGATGCGTGGTTCTTCGTCCTCGAAAAGCGACGCATCGGCGAAGACCTGTGGCTCACCAGCCCGGCGCGCAACGTGCTCACGCGCGAGCGGCTGAAAGAAGCATTGCACGAGCACGGCCAGATGTTCGATACCGCCACCGCATACCGCCGCGCGGTCGACGAGCGCCTGTTCCAGCTCGGCGCCGTCCGTTATGCGGCCCTGATGGACACCCTGGTCCAGTTGCGCCAGCCGCAACTGTCCAAGAAACCCGACGAAGGCAACCTATCCGACGCGCTGACCGAGGCGCTGCCACCGCTGTCGGCCGAACTGCTGACCGACGTCGCCGACGCCCTCAACCAGCTCGAGGAATACCGCTGCGAGCTGCAGGATTACGAAGCGCTCGCGAAGGCCGTCGGCCAGTTCAACCAGCGCTACCAGCGTTACGCCGCGATCAACGCGCGGCGCCAGGCCCGCGGCCTGCGCAGCGCGCAGAGCGGCTATGACACCGCCAGCCGCAGCCTCAACGAGGCGCGCACCGACTTGCAGGCCGCGCAGCACGCCGAGGCGCAGGCGCAGAGCCGCCTCGATGCCGCGGAGGCCGCACTGCTCGCCGGCCGCACCCGCCTCGACCAGCTGCAGTCCGACCCGGCGATGAAGGACGCGAATCGCCTGAACCAGGCCGAGCGCGACGCCGTGGCGCGAACCGCCGACCTCGCCGATGCGACGCGCATGAGCGCCGAGGCAACGGCCCGCCTCGAGCGCGAACAGCGGGCGCTCGACGAACGCGGCGCGCGCCGGACACAGGCCGAAGAGTCCCTCGCCACGGCACGCGAGGGCGTCGCCGCGGCGGCGCTGGCCAGTGGCATAGGCGAGCCGTGGCGAGTGAATCCGCTGGCGGCGCTACCGGCGGCCGAACTGGCGACGCTCGGCGACCTCCCCCTCGACACCGCGCGCCAGGATCTGCGCCAGGTAACACAGGTTCGACGCGAACAGCTCGCCTTGGTACAGCGCCGCGTCAGCGAAGTGGCGCAGGCCGAGGCCACCCACGCAGGCCGGCAGCAGGCCCGTGACGAACGCCTGGACGAAGCCGAAGCGGCCGCCGCCCGCCGGAGCGCCGCCGACGCCGCGATCGAGACCGAAGGCAGCCGCGTCGTCGATGCCTGGCAGGCGCACTTCGCGAACCTGCAGGTGCTGCAGGTGGCTGAGCCGCCGCTGCCCGCCCTGGCCTCATGGGTCGCCGGCCTGCAAGGCGACAACCCGGCCCGTGTCGCCTTGTCGTCCGCCCAGCAGCGCGCCGCCGACCATCTGGCCCAGCAGCGCGCCGGGCACCTCGTCGCGCAGAAAATCCTGCACGACGAGCAAGCGGCGCTGCACACCGAGCACGAGCGGCTCGCCCAGGGCGAAGACGCCGCTCCGCCGCCGCCGTATACCCGCACCGCCGAGGCGCGAAAGCAACGTGCGGGCGCGCCGCTATGGCAGCTGGTCGATTTTCGCGAGCACGTCGACGCCGCCCAGCGCGCCGGCCTCGAAGCTGCGCTCGAAGCGGCAGGACTCCTCGACGCCTGGGTCACCGCTGATGGACGACTGCAGGCAGCCGAGGGTGCGCCGCCCCTGCACGACACCCAGTGGACGGAACGACCGCACCAGGGCGCCTCGCTCGCCGCGTGGCTCGCCCCGTCCGCCGTTGCCGCAGTGCCCGTCGTCGACGCCGCGCTGCTGACGCGGCTGCTCGAAGGCATTGCCTGCTCCGCGCACGACGACGGCCGGGCCGAAGGCTGGCTTGCCCCCGACGGCCGCTTTCGCCTCGGCGCCTTGGCGGGGGCGTGGGCCAAACCGCAGGCCACCTACATCGGCTACGCTGCCCGCACCGCCGCACGTGCGCGACGGCTCGCCGAGATCGATCTTCGCCTGGGCGAGATCGCCGACGCATCGCGCCGGACCGACGACGCGCTGGCCGAGCTCGCCCGGCAGCAGGAGCGGGCGGCCGCCGAATGGCAGGGTGCACCGTCCGACGAGAGCCTGCGCGCCGCCCACGCCGACGCCGCAGCCCGCGAGCGCGAGTTCCAGACTGCGAAGAACCGGCTCGACGAAGCCGATCGCCAGCTGCGCGCAGCCAGCGACGCCTTGCAAAGCCGCCGCGATGCGCTGGCAGCCGACGCGGCCGACCTGCGCCTGCCCACCGACGCCGCGGCACTGGAAGCCGTCGGCGCCGCACTGCTGCATTTCGGCGAGACCCTGCACGGGCTATTCCAGGCCGTGCAGGAATTGCGCCTGGCGGCAACCGAACTGGCCCGCCAGCAAGAGCGGACACGCGAAACCGAAGCCGACGCCCTCCGGCGCGCCGAGCACCTCACCGAGCGCCGCCGGCAGGCCGACGAGGCTCAGGTGCGGCTGGCCACCTTGCGCGAATCGATCGGCGCGCAGGTCGATGAATTGCAGAAGCGGCTGCGCGAGGCACGCGCCGCAGTGAGCGACGGCGATCGCCATGTGAAGGCCGCAGGCGAATCCCTGCGCACCGCCGGCGAGGCACGCGCCCGCGGCGAACAGAAGGTGCTCGACGCCGACGCCACCCTGCAGGAACGCGCCGACGCCCGCCAACGTGCCATCACACAGCTGCAGAGCTTTGCTGCCACCGGCTTGCTGTCTGCGGCGCTGCCCGAGGTCGAACTGCCCGACCTGCGTGCGCCATGGACGATCGAGCCGGCGCTCACGCTGGCCCGCCGCACCGAGCAGGCCCTGGCGCAAGTGGCGGACGACGACGAGGCCTGGACGCGCATCCAGAACCAGATCTCCCACGACTACGGCGAACTCGGGCGCACCCTCACTGCGCTCGGCCAGCAGGCCCAGGCCGACACCAGTGACTACGGCATGGTTGTCAGCGTCATTTACCAGAACCGTCCCGAGCGCCCCGACCAGCTCACCGCCCGGCTCGATACCGAGATCGCCCAGCGCCGCGAGCTGTTGACGGCGCGCGAGCGCACTCTGCTCGAAAACCACCTCCAGGCGGAGATCGCCGCCGAAGTGCAGCGGCTCCTGCAGGCGGCCGAGCGGCAGGTCGATGCGATCAACAAGGAGCTCTCCAAGCGCCCGACATCCACGGGAGTCAAGTTCCGCCTCTTGTGGCAGCCGCTGCCCGAAGGCGGCGAAGGCGCACCCGTCGGTCTGGAGGCCGCGCGCAAACGCCTGCTCAACACCAGCACCGACCTGTGGTCGGCCGAGGACCGGCGGGTGGTCGGCGAGATGCTGCACCAGCGCATCGCCGCCGAGCGCCTGAAGGCCGACGCGGTCGGCGGCAGCCTGCTCGACCAACTCGCCCAGGCGCTCGACTACCGGCGCTGGCATCGCTTTCGCGTCCAGCGCTGGCAGGACGGGCAGTGGCGTCCGCTCTCCGGCCCGGCCTCGAGCGGCGAACGCGCGCTCGGCCTGACGGTGCCGCTCTTCGCCGCCGTGTCGAGCTTCTACAGCCAGGCGAGCTACGTCTTTGCGCCCCGCCTGGTGCTGCTCGACGAAGCCTTTGCCGGCATCGACGATGCCGCCCGCGCGCATTGCATGGGTCTGATCCGCGAATTCGACCTCGACTTCGTCATCACCAGCGAGCGGGAATGGGCCTGCTACGCCGAGCTGCCCGGCGTGGCGATCTGCCAGCTGCAGCGGCGCGAGGGCATCGACGCGGTCCATGTGTCGCGTTGGACCTGGGATGGCCGGGCGCGCCGGCGTGAAGACGATCCGGATCGACGTTTTCCGACTGAGAGTGAACTGCCCCCACGCTCACTTCGTTCGCTGCCCCCCGAGGGGGCGTCGACCTCCCTTGGGGCGGCCCGGCGAGAGGTCTAATGGATTCCCGCCTTCAACGACTGCTGGGCGGCCACGCCCTCGCGGGTCTGCGCAAGCGGCTGCGCCAACGCTATGAGCGCGGCGCATCGACGGGTGTTCTGCGTCTCGGTGCACTGAACGAAGCCGAACACGCGGCGCTCGCCGCACTCGCCGGCCGCCCCGCGCGCCACGTGCGATCGATGCAGATCAATGTGGCGGAAATCGACACGGCGCTCGCGCGTGCCGGTCTCGCCGCCTCCTTGCGCGATGCGCTCGAGCAACTCGACGGGCCGATCATCGACTTGGCGGCCCAACGCCTGCAACTACGCTCGCAATGGCAACGGCTGGTCGAAGACTGCGAACACCCCGGCCTGCGTTCCGCCCTGCTGACTCCCGTCGGACTCGGGCTGCTGAAGCGGGTGTGTGGCAGCCGGCCCGAGGCCGGTACCCGCCTCATCCACGACACGGATCGGGTGCTGCGGCGGCTGCCCGCAGCGGGCATCCCGCGCGCGCAACTGGCCGTTGCCGCGCTCGGCGATGCCCATGCGCTCGATGCCGGCAGCCCGGTCGCTACCCTGGTTCTCACGGCGCTGCGTCATGGCGCCGCAGCCGAGCTCGAAGGCGAACGCACGCGCGAGCTGTGGGCCGCAGCCGGCGTGCTGGTCAACGAACTCGCACGGCCGGCCCTGGCCCTCAACCTCCCCGGGCCGACGGGCGCCGAACCGGGCGAACCGGCCTATCTCTCCCTGCGCCGCCTGCTGCGTTCGCCACCAGACTGGGCCGTCACGGGCCGCCCGGTCTTCGTCTGCGAGAACCCGAACCTGCTCGCGATCGCCGCCGACCAGTTGGGGCCGGACTGCGCGCCGTTGGTGTGCACCGACGGCATGCCGGCCGCCGCCCAGCGCGTCCTGCTCACCCAACTGCGTGCCGCCGGAGCGATGCTGCATTACCACGGCGACTTCGACTGGCCGGGCCTGCGCATCGGCAACCAGATGATCCGCGAGCACGACGCCCGGCCGTGGCGCTTTTCGACCGCCGACTATCGCGCCGCCGTCGTCGGCGCGCCACGCCCCGGTCGCCCCCTGGACGACGACGCCGTCAGCGCGCTGTGGGATGACACACTCGCCGGCGCGATGCTCACCGAACGGCTGGCGATCGACGAGGAAGGGCTCGCCGACGTGCTGCTTGATGACCTGCGACACTGATTTGTGCTCAAAGGCCCTCCCCCGGTCACCTCTTGCCCCGCAACGCGTCCGCCAGCACCGAGAACGCATCGGCAAGGCGTCTTGCCGTTTCGCGTGGCAGCGGCACCTTGAGGTTGCGCAGCTTGGTATCCACTCCTTGCTGGTGCTTTGCGGTGCATGGCAATACCGGACGCAAATAACAAAAAAGCCCGCAGTGACGCGGGCTTACGTGGTTTATTGCCGTCTAGTGCGAGACAGTACGAGACTCAAATCACTCCCACTCGATTATTTCCGAGGACCGGAAACCCGCATAAAACCTAGCTTTGTGTTTGCCCATAAGAGCGTCTACCGTCATGTTTACCGTCAGAGAACGAGCGCTCTTGTGAGGTGGTTGCTCCAGTCATCAATGCGATCAGGGCCGAGGGCTGCAGGGTCGGTTGAAGCCCCGGAACGCGCCGAACACCCTGATAATTTTGATGATATAGGAGATTGCCGCTCATGGCGACGAGCAAGAGTCCGTGCGGGATGTCAGAAACTGATGTATGCTTCTTACAGACGAAGCATCATGAACACGCTGCCCGAAACCATCCTGCTCCACGCCCGATCCCTGCCAGAGGGAGGTTTGCTGTCGCCCAAGGAGTTTCTACACATGGGTACGCGGGCTGCGGTCGATCAGGCGCTCTCCAGGCTGACTAAAGAGGGCAAGCTGTTGCGGGTCGCGCGCGGCGCATATGTCGCGCCAGTCTCCAGCCGCTTCGGCACGCGCGCGCCGGCACCAGAGAAAGTGATCGAAGCGCTGGCAGCCCAAAGCGGTGAAGTGGTCGCCCCCCACGGCGCCATCGCGGCGAATACTCTGGGTCTCACCCAGCAGGTGCCGGTTCGTGAGGTCTACCTGACCTCCGGGCGAACTCGAAAGCTCAAGCTCGGCCGCTCCGAGATCGTGGTGAAGCATGTGCCTCGCTGGATGCTGGCTTTGGGCGCCGGTCCGGCCGGCGCGGCGGTGCGCGCCCTGGCTTGGCTGGGCCCGACGCATGCCAGCAAGTCACTGGCAACGCTGCACCGTTCACTTCCGTCGGCGGAATGGCAGATCCTTGAATCCTCCCGTGCGGCGCTACCGTCGTGGATGGCGCGTGCGATTGGCGAGGAAGCAGCGCGTTGGTGACGCCTTCCTGCGGCTCTGCCAAGACGACCAGCGCGAGGTTCTGGAGATCATCCGCGAAAAGACGCAGCGGCCAACGCTTCTCCTTGAAAAGGACGTGTGGGTCGTCTGGACGCTTGGTGCCCTCTTCGACTCGGTGCTCGCCGCCGACCTGACGTTCAAGGGCGGCACCTCGCTGTCCAAGGCGTACCAAGTCATCGACCGCTTCTCCGAGGACATCGACCTCACCTGCGACATCCGCAAGCTCATTCCGGACCTGGTGGGCAGCGAAGGTTTCTTGCCGTCGAGCCGCAGCCAGGCCGGCAAATGGACCCGCGCCGTGCGGGAGCGCTTGCCGGAATGGATCGCCACGAACGTGCGCCCCGTCCTCGAGGCCGCCCTGGCACGTGACCAGTTGCAGGCACGGCTGGAAGTGGGTGGCGAGGAAAACGACAAACTGCTGCTGCACTACCCCGCGCTCAAGCCCAGCAGCGGCTATGTTCAAACGGTCGTGACGCTGGAATTCGGCGGCCGCGCTACCGGCGAGCCGCATCAGGCGCTGCCCGTTGTCTGCGACATGGAGGGGCATGTCGAAGATGTTTCGTTCCCGACCGCCCGTCCCGTGGTGATGAGCGTGGCGCGCACCTTCTGGGAAAAGGCAACCGCGGCGCACGTCTTCTGTTCGCAGGGACGGATACGCGGCGAACGGTACGCGCGTCATTGGCACGACCTGGCGGCCATCGCGCGCAGTCGATACTGCGATGAGGTCATCACCGACCGCGCTGTAGCGGCGGCAGTCGCCGACCACAAGGCATTCTTCTTTCTTGAGAAGGATACCGACGGCCTCGTCATCAACTACAAATCGGCGGTGACCGGCAATCTGCGCATCGTTCCTGAAGGCGCGGTGCGCGATGCATTACAAGAAGACTATGCGGCCATGATCGGAGACGGCATGATGCTTGGCGAATCTCTCGCCTTCGATCAACTCATGCAGGTCTGCAGCGACATTCAAGAGCAGGTGAATCAGGCGGCTAAACCATAACACCAGACACAAAGGGGAGACCATGCGCGTGTCGCGACTGTCCATCGAGAACTTCCGCGGCATTGCCAATGCCGTGCTGCACTTCTCTGGGCATACCCTCCTGATCGGTGGCAACAATGTTGGCAAGAGCACGATCTGCGAGGCGCTTGACCTTGTGCTCGGACCGGATCGGCTGAACCGTACGCCTCCCGTCGAGGAGTTCGATTTTCGCAATGCCAACTACCTCGCTGATGACGGCGAGACGATCGTTCCATTGCGCATCGAAGCTATCCTCGTCGACCTCACCGATGACATCAAGACTCTATGCGCGGCAAATCTGGAGTTCTGGCACACAAGCGAAAAGCGTCTGCTGACTGAAGGTGAGATCGCTGCGGCCGACGACCCCCAGGTCGAGCTCTGTCTGCGCCTAGTCACCGTCGGACGCTACGACATCGACGAAGACCAGTTCGTCGCCCGAACGATCTATGGTCGCACCAATGAAGAGCCCGACGAAGAACCTAAGTCCATCCCGACTCGCGTGAAGCGAGCCATTGGCTTCCTCTACCTACGCACCATCCGCACAGGGTCACGAGCCCTGAGTCTCGAACGCGGCACCTTGCTCGACAACATCCTCCGAATGAAGGAAGCCCGTAAGGGCATGTGGGAGAGCATCCGCAAACGCCTGGCTGTGCTTAACCCGCCGATCGACGCCGATGCAACCGAGTTGGGTCCCGTTCTGGACGAAATCGAAGCGCGTCTAGCCGAATATATCGCGCCGAGCGGTGAAGGCCGTTCGACGCGCCTGTTTGTTTCCCAACTCACACGCGAACATCTACGTAAAACCATCGCCTTTTTCTTGACGATGGGCCAAGGCGAAGCTGCCGTGCCGTTTCAGCAGTCCGGCACGGGAACGCTAAACACCTTGGTGCTAGCACTGTTGACTTTCATCGCCGACCTCAAGAAGGACAACGTGATTTTCGCGATGGAAGAGCCCGAGATCGCGTTGCCTCCGCACACGCAGCGCCGCATTGCCAACTATCTACTCGAAGAGACCTCCCAGTGCTTCGTCACGTCGCATTCACCATATGTCATCGAGCGCTTCGAGCCCGAAGGCATCGTTAAACTCGATCGCAATGATCAAGGCGAACTGTCCGGTGTCGTGATCAAGCTGCCGGCGGGCATGAAAGCGAAGAACTATCGCCAGAACTTCCGCCGCGCGATTGCCGAAGCCATGCTCGGCCGCGGCGTGATCGTCGGTGAAGGCATCACGGAACAGGATGCGCTGCTGCTCGTTGCGCACAAGCTGGAGGAGCACAACCTCGACCTCTTCCCTCTTGATGTCGCGGGGATTAGCGTGATCAATGCGGATGGCGATGGCAACCTGGAGAAGCTGGGCGCCTTCTTCAAAGAGATCGGCATCCCCGCCTTCGCGTTCTTTGATCGGAAGAAGCGCACGGACCAGGAAATCATCGCCCTGCAAGGCACCTACGCAATTACCAAGGAGATCACGCAGAAAGGCGCTGAGATGTTGATGGCCGAGGAAACGCCACTGGATCGCCAATGGCAGTTTCTGGAGCTACTGCGCAACGAAGACAGCGAAGGTCGCTTTGGCATACCCGTTGTACGGCCCATCGATGATGCCGTGCGCGCCCTTGCCGTCAAGGCGCTCAAGGGGTTGAAGGGCGAAGGTGGCGCCGCGCGGCTACTCGAACTGTGCGCCGTGGGTGAACTTCCGCCCACCATCACGGGCTTTCTCGGCGAAATCTACCAGCGCTACCCCAAGCCGAAACGAAGACTGACCGCCGTCGCCGAAGCGCCCGCCGATCCTGCGATCGAACAGGAAGACACTGCCGTCGCTGCGGGAGATTGACCCTTGGCGCTTGTGATCTGTCCGCAGCGGCAGAGTGTGCTAGACGCGATAGGGCCAGTCCTCGTCACCGGCGGCCCTGGCAGCGGCAAGACAACGATAGCCCTGGCGAAGGCCCAGCGCCTCATCGCAGTGGGTCTGCCGCCGGGCCAGACAGTGCTGTTCCTCAGCTTTTCTCGGGCGGCGGTGGCCCGCGTCGTCGAAGCCAGCAAGGCTCAGTTGCCCAAGGCCTCGCAAAGCAAACTCTCGATCCAGACTTTCCATTCGTTCTTCTGGGAGATTCTCAAAGCCTATGGTTACCTGCTGGGTGCGCCCAGGCGGCTTCGCCTGCTGCTCCCCCACGACGAGACTGCCATGCGTCATCAGTTTGAGAGCGAGGGAGGCAACTGGGCGACGGAGCGCGAGCGCCTGTTCCGCAAGGAAGGCTTGGTGGCGTTCGATTTGTTCTCGACCAAGGCCCATGCATTACTGGCCGCGAGCGCGCGCCTACGTTCGCTCTTCTCCTGCCGTCATCCGATGATCGTGGTCGATGAAGCGCAGGATACGGCCGACGATCAATGGCAGTGTGTGCGGTTGCTGTCCGAAAACACACAGTTGGTCTGTCTCGCCGATCTGGATCAACAAATCTACGACTTCCGACCTGGGGTGAGTTCGGAACGAATCACGCATATCATGGAGGCGCTTCAACCATTGCGGGTGGATTTGCAGGGCCAAAACCATCGCAGTCCCAACTCCGAAATCGTTACCTTTGCCAATGACATGCTGCTCGGAACGCCACGCGGCGCCGCATACCAAGGCGTCTCGCGTATGAACTTCCGGGCGAACGCCGACAGACGGGATGCAGCGATCCGTTCGGCCGTCGGCATTGCGATCCAAAAGGCCAAGGCAGCGGCCACGCCAAACGATGTCGAAAACTTGGCGCTGCTGGCGACCTGGGGCCGCGGTGTCAACATCATTTCGCGCGCCCTAAATGGCGACGGCACCAACAAGAGTATCCCGCACCGCGTAATGATAGATGAAGCGTCGGTTCTGCTGTCGAGCCGGATGGTCGCCTTCCTGCTTGAGCCGCGCCCAGCGGAGTCAGCGGAACTAACCGATCTCGCCGATGCACTGGACCTGGCGGCGGCGGTATTCCGCGCGCGTGGCGGTAATGGAAACTTGTCGCAAGCGCAACGCCTAGCGATAAGCGCCACGCAAAGCCGCGCGGGGACAGCGCCGCGCGCCAATGGTGTTGCTGCGAAGTTGCTGGACGCATTGCGCACCCTACGTGTCCATAATTTCTCGGGCGAGCCCAAACGGGACTGGATCGAGGCGCGACGCATTTTGCGCGAGGCTGGCGCCAACCCGCTCGAAAGCATCGCCAATGACGCAGAACAATTGGTCGCGTTCCAGCGTGGTCGACGCATCGCCAGCAGTCTTACTGACTTGTGGCAGTCGCAGGGGAATTATTGCAATGCTCGGACCGCCTTGGATGCCGCGCTGGCGGAAGACCAACTGCTGTCGGGCGGCAATGATCTGCACGGCATCCAGGTGATGACAGTGCACAAGTCCAAGGGCAAGGAGTTCGACGCGGTGATCATCTTCGATGACCCAAACAGCAGCCCGTTGATTTTTTGTCCTGAGGACGCGCCGCATCCGCGCTGCCGGCGGCTGCTGCGCGTCGGTATCACTCGAGCTCGACACCATGTCTTGATGTTGACTGACATGTACCGACCATCCGAGTTGATGACGGGACATCGTCTATAGCAACTGAACTCTTGACTCGCGCGACACGGCCGCGCCAATGATCGAGCACTCATTCCAAATACACGCGCCCAGGATGTCCCGATGAACTCATCGATTAGCGACGGTCGCGACCCTGGTGATCCTGGCCTGAGGCTTGATGTAGCTAGTCGGAAGTTCTTCTGGACACGTGACGGCGACGCAACTATCTCCGGAGTGCAATTCGACCATGGATGAAGCAGTCGTCGTCTTTTCCCGAAAGGGGCTCTTTCAGATGCGCGTTACCGCACGCGAGGTCCGCAGCCGCGAGCACGCCCGCAAACTGTGGCCGCTTGTTGCACCGGGCGCTATTCAGCAGATGGTAACCTGGGTAAGCCCCTCCTTTGAAAACGGCAAGCTACGCCGGCGCTCGCACTTTCGCCAACTGCCCACCGAGAAGACCTACGACCTCAAGGCACAAAGAGCGGGCCCCGGAAATTCGGACAGCCGGATAGGTGGTAGCCTTGCCCCAGCGATGGCCGCGTGAGCGGCCCTGAAATGGAGCAAGAGCATGACGAGAAGGAAACGGCGAAACCACTCGCCGGCGTTCAAGGCGCAAGTGGCGGTGGCCGCGCTCAAAGGAGACAAGACGCTGGCCGAGCTGGCGCAGCAGTTCGACGTCCATCCGAACCAGATCGCCGACTGGAAGAGCCAGTTGATGGAGCGCGCCGCGCACGTGTTCGGTGACGCCTCGGCGACCGCGACCGCCGCACCGGATCTGACGAAGCTGCACGCCAAGATCGGGCAGCTGACGCTGGAGAATGATTTTTTAGAAAGCGCGCTCACCAAGGCGGGCCTGCTGAGCGCAAGAAAATGATCGACCGCACCCATGAACTGCCGCTGACGCAGCAATGCCGGATTCTGCGTCTGGCGCGCTCGTCGATGTACTACACGCCGCGAGAAGTGTCGGCGCACGATCTGGCGCTGATGCGCCGGATGGACGAACTGCATCTCGAGCACCCGTTTGCCGGAGCGCGGATGCTGCGGGATTTGCTGCGCGCCGAGGGGCATGCGATCGGGCGCAAGCACGTCGGCACGCTGATGCGCCGCATGGGCATCGAGGCGCTCTATCGCAAGCCCAACACGTCCCGGCGCCGCCGCGGTGACGAGATCTATCCGTACCTGCTGCGGGATCTGAAGATCGAACGCCCCAACCAGGCGTGGGCCGCCGACATCACCTACATCCCGATGCGCAAGGGTTTCGTGTATCTGTTCGCCATCATCGATTGGTCCTCGCGCCGAGTGCTGGCGTGGCGGCTGTCGAACACGCTGACCACCGACTTCTGCCTCGATGCGGTGCGCGAAGCGCTGCATCGCTACGGCCGCCCGGAGATCTTCAACACCGATCAGGGATGCCAGTTCACCAGCACCGATTTCACCGACCTGCTCAAAGACAACGGCATCCAGATCAGCATGGACGGCAAGGGCTGCTGGCGCGACAACGTCTTCGTCGAGCGGCTGTGGAAGAGCGTGAAATACGAAGAGGTGTACCTCAAGGCCTATGACAGCGTCGCCGAGGCCAAGGCCCACCTGGGCGCCTACCTGCGCTTCTACAACGAACGCCGGCCGCACCGCGCTCACGACGGGCGCACCCCCGACCAGGCGTACTTCGGCGCGCTCCGCGATGAGACGCCGCTGGCGGCATGACGGCACAAAGGCTGGCTCCGTGGATTTATGGACGATGCGCTTCGCGCACCGGGCCGCTTGCCGTGGAAAAGTCTGACGACTTTCCCACCGCGCAGCCCTTCGCCCACAAGCTCCACCGAGCTCGAACCGATTTTTATAAAATATGAGAAAGTCAAAACCAACCCAGACCTCGGGCCCCCGGCCCTAACCGGCAAGGCTCCACTTATCGAACCGGATTCCCTGTCCAGACAATCGGGGCCACCTCTCTGTCTCTGGCTTCCTGGCTCTACAAAGATCCCGCCGACGAGGCTGTTCCAGCCGGTAATCTTGTCGATGATGTCGCGGAGGATCAGGCAGCTGTAGGTGAGGTTGGCGAAGCCGTCCAAGTGGCTGCGCCGATCGTTCCGTATTCGGTCGAGGACATTCTCAAGGACGGATGCTTCCTCGAGCGGCCCGAGATCGATCTGCTGCTCGATCGGCTGCGCACCAAGAAGAACTTGATCCTTCAGGGCCCTCCGGGCACGGGCAAGACCTGGCTCGCCAAGCGGCTGGCGTTTGCGTTGATGGGACAGAAGGACGACAGCAAGGTCCGCGCTGTGCAGTTCCATCCCAACCTGTCCTACGAGGACTTCGTTCGGGGCTGGCGCCCGACCGGCGAAGGCAAGTTGTCGCTGGCGGACGGCGTTTTCATGGAGGCGATCAAGGCTGCGAGCAAAGACCCGTCCGCTAGGTTTGTAGTGGTGATCGAGGAGATCAACCGTGGCAACCCGGCGCAGATCTTCGGGGAGCTGTTGACGCTGCTGGAGGCTGGGAAACGCACGCCCAACGAGGCCTTGGAACTCTGCTATCCCGATGCAGATGGCAAGCGTCGTCCCGTCCACATTCCCGAGAATCTCTATGTGGTCGGCACCATGAACATCGCCGACCGATCACTTGCGCTGGTCGATCTGGCACTGCGTCGCCGCTTTGCTTTCGTTGGACTGGAGCCGAGGTTGAGCCCTGCTTGGCGGGATTGGGTGGTCAAGGAGTGTGCTGTCGATCCAGCCCTGGTGGCGGATATCGAACGCCGAATCGCCGAGCTGAACGACCAAATCGCGGCGGATGCGCGTCTTGGTAAGCAGTTCCGGATTGGCCACAGCTATGTCACACCTGCGCATCGGCTGGAAGCAGGAGACACGAAGAACTGGTTCCGGCAGATCGTGGAGACGGAGATCGGCCCGCTGTTGGATGAATATTGGTTCGACGCGCCCGACGAAGCACAAAAGGCAATTGCACGGCTGACGCAGGGCTGGTGATGAACGCTGTCGCAGAAGAGGCAGAAGATTCGTCCGCGACTGCTGAGGGGTTCATCGGACACATTCCGGTGCGCAACATCTGGCTGCTGATGCTCTATGCCTCGGACCTGTTCCGCACTCACGGTATCGGCAAGGTCGGTCTGGAAGACAGCCCGGACGAGCTGCCAGACCTGGTCGCCGAGATTCTTGCCCATGCGGTTGAGGTTCGACAGCGTCGTCGCTTAAGTCTCGGCTATCGATCTCGTGACGCCGTGCTCAACCGCGTGCGTGGTCGCATCGATGTTCTGGCCACCGAGCGTCATCAATTGCTGGATCGGGGTTTGGTGGCATGCCGGTTCGACGAGCTCACCATCGACACCCCGCGTAATCGCTTTGTCCGTGCAGCTTTGGAATCCGTATCCAGGGTCGTGCGGAGGAAGGACGTTGCCCATCGGTGCCGGTCACTTGCAAGCGGCATGAAAGCAATGGGTGTATCTGGCGATGCGCCGACACGGGCCCAAATGAGCACAGATCGTTTTGGCCGTAACGATGTGGACGACCGGTTCATGGTGGCAGCTGCGAAGCTGGCGTTCGATCTGGCGCTTCCCACGGAGGCATCGGGCGCGAATGTGCTCTCTTTACCGGATCGTGAAGCGACCTGGGTACGTCGACTGTTCGAGCGAGCGGTGGGCGGGTTCTACGACGTGGTGTTGAGCCCACGAGGATGGCGGGTGCTGTGCGGCGGCACTATGGGCTGGCAGATTGAGCAGAAGACTGCTGGGATCGAAAAGATCCTGCCGACGATGCGAACCGATGTCGTGCTCGACCATCCGTCATCTGGACGGCGGATCGTCATCGACACTAAGTTCACGTCGATCGTGACAACTGGCTGGTACCGTGAGGAAACCCTGCGTAGCGGCTATGTGTACCAGATCTATGCCTACTTGCGTTCTCAGGTGGGGCGCGGCGAGGCGCTTGCCGATTGCGCCAGCGGGTTGTTGCTGCATCCAGCGATCGGTCAGATGGTCGACGAGACGGTGGTGATCCAAGGACACCATATTCGGTTTGCCACCGTGAATTTGACGGCGTCGCCGGCGGACATTCGATCGCAACTGCTGCGACTCTGCGAGCCAACTGCGACTCTGCGAGCCAATCCAGTCAGTGACGACGGGTTCGTGAAAATCATGGGCAGAATCAGCATCGACACCTCGACCTCGCACTGATACCGAAACCCCCCTCAGAAGGCCTTCATTCCTGGGAGACTCCTCAAGCCGGCAAGACCTACTCTTCGAGCCATACGATTGCAGCAGCGATCGACAGCCATCGACCCGAGGTCAACATCATGCTCATCGATACGCCGAAGGAATATCCGAGCAAGGCCAAGTCTGAGTCACCAAGAATCGATCGGCAGGACATCGTCGAAACGCGACTGTGGCTCGAGGAACACGACTGGCTCTACAGCCTGCTGCGCAGCGACAAGAACGTGTCACCGACGTTCCGCTTCCCGGACCTCATCAGTTCCTGCGTCTCGCTTGTCTTCACGCGCCAGGATGCGTCTGCGTGCATCTTCCAGTTTCTCGGGACCGAACTCATTCTTCGATCTCCCCAGACACCGCGCCGCCGTGAATCGATGTGGCGGCAGCAGTACCAGTTGCTGTTGGAGCTACAACGTTCCCCCGCCAACCGACACCCCAACCCCAAGTTTCAACTCGACCAACTGACGACGGCCTGCGTCGCCCTGTGCCGGACAGCGGATCCGTCAGGTGCCGCCATTCTGCAGCAGGCGCGCCGCAACATGGCCGAAAGAGCCCATCACGGGTGGGATGCGCCGCCCGGTCGAGGTTTCGCTCACCTCAACGGTTGTTCCTGATCGGCATCTACCCGTTCCTGACCCGCTCGCTCACCTCGCCCGGCCAGACGCCGGACCGACCCGAACCCGACCCTGACCGTCTGCGCACCGCCGACGGCCCAGACCTCGCTGCCCGCTTCCCTGCGGGCCGTTCCGGTTTCGTTTGGAGAGGTGATCCATGGGTCGACTGCCGCAATTTGCTGCCCTGGCTGCCTTCGCCTTCCTGGCGCTCGCGCCCACCGGGGCGCAAGCCTGCTGGGAGGAGGCTGCCAAGCGCTACGGCATCTCGGCCGACCTGCTCTATGCCATTGCCCGGGTCGAGTCGAACCTGAATCCCCTGGCGGTCAATCGCTCACACGTCCGGCGCACCGGGTCCTACGACATCGGGCTCATGCAGATCAACAGCGGACACCTGCGGACCCTATCCCGTCACGGTATCCGGGAAGCCGATCTCTTCGAGCCCTGCACCAACATCCATGTCGGTGCCTGGCTGCTCGCGGACAGTTTTTCGCGGCGAGGCGCGACGTGGGATGCCGTCGGCGCCTACAACGCGGCCTGCTCGCAACTCAGGGGCCAGGACTGCGCCGAGGCCCGCGCCAAATACGCCTGGCGGGTGTACCGCCAGTTGCCTCGGCAACGCGGCCCACGCTCGAGTTCGCAGACGGTATCGACGGTGGCGACCCCCGGCCTAATGTCGGCGAGGGTCTCGCCATGATGGCTCGCGTTATGCGTCGCACCGGTTGGCTCGCCGTTGTCGGCTGCTGCACGGCCCTTGCAGCGTCGTGCAGCCTGTTCCGCGCGCAGGAGCCGCTCGATTCCACAACCGGACGGCACCCGACAGCACCCGCACGGTTGGCCCAACTCGACTTCGGCCGCGACGCCGTGTTCGCGCAGTGCGTGCCCCCAGCCTGCCCCACGCGCACGCCCAAGAGCCTGGCCACCGAAGCGCCCAAGCAGTCGATCGACCCTGCCGCGTCACCCGCCCCAGCCGAACCCGTCGCGCCCACCCCCGTGCAGCCCGCTCCTGCGACGACGGCGCCGTCCTCGCGCACGGTCATTGTGCAGTTCGCCCTGGGCAGCGCGAAGCTGAGCCGCGCCGCGCGTTCCCAGCTGAATGCGGCCATGGACGATCTACTCCAAGTGCGCCGCATCACGATCATCGGCCGCACCGATAGCACGGGGCCCCTGGCGTTCAACCAGGACCTCGCCCTGGCGCGCGCCCTCGCGGTTCGCGACCACCTTCGCAGGACGCATCCGGCGCTGGCCGCGACGCTGACCCTGCGCGCCCGTGGCGCGTGCTGCTTCATCGCCCCGAACGACACCCTGGCCGGGCGCGCCCAGAACCGCCGGGTCGAGGTGGTCTTCCAGATGAACGAGGAGCACCAGCCATGACCTCGTGCCGGTCGTTCGCCGATCTCGAACTCCTTCACCCGTCGAGCGCTCGCGCTCCCACCCGCCGGCGCCCTCACACGCCCACCCGTCTCCCCTACCCCCGTTCAACGCTCAATCCATTCCCGGAGGTTTTCATGAACACTGCAGTGCTCATTGCTCCCCGCGTTTCTTCGCGCAAGCCGGCGACCGTCGCGATGCTGTTCGCGACCATCGTGCTCGGCCTCGGTGCCGCCTTCCCCGGCTACGCCCTGGACCTGGTCGCCTTCACCGGCATCACCGGACCGCTCACCTCGGCCCTGACCCAGCTCGCCGATCTGGGGCCGGGAATCAAGGCGCTGGTCGGCTTCATCGGCTTCGTCGTCGCGCTGATTTCTCTCTCCGCGCTGCGCAACTTCGGTCCCGTTCTGTTCTACGTCGGCCTCGCCATCTTCGGCGCCGTCGGCCTGGTGATCGCCGGCGCGATCATGGGCGCGGTGGTCTGACGCCTGCCTCGA
Organism: Aromatoleum aromaticum EbN1; assembly: GCF_000025965.1. Classification (NCBI taxonomy): domain Bacteria; kingdom Pseudomonadati; phylum Pseudomonadota; class Betaproteobacteria; order Rhodocyclales; family Rhodocyclaceae; genus Aromatoleum; species Aromatoleum aromaticum. The sequence continues at coordinate 3,916,248 of NC_006513.1, forward strand.
CCCCTGGGAAACCGGCATGCGCACCGACACCTACATTCCCCGTCGTCTGGACGACCAGTGGAAGATCGGCTTCTGGGACGTCGATGTCGCGGCGCCGGTCGTTCTCATGTTCTTCGTCGGCTACCTGTCCGGCACGAGGATGTCCTTCGCCATCTGCCTGGCGACGGGCATCTTCCTCTCGCGCTGGATCTCGCGGCTGAAGGCAGACAAGCACCCGGCCTATGCCATCCACTGGCTGTACTGGCATCTGCCCGCGAGCCCCCTGACCGCGATGCGGGCCACCCCGCCCTCGCACCTTCGCCGCATGGTCGGTTGAGCCCGGAGAGCGCCCATGGACTTCGAACGGCTCAACGGCGACATCAAGGAGATGCGGCGCCGCAATCGCGGGCTCGGCCTGGCGGTCGGCGTGCTGGCTGCCGGCCAGATCCTTGCCCTGGTGGTCATCCTCAATCTGCTGGGAACGGTGCGCACGGTCGTCGTGCCGCCCGCCCTCAACCAGACTTTCTGGGTCACCCGCGACCAGGCCAGCCACGAATATCTAGAGCAGATGGGCAGCTTCATCGCCTGGCTGATCCTCGACGTAACGCCGGCGTCGATCGACTGGAAGAAGGGCGTCCTCTTGGGCTACGTCGAGCCCGAGCAGTACGGCCCGCTCAAGACGCGGCAGGAAGTGGAGGCCGAGCGCCTGAAGCGCATCAACGCGGCCACCGTGTTCGCGCCCCAGCAACTCGTCCCCAGCGAGGCGGCGCAGAGCGTCGTCATTCGCGGGCGCCTGCGCACCCTGGTCAACGGCTTCGAGACGGCCAACGAACTCAAGGCCTACCTGATCGAGTTCAGCTATGCCGGCGCGCGCATGCACCTGAAGGCCTTCAAGGAGGTGCCCTATGCGAGCAAATAGATCAGCAAGTCATCCAGCCACGACACCGCTACCAGTGCAGCGCATCGGACAGGCATTGTCGGCGATCGCTACGGTCGCCGCGGTGATCCTGGCAGCGCCCGTCCATGCCCTGCAGCTCGTCGAGGCCAGCGACGGCGTTTCCGTCGAAGCCATCCTCTCGATCAAGGAGCCGACGCGCATCCGCATCGAGAACGCGCCGATCACCGACGTATTCGGCAACATTCTGTCGAGCAACTGCGGCCCGTCTCCGGCGCTGCCCACGAACCCCGGCACCACGGCGCCCGGGGCCGGCCTGCCGACGATCAATCCGGGCGGCGAGATCGTGCTGGAGTGCGACCGCGACAAGGGCGAGGTCTATATCCGCCCGGTGGGCGACTCGGCAAAGCCGGTCAACCTGTTCGTCTCGTCGGCCGACGCCACCTACACGCTGCTGTTGCGCCGTGCCGACACCCCAGCCGACACCATCGTCATCCGCGACAAGACGCCCAAGGCGTTCAGGGCGACGGGGGCGGCTCAGGCGGCGGCCGGGCCGTCGCCGAATCCCATCCGGGCGATGAAGGCCCTGCTGGTGGCGATGACCACGGACCGTGTGCCGGCGGACGTCCAGGTGGAGGAAGCCCACCGCACGATCCAGCTTTGGACGGAAGTGCGCTTCTCGTTGGTACGCCAGTACGAGGGGCGCGGTCTCATCGGGGAGAAGTTCCTGCTGCAGAACGTCGGCACCGAACCCATGGTGTTGGCGGAGCAGGAGTTCGACCGAGACGGCGGTGAGGTCGCCGGAATCGCCATCGAGCACCACAACCTGCGCCCCGGCGAGAGCACCAGCGTTTACGTGATCCGGCGCGGAGGTGGGCGATGAACGCGCCGCGCCAACCCGCCCACGCCCTGCGCGCCCTGGCGGAACGCCTGTCGCCCAAGCAGCGCCAGTACGCGATGCTGGGGACCATCGTCGCCGGCGGCGTCGGCATCCTCTGGCTGATCTTCGCCTTCACCGGCTCCAGTGCCAGGAACGGCGAGGCCCGCACTGCCGCTGGGCAACCCGGCACCGTCACCAACATAGGCGTCATGCCGCCCGGCGGCCAGGTCAACCCGGTGGACCAATGGGTCGGCACGGCAGGACGCAAGCTCGCCCAGTACGAAGCCGAGCGCGAGGAGCAAGCACGGCTCAACAAGGACCGCCAGGCCTTCGAGGCGAAGACCCTGCAGCGCTTCGCGGAGCTGGAACAACGGCTCACCTCGGCCCAACAGGCCGCCGCCACACCGGCTCCGCCGAAGCCGGCAGATCCGCCGACATCCATGCCGCCGGCGCCACCGCCGCCCAAGGCAGTATCGGCGGGCGCGATGCCTCCCGGCGCCCCGGGGAATCTGCCCCCACCCGCGATCGCGCCGGCCATACCCACGATCACCCGCATCTCCCTGAACGATCGATCCGGGGTCAGCACCGGTTCCCGAGCGACGTCGAACACAGAAACGGCCTTGGCGTCGGGCGCCGGGGCGCTGACCCCACCTACCCTCTCCACCTTTCTGCCGGTGAGTTTCACGCGCGGCACCTTGTTGGGCGGGCTCGATGCGCCCACCGGCGGCCAGTCCCAGGCCAACCCCCACCCGGTGCTGATCCGCCTCTCGGACAACAGCGTGCTACCGAATCGCTTCCGCGGCGAATACCGCGAGTGCTTCGTGATCGCGGCCGGCTACGGCGACATCAGCTCCGAGCGCGCCTATCTGCGCACCGAGAGCCTGTCCTGCGTGCGGGCCGACGGCGCCACGCTGGAAGTGAAGATCCAGGGCAGCGTCTACGGCGAGGACGGCAAGGTCGGCATGCGCGGGCGCCTGGTCACCAAGCAGGGGCAGATGCTCGCCAATGCGCTGCTGGCCGGCGTGGTGAGCGGGATCGGCCAGGGCCTGGCGACCTCGTCGACTGAATACAGCACCTCGGCGCTGGGCACTGTCGCCAGCGCCACCGGTGCCGAAGCCTACCGTGCCGGCCTCGGCACCGGGGTCGGCAAGGCGCTGGACCGCCTGGCCCAGTACTACATCAAGCTCGCCGAGAACACCTTCCCGGTCATCGAGGTCGATGCCGGCCGCGAGATCGACGTGGTGATCACCAAGGGCGTGCGCATCGACGTGCCGATGGCCGCGAATGCCGCCCCGGCATCGCGCTTCCCCGCCTCTCCCGAAACCCGCTACCTGGAGACCTCCGACGATGGCAACTACTGAAGCCGTGCGCGGCCGCCTCGCGGCGATCGCGCTGATCACGGCGTTCGCGGGCGCATTCCCGCCGGCGCTCGCCGCGACGTCTGACGAATCCCGCCTCCTGACCGCCTTGCAGAAGGCCCATCCCGGCACGCGCTTCACCGAGGTCACGCGCTCCCCGGTGGCCGGCCTTTTTGAAGTCTGGATGGACGGCAACGTCGCCTACGTCCCGGCGAGCGCCCCGCGCTATTTCCTGTTCGGCCGGCTGTTCGACACCGAGACCCTGCGGGACCTCACCGGCCCGAAGCTGGCGCAGGCCGCGCGCACCAGCAGCCCGGCAGACTCTGCCGACGTGCAAACGCCAATCCCTCCAGTTGCCTTCGACCAGTTGCCGCTGGGCGATGCGATCAAGACGGTGCGCGGCAAGGGCGAGCGCCGGCTCGCCGTCTTCAGCGATCCCAACTGCCCCTACTGCCAGCAGTTGGAGCCGGAGTTGGCGAGCCTCGACAACGTCACCGTCTACACCTTCCTCGTGCCCTTCCAGGGCGAGACCAAACCGATCGCGGTGTGGTGTGCGGCCGATCGTGAGCAGGCCTGGGAGCGCCTGATGCTCCAGGGCGACGAGACACTCCTCAGCCCCGGCGCAACCTGCGACCACCCCATCGCCCGCAACCTGGAGTTGGCCCGCCGCCTCGGCGTGCAAGGCACGCCCACCCTGGTCTGGGCAGATGGCACGCGTACAGAAGGCTTCGTGGGGCGCACGGTATTGAAGGCGCGACTCGCCCAGGCCGGCATCCCGGAGCGGCAACCATGAAGACCCTCATCCTGCGCATCGCCACGGCCTGCCTGCTCCTCCCTCTGGGTGCCTGCATGAACATGTCGGGACTGGGCGGCGACTCAAAGTACGCCTGCAAGGCGCCCGAAGGGGTCGCCTGCGATTCGGTGTCTGGCACCTATGCCAATGCCCTTCATCATAACCTGCCCAGCCAGCGGGCGCGGCGCTCCCCCGCCGCCCGCCAAGAGGAATCCGACGAGCGGGCTCCCCAAGCGACGACGCGCGCTGCATCTCCTGCAACGGCCGGCGATGCCGGTACCAGCGTGACGCCCAGCCCCTTGCGCTCGCAGGCCCGCGTCCTGCGCCTGTGGATCAAGCCTTGGGAAGACGCGGACGGTGACCTGTACGACCAGGGCTACGTGTATGTGCAGGTGGACAACGGCCAATGGCTGATCGACCACGTGCAGCGCCAGATCCGCGACGCCTATGCGCCACTGAAGCCACCGCCCAAATCCGCTCCGGATACCGCCACCGAATCGAACCCCGGAGGCAACTCGCCGGCCGCGCCGAGCTTGCTGCAGCGGCCAACCGTCACCGGACCCGGCGCCAGCCGCGCACAGTGAGGACGCCATGAGCACCCCGTATCGCGACACCCCTACACCCCGCCGCCCCGAGGCGCCGCGCTTCCCCTTCGGCCGGCCGGTGGAGACGTCGGCCGAGCAGTTCGCCAACTGGCTGCCCTACTCCGCCTACCTCTCTGCCGAGAAGATCTTCGTCAACCGCGACAGCATGGGCTTCCTGCTGGAACTCATGCCCCAGTCCGGCGCCGACGAGCGCATGGCGGAAGTCCTGGTCTCGCTCTACGCCAACTGCCCGACCGGCACCGGCATCCAGTTCCACCTCTTCGCCTCGCCCCAGGTGCGCGAGCCCTTGCGCCGCTACGCCAATTTGCGGGTCGAGGACGCGACCCAGGCCGAACAGGCCAAAGCTTGGGGCCGCCCGGCCCGCAACGGCAACCTTTTCAGGAAGCTCGCCCGCCAGCGCGTCGGCCACCTGCTGCAGGGCGCGCAGAAGTCCCTCACGGCGGGCTTCCACTACACGATCCGGGACTTTCGCCTGATGCTCTCCGTCGCCTTCCCGGGCGACGCAGAAGACCTCAACCGGCGCGACGAATTGATGGCGCTGCGCGACTCGATGTCCTCGACGCTGCGCTCGGCCTCCCTCCCGAACCGTGTCTGCGACGCCGCCGACCTGATCAACTGGTGCGCCCTCTTCACCAACCCGGATCGCATTTCGCAGACCGACGCTCCGGACCTTCACTACGACGACGGGCGCGAGCTGCGCGACCAGATCGTGGACTTCGACACCATCCAGGACCCGCACCCGGGCGGCCTCACCTTGTGGAAGGAAGCGAGCTCCGACGTGCTGGAGGCCCGCTTCTACTCGATCAAGAGCTTCCCGGAACGCTTCGCGCTCTGGCAGATGGGTTCCCTCATCGGCGACCTGATGCAGCCGGCGCTGCAGTACAGCGCCCCCTTCCTGCTGACTCTGGGCGTGCATGTGCTCGACCCCAACGTCACCAAGTCGGTGGTGACCGCTAACCATGTGCGGGCGACGCAGAACGCCAAGTCGAAGATGGCCGACGTCATGCCCGACGTGAAAAAGAAGCTGGACGACTGGACGGCCGCGGCGGATGCCATCGACACCGGCGGCAGCCTGGTGAGCCTCTACCACCAGCTGGCGCTCTTCACAGCCCCAGACAAAGCGGTCGCCGCCCACGAAGCCGCCAACGCCATCTGGCGCGGCCGCGGTTTTCAGCTCAACGCCGACGCCTACATGCACCGCCAGGCGTTGCTGGCCAGCCTTCCCATGACGCTGACCGAGAAGTTCCACAGGGACCTGGTGAAGATGCGCCGGGTCACGCGCAAGACGATGGCCAACGCCATCCACATGGCGCCACTGATCGCCGAGTGGCGCGGCACGCGCACCCCCGCCTTGGTCTTCGGCGGCCGGCGTGGCCAGTTGATGACCCTGGACATCTTCGACAACGACCTGGGCAACTACAACTTCGCCATCATCGGCGCCCCCGGCTCCGGCAAGTCGGTGCTGATGAACGAGATGGCCTGGTCCTACCGTGCCATCGGCGCCAAGGTCTGGATGCTCGACCTCGGGCGCTCCTTCGAGAAGCTGTGCCGCAAGGCCCAGGGCACCTACATCGAGTTCCGCCCGGACGTCGACATCTGCCTCGACCCCTTCACCCACATCGTCGACATCAATGAAGACATCGACATGCTGGTGCCGGGCATCGCGAAGATGTGCTCGATGCAGCACGCCCTCGAAGAGGTCCAGTACAAGGCGATCTCGGCGATGGTCTTGAAGCTCTGGCGCGAATACGGCAACGGGCTGCGCATCACGGGACTGCGCGATGCCTTCAAGGGCGGGACCATCGAGGAACTCGGCGTGGTCAATGATCAGCGCATCAAGGACCTCGCCATCATGCTCAACCCCTATGCGCGTGGCGGGCAGTACGAGCGCTTCTTCGAGGGCCGCAACAACGTCGACTTTTCCAACGACTTCATCGTCATCGAGAACGAGGAGCTGAAGCGCCGGCCCGACCTCCATGCGGTAGTCAATATCCTGCTGCTGCACCGGATCACCGGCGAGATGTATCTGACCCGCAACCGGCGCAAGGTGCTGTTCGTCGACGAGCTGAAGCAGCAGTTGGGCGACATCGGCGCCGACGATCCCGTCAAGGCGGCCGTGATCGAGGAGGCGGCTCGGCGCGCCCGCAAGTACGGCGGCGCGCTCGGCACGGCGACGCAAAGCGCCGACGACTTCTATGGCTCGGCCCAGATGGAAGCCGCCTTCAACTGCTCCGACTGGGTCTTCCTGCTGCGCCAGAAACCCGAGTCCATCGAGATGCTCGACCGCAAGGGCCGGCTGACCATGGACGAGCCGAAAAAGCGCCTCTTGAACTCGCTGCGCACCGAGGCCGGCGTCTTCTCCGAGCTCTACATCTCCTCGCCGGTGGGCGAAGGCGTGGCCCGCGCCATCCTCGATCCGGCCACCCATCTGCTGTTCTCCAACAAGCTCGAGGACAACGCCCCCATCGACGAGTTGCGTGCCCGGGGCCTCTCGATCGATGAGGCGATCAGCGAACTGTTGCGGCGCCGGGGGCACGCGGTATGAAAGCGAGCGTTCTCCACTGGCTCGCCCACGGCTTGGTGACGCTGTTCGTGGTGGCCGCATCGCTCGCGGCATACGACCGCTGGGTGTTGCGGCCGGCCCTGGTCATCGGCGTGGTGGATGTGGCCGAGGTGTACCGCGCCAAGGAAGCCGAGTTCACCCAGATCCTGACCAAGACGCTTAGTCAGCCCCACTCGGAGGAAGACCGGCAGAAGGCGCTCTCCACGGCGAAAACCTTCGCCCAGCGCCTGCCGGCCGCCCTCGACGAGCTGCCGCGGGAATGCGGCTGCCTGGTCCTTCTCAAGACCGCCGTCGCCGGACCGACGCCGAACACCGTCGACCTGACCGCCCAACTGCGCAGAAAGGTGGAAACCCCATGAAAGAACTGATCTCCCCGGTGGTACCGCAAGTCGCGACCCGCTCCCTCGGGCGGCGTGCCCTCGACGATTTCTCCGACTTCCTGCGCCACATGCGTAGGCGCTGGTATCTCTACCTGCCGGTCTTGGCGATCTGGGGCCTCGCCTATGTGCGGCTCTTCATCGATGCGACACCACGGCTGCCCGTGCTGTTCAACTGGACGCCCAGCCTGCCTTACCGGGTCGCACTGCTGGTCGAGGATGCCGGTGAACTGCATCGCGGCGACTACGTGGTGTTCGCCTTCGACGGCCGAGCGCAGGCCGACTACCCCGGCCTGCGCGGCCAGCCCTTCTTCAAGATCGTCCGTGGGCTACCCGGGGATGCGGTCACGGTGCGCGGCCGGGTCGTCGCCATCAACGGGATGACGGTCGGGGTCGCCAAGGCCCACGCCCACGACCGGCGCCCCCTGGCACCTATCGCGCCCACGGTCATTCCGCCCGGCTACTTCTACGTGCAAGGCACCAGTCCCGACTCCTTCGATTCGCGCTATGCCGCGAGCGGCCTGGTTCGCGCCGATCAGGTGATCGGCCGCGCGGTGCCGCTGTTCTGACGGAGGCGCGCATGAAGCATCGCACCGCACTGATGTCGCGGCTCGCCCCCCGGCTCACCGCCGTCGTCCTGGTCGCCACCTCCGCCGCTCTGCCGGTTTGGGGACAAACCAGTCCGGCGCACGGCGCGCTGCCGAACTCGAAGGCTCACGCCGACGAGATGCCGCTCGACGACTACCTGGGCTTGCTGCAGCGGATCGCCCCCGCCGCCGAAGCCGGTGCCCGGGCCTACCTGGCGGCATTCCAGCAGCGTTGCGGCCGCCCGATGCGCACCAGCGAGTTGCGCCGCGCCTTTTCCCAGGGCGACGGCGACCCGGTGCTGCTGGGGCTGATCCGTGCCAGCCACCTGCGGGATGCGGCGGGAGAAGCCCAATGGGCCGGGCAGGTGCGCTGCCCGGGTGGGAGCACGCCATGACCATACTCAAGATGCTCGTCGTCGCGGCGGGTCCGAGCCTGTTCGTGGCCCATGCCGCCGCCATGGAGCTGGGCGTGATTGGCCCGACCTACGACGTCACCGAACCCCACCTGCTGCAGATGATCGAGCAACGCCTCCGGGAGAAGGAACGCAGCGGGGAACTGAAACGCCTCGAAGAGCATGCCCGATCCCGCGGCATCGAGACCGTGAAGCATCCGCTGCCGGTGGCGGGCCTGCACGCCACCGAAACCGCGCGGACCTTCTACGTCGATCCGAGCTTCACCCTCGATCGCAACATCCTCGGCCCCCAGGGCGAACTGCTGTTTGCCGCCGGGACGCGCAAGAACCCGCTGGAGGTGGTGTCGCTGTCCCGGCACCTGCTGTTCTTCGACGCCCGCGACCCGCGCCAGGTGGGCCGGGCGCGGCAGCTGATGGCGTCGTACCGGGGACGCGTCAAGCCGATCCTGGTCGGCGGTTCCTACCTGGAGCTCATGAAATCCTGGCGCATCCCCATCTACTACGACCAGCACGGCCTGCTCACGCGCCGCCTGGGCATCGCCCAGGTGCCGGCCCTGGTCTCCCAGGAGGGACTGCGGCTGCGGATCGATGAACTGGAGCTCGCGCGATGACCCGGCGACGTCCGCCCATGCTGCCCTTCGTCCTGGCGTTGCTCCTCGGCCTCGCCACCCTGCCGGCCCGGGCCGCCGGCGCCGCCACCTGCACGGGCAAGTTCCCCAACCCGATTACCGACATCTGCTGGTCCTGCATCCTGCCCATCAGCATCGGTGCCGCACGCGTCGCCAACTTCGGGGACCAGGAAGACACCGACAACCCGTCCAGCCCAGTCTGCAGTTGCGGCGTCAATCCGGCCATCGGGCTCTCCATCGGCTTCTGGGAGCCCGCACGGCACGTCGAAGCGGTTCGGAAGCCCTTCTGCCTCGTCTCCTTGGGCGGCGTCGATCTCGACCCGGGCATCCCGGCGCCGGAGGCCGCGCGCTTCACCCGCCCGGAAGGCGATGGCGACGGCGGCAGCTTCTACCAGGCGCACTTCTACGTGAACCCGGTGATGTACTGGCTGGAGGTGGTGACCGACTTCCCCTGCCTGGAAAAGGGTTCGTTCGATCTCGCCTACCTCACCGAGGTCGATCCGCTGTGGAACGACGACGAGCTCACCCTGATCCTCAACCCGGACGCCGTGCTCTTCGCCAATCCCATCGCCATCGCCGCCTGCGCCGCCGACTGCGTCGCCGCCTCGGTGGGCTTCGGCCTCAAGGAGCTCTTCTGGTGCGCCGGCTGTCAGGGCGGCATCTACCCGCTCGACGGCCACGTGCCCTACCACCTGGGCGGCGTGCGCACCGCCGCCCTCATGGCTCAGCGCCTGACCGCGAAGATGCACCGCGAACTGATCGCCTGGGGCTGGCACGGCACGCCCGGCCTGTGCGGACCGTACTTCGAGCCCGTCATGGACAAGACCGCCTACAAGACCCAGCTCACCTATCCGATCCCCAACACCGCGAAGGAGGCTGGCCGTTGCTGCCAACCCTTCGGCCGCACCACGGTGCTTTGGGGTGCGGGCAAGGAATACCCCGTGCGCGGCGAGGACTTCGCCTTCATGTTGTTTCGCAAAAGGAACTGCTGTGTCGGCTTCTAATCCCGTCCTTCCCGCCCTCCCCTTCGCTGTTGTGCTGGCGGCGAGCGCCCAGACCCTGGCCCAGAACCCGCCGCTCGTCACCGACGCGGACATCGAACGGGTCCGTCGCGAACAGCCGACGATCTCCGATCAGGATATCGAGCAGGTGCGGCAGCGACATCGCATGCCGAGCGACGCCGAACTGCAAGCCGCGCCGGTGCCGACCCCACCCCACATCGACGCACTGCCGACGCCGGCGGCCCGTGCCCCGATCGATCTCGATGCGCTCGCGCGGGGCTATGCATCGCAAGCGCAGGAGATAAGCCGAGCAGAGGGACTGGCGTCCGGGCCGGGACTCCTGGTGTTCGTCAGCCTCTCCATGCCGCAGCCCACGCTGCAGCGCCTCATCGACCAGGCCGCACGCGCCCAGGCTTCGATCGTCCTCCGGGGCTTCGCCGACGGGTCGCTGCGCACCACCGTCGCCCGGGTGCAGCGCCTCATCGGCGACCGACAAGTGGCGGTGCAAATCGATCCGCAGGCCTTCGACCGCTATGCCGTCACCCGGGTCCCGGCCTTCGTGCTGGTGCGCGATGGCGCCCGACCGGTCGCCTGCGCCGGTGGCAGCTGCGCGCCGTCCGAGATCTTCCTGCGGACCTCCGGCGACGTGAGCCTGGACTACGCGCTGGAATACATGCAGCGGTCGGCACCCGGGTTCGGCTCGGCAGCCGACACCTTCCTGAAGCGGATTCGGGGATAGGAGGCAGAGATGAACGGCCCCCACGCTCACGTTCGTTCGCTGCCCCCCGAGGGGGCACCAGCCTCCTTGAGGCGGCTCGGCGGAGGCTGGATGCGTCGCTGGGTCATCTGGATCACGCTCTTCTGCTTCGTCACGACGCAGACCGCTGCCGTGGCCGGCCCGTTCGAGGAAGGCACCGCTGCCGGCCAGGCGGCCAACCCGGTGATCCGGGGGACGGTCAATGCGCCGAGCGCCTCGAGCACCGTCCCGGGTTATACCAGCACGCCGCCGGAAACCACGTATTACGGCCAGCCCAGTCTGTCGGGGTCGGCCAATGCCCGCCTGACCGCCTGCGCCATCGCGACCGGCGACCCCGTCTGCGAGGCTCAGCGCGGGGCGATGACGTCGGCCAACACGCCGCGCGAGGCCATCTCGCCCTACGACCCGGCAGTGAGCGCCGCCCGAGCCATCGCCACCTATTACAGCGGCTGCCAAGTGGATAGCGTCGCCACACCCGCCACCGAAGACCGCGTCTGCCGCCAGTACAGCGGCACCTCGCCGTACTCGTGCACGCGCTCCGTGAGCGTATCGGTGTCGCGCACCAGCAGTTGCACACCGGGCAACTGGTTTGCCAACGCCGCTTCGGGCCGCACCGGACTGGATGTGCAGTGCATACCGGACAGGCCTGCCAGCCAACAGCATTTCCGCGTTACCGACCGGGGTACGCCCCTGACGTACTTCGACCTCGATATGACCACGCTGCTGACGTTTCCCCGCATGGTCGCGACGCTCCGCAGCGGCTCATGGTCGTGGTGGGGCAGCGGCCAGAACGGACTTTGGGTCGCCGACAACCAGTGCGTCGGCGACAGTTGTCGGCTGACCGCCATGGTTGCCCAGGAATACCGGCGCGTCTGCACCGACGGAGGTGGCGACTCGGGACTCGGGGACTGCACGCTGGAGCGCCCCTTCCTCGAAGTCTATGGTGCCTGCCCGTCCGGGACCCAGAGTGGCGACAACATCCTGCCCTGGTGGGGCTGGGGCGGCGACAGTTCCGCCTTCGAGGCGTCCGCCTGCTATGCGCCGTCCGCGACGGCGTCCGGACTCATCGGCTATGACGTGACGGGCACCGTGCCCGGCTATTTCTGGACCAAGGACGCGCAACGTCCCGTGGTCGGCTGGCGGATCAATCCGGCCTATCGGTCGATCCCGCAGATGGTCCTGAACTACGAACGTCCCCACACCACGGTGACCGAAACCGATCGATGGGACGACCAGTGCCCTGCCCTGGACGCCGGTGGCCGCTGCACGGTGGCGGGAACCGCGCGCTGCGTCGACGGCCCGGCCACCAAGGAGGTGAACGGCGCGTTCGTATCGCGTGACTGCTGGCAGTACGAGACGACGCTCGCCTGCGCGCAAGCCGCCGCGACTGACGAGTGCGCCCCCCTCATTGCCGCCGGTTGTGCCCCCGCAGGCACCGTATGCCGGCAGATGAACGCGGCCACCGGCATCTGCGAGATCACCGAGAACACCTACACCTGCCCGGTGCCGCCGGGCAATACCGTCACTGCAACGAACTGTCCGGCGAACGTCTTCTGCCTCGCCGGAAACTGCTTCAACACCACCTACACCAACGACGCCGACTTCGCCCGTTCGATGTCGCTGATGGAGGCCGCACGCGAAGGGGGCGTGTACCTCGACACCGACAACATGCAGGTGTTCAAGGGTGAGGGTAACCGCTGCCGCGACCGGCTGTTCAAGAACTGCTGCTATTCCGACTCGGCTGGTGCCGGCATGACCAACCAGAGCCTGTTCGGCACCGGCTCGCGCCTGGTTTACGACGTGCTGATGAACGCCGACAACCGCGAGTTCCTGTACCAAGGCATGCAGGCGCTGCTCCTCGGCGGGGGCTTCAGCGGCACCTTCACCACCTACGGCGTGACCGTGGCGGTCAATGGCGCCGCCCTGCCCGCCGGCTCAGCGGTCCTCTATGCGGGGGACAGCCTGGTGATCGCCTTCGATCCGTGGTCGCTCGCCATCGCCGTGGTCATCTACATCGTCATGTCCATGTCGTCCTGCAACGAGGAGGAAGGCAAGCTCGCGATGAAGGAAGGGGCCGGACTCTGCCACAAGGTTGGCACTTGGTGCTCGTCGTGCATCCGCGTTTTCGGCAAATGCGTCGCCTGCATCGAGCACACCACCGGCAAGTGCTGCTTCAACAGCAAGCTCGCGCGCATCGTCAACGAACAGGGCCGCGTACAGGTGGGCAAGGGCTGGGGCTCCGGCAAGAACCCCGACTGCTCGGGCTTCACCATCGCGCAGCTCCAGCGCCTCGATTTCGCAGCGATGGACCTCACGGAATTCTATGCCTCCATCGTCCCGACGCTCCCCAATGTCGGAACGATCCAGGGCAGCAATGCTGCGCGCCTCACCACCTGCTACTACGGACAGGGGAAATGCCAATGAAGCTTGTCTATGCTGCAGCGCTGGCCACGTTCGCGTCGCCCGTCCTCGCCGACGACGTGCTCCGCACGCGGGTGCCCGATGCGCGCCCGGTGATGCTGGCCGCCCTCCAGGCGACCGACGGGCAGGCTCACGGGATCCTCACCGGCGAGATGGCCGACGCGATCACCAAGCGCTTTGGTGCCACCTCGCCGATCTACATCGACGTGGCGACCGAGAAGCGCTACGCCCAGGCCGGGTGCAGCCGTCTGAAGGTCACGTTTTGGCAGGACGGCGTCCGCCTGCCCGGCGCCACGACCCCACGCCGGCAGACGATGGACTTCGGCATCGACTACTGCCTCGACGGCCGTCCGCCGCAATCCCTGAAGTAGCGGTCCGGCATGAAACGCTTCGCGTTCCCCGCACCCTTGCGATTGCTGCTGGCGCTGGCCTTGCTGCTGGGCGCCGACGCGGCGTCGGCCCAGGATGCCACTGCGCGCTACTGGTCCGACAGTTGGCGCGGCTGGCATTTCTATGAGGACCCACCGGCCGCGGAACGAGAACGCCCGACGTTGCCGGAGCAGACTGTGCCCTTGGCTCCGACCTCGGGAGCGCCGGAACTGGTCGAGTTCGAACGTCTGCAGAAAACCCTGGAGGACACGCGCAACATCGCCATCATGCGACCGACCGAGGCGAACGTGCGGCGCTACATGGAACTCGAGTCCCAGGTCGTCGCCCGTGCCTCCTATTTCGCCGACGTCGCCCAGCGGGTGGCCTGGGCGACGCCCGAGCTCGATCCGACCCTGCAGGGTCGACCGGTCAACGCCAAGGCGCTGGAGGTGTTCGAGCAGACCCAGCAGGTCGGGCGTTCCCGCGCGATCGCCGATCTGGGCAAGGACCATGTGCTGCTCTTCTTCTATCGCTCGGACTGCCCGTACTGCCATGCCTTCGCACCGATCCTGGCCGCCTTTCAGGCGCGCCACGGCATCCAGGTCGTCGCCGTCAGCATGGACGGCGGTCCGATGCCGGGCTTCCCCGAGGCGCGCCCGGACAACGGCATCGCCACCACCCTGAAGGTCACCCAGGTGCCCGCCATCTTCCTGGCCCAACCCTTCACCGGAAGGATCACGCCCATCGGCTTCGGCGTGCTCTCCGAATCCCAGTTGCTGGAGCGTCTCGCCGTCGTCTCGACTCCGCAGGGCGAGGCAATGCTGCCCAGCGCGACGCGGCAGATCGACCTTCGTTAGGAGTCCACAACATGTCCACCCTGCCACGCCCGACGCTCCCTTCCATTACCCGCTGGACGAGCGCGTTCGCGCTGGCCGCGGTGCTGGTCGCCACGTCCGCTCCCCTGCACGCCGGCGACCTCAACGCGGAGGTTAACGACATGTTCAACAACCTCGGCGCCATCGGCAATTACACCGCGCCCGGCGCCTTCCGCGGCCAGACCTTCAACACCTATGCCGGCGGCAACCTGATGATGCGCTCGCCCAACAAGGTCTATCAACTCGCCGCCATCCAGTTCCCCAGCGCCAAGGCGGGTTGCGGCGGCATCGACGTCTTCGGCGGCAGCTTCAGCCACATCTCGGCCGAGGAATTCAAGAACATGCTGAGAAACATCACCGCCGCCCTGCCCGGCATCGCCTTCCAGTTGGCGCTCGAAGCCGTCTCGCCGCTACTGGGCGGTCTCACCAAATGGGCCAAGGGCCTGGAGACCTGGATCAACAATGCCCGCATCAACTCGTGCGAGACCGCCAAGGCCATCGTCAGCACCGCCGCCGAGTCGCTCGGCTACAGCTCGCAGGAAACCTGCGCCGACCTCGCCATCGAGATGGGTCTGGAGAGCGACCGCGATGCGGCGCGCCGGCGCTGTGCCACCGACCGGCCCAGCATCCTGTCCTCGGCGCGGGCCTCCAGCGATCCGAATGTGAAGAACAAGGCCCCCTTCGTCGGCAACCTCACCTGGAAAGCGTTGCAGTACACCGGCGCCTATCTCGACGATCAGGAGCGCGAGCTGATCATGAGCATGGTCGGCACGATCATCTACTACCCGGAGGAATCGGCCCGTGATCCCGAGCCGATCGCGCCCACGCTCACTTCGATCAGCCAGTTGCTCTATGGCCAGAGCGCAGCGAGCGGCACGGACGTCATCCAGCACATGCTGAAGTGCAACGACTACACCAACTGCGACGTGGTCAGCCTGAACACCACCTATACCCACACGCCCTTCACCGCCAAGGTCGAGACGATGATGCGCTCCATCGCGGAGAAGATCGCCTCGCGCACCGCCATCCCCAACAACTCGGCCGAGGTCGGCTTCGTGAACCAGACCACTGAGCCGGTCTACAGGATGCTGTCCATCGGCACCAGCATCCCGGGTTCGGGGCTGTCCGACAGCCTGATCGCCCAGTATCGCGACGTCATCGCCGCCGACTACGCCTACGTATTCCTCGAACGCAACCTGCGTCTGGGCATGGCCGCCCTGGACAAGAACTACACGCTGCAGCAAACGCAACGCGAGCAGGCCAATCAGGTCCGCCAGCGCGCCCAGGCGATGCTCCTGCAAATCTCGCAGGAGAAGAACCTGCTGTACCAGAAGGTGGGCTCCTTCCGGGCCGTGTCGAGCCACCTGGAACAGCTCGAACGCCAGCTGCGTTCCAGCATGCCGCAGCACGTGATGGACATGCTCGGCCAGCAGGCCGCCTATCTGGCGCAGTAGCGCCAACGGGATCGAGCGAGGAGACGGACGGCCATGTGGGAGATCTATGCCTACCAGAATGCCGACAGCCTGTTCGGCGTCTTCAACGCAGCGGCGGCCATCCATGCGTCGGGCGACTACGCGGCGGCAGTGGCGGCGGTGGCCTTCTGCGGCTTCGTCGCCGCCCTCATCGCCTATGCCTTCGCCCCCGAGAAACTGCAGGGCTGGAAGTGGCTGGGTACGGTGGTACTGGTCTTCTCGGTGCTGATCGTGCCCAAGGTGACCGTCGGCATCGTGGACAAGACGGGCGGCTCAGCGGTCAAGGTGGTCGACAACGTGCCCTTCGGCGTGGCCTTGCTGGGCAGTCTCACCAGCACCATCGGCCACACCCTGACCGGGTTGTTCGAGACGGCCTTCCAGGTCATCCCCGGCATCGGGGCGCTTCCGGCCGAGCTCGCCTACCAGCAGAACGGACTGATGTTCGGTAACCGCCTGATCCGCGAGACCGGCAACGTGGTATTCCAGGACCCGGCGTTCCGCACCGACCTCATCAACTTCATCCACAACTGCACGACCTACGACCTCATCGACGGCACCCTCGATCCGGCCGCATTCTCCACGTCGGACGATGTCTGGCCGTTGATGGCTTCGCCCAACCCTGCGCGCTTCAGCACTCTCACCAGCACGGGCGGCAGTGTCGGCGTCGACACCTGCCCCAACGTCTATCAGAGCCTCAACGGGCGACTGCCGGCTCAGATCACTCGTATCGAGGGGCGACTCGCCCTCCAGCTCAATCCGACCTTGCCGGGCGCCGCGGCGGCGGCGGCCATCGCCGGGCAGATCCAGCAGGCCTATCTCAAGAACAGCATCGCCACCGCCGCGGCGACCGCCGCCGATCTCATCCGGCAGAACGCCATGCTCAATGCAATCGACGACACCAGCAAGATCGTCGGCCAGAAGGTGAATGACCCGGCGGCCATGGTGCTGGCGGTCGGCCGTGCCCAAGCCGTGGCCCAGCAGAACGCGACCTGGCTCAACTACGGGAAGGTGGCCGAGCAGGCCTTGCCGGTGTTCCGCAACGTGGTCGAGGCGGTGACCTACGCGATGTTCCCGCTCTTCCTCCTGCTCCTCCTGCTTACCAGCGGCCGCGAGACCATGATCGCCTTCAAGGGTTACGCGGCGGTGCTGATCTGGATCCAACTCTGGCCCCCGCTCTACGCCATCCTCAACTACATGGCCTCGATCTACGCGGCCTACGATCTGGCGGCCGCGGCGGACCTCGGTACCGGCGCCAAGGCGCTGGCCCTGCAGACCGCCTCCACGATCTATTCGCGTGCGATCTCGGGCGAAGCCGTCGTCGGCTACTTAGCGATGAGTATCCCCTTCATTGCCTGGGCGGCCTTGAAGCGCATGGAGAATTTTGGGACGGCGCTGGTCGGCGGCCTGTCGGGCCTGCAGGCGATGATCTCGGGTGGCACCTCGGCCTCGGCCGTCGGCAACATTTCCATGGGGAACGTGGGGATGGACCAGATGCACCTGGCGCCCAACCGCACCTCGGCCTTCATGCACAGCTGGCAAAACGACCTGAGCGGGAACACCTTCTCGTCGAATGTGCTGACCGGACGGACGGCCGTCAGCCTGCTGCGCAACCAGGGCTTTGCGTCGCGGATGGTCTCGATGCGGGTGTCCGAGCAGGACGTGGTGCAGGCCAGTCGGCAAGCCGATGCCGCGCGCGGCGAAGCAATCTCCGCAAATACCGAGCGATCGGCGGCGCTCACCGAGACCTTTACACGAGGCCTGGCAAAACTGCGATCCCTCCGCAGCAGCAGCGGCACAGTCTCAAGCAGCTTCGAGCAGATAGGCGAGACACTCAACCGGCTGGATCAGATCTCGAAAAACGTGGCGGACAGCACGGGCCTGACCCAGAGCCAAGTGGCGCAGATTGCCTTCGGTGCTGCCGGCCACCTGGGGATCAATACCCCCGTAGCGGGCGCGGAACTTCAGGCCCGCGCCGGGAAGAACTACATGTCGGGTCTATCGGCTGCCCAGCAGAAGGTGCTCAACAGCCTCACACAAGAGCAGATTGCAGAGTTCAAGCAGTTTGGCGATCGGGTGTCGAGGGATTCGAGCCTCATCAACAGCTTCGCCAAGGACTCCCGCGAGGCCCAGGACATGTCGTCGCGGCTCGCCAGCGTTATGTCTCGAGCCGAGCGGCCGATGCCACTTTCGCCGAAAGAACGGCCTTTGCAGAGCGTCTCTCACTGGCCAGGGACCGCGGAGAATCCCTTTCCATTGATATCGCCCAGGACCCGCACAACCTGGAGATGTTCCTGCGCTACGCCGAGCAGTATGGCGGCGACAGCGCCTCGGCGCTCTCCATGTTTGAGGCAGAACTCGCTCGCCAAGGCCTCAGGCCAAACCGGGTGTTTTCCGATGGCACGGCTCTACCCACTTCCTTCGACGACGTGCGCGTCCTGCACGACCGGCATGCCTCGGACCCGACTCTGTCGCCCGATCTCTCGGCCTCGGATCAACAGCACCGCGCGACAGTTGCGCGCTCTAACCGACCCACGCCGAGCGCTCACTCGGACACGAGCCCGCCTTCGCTGCGAAACGACGTACAGACTGAGGGCAAGGCCATCAGGAATGAAACCGCTTCGGCCAGATCCACCTTTGACCGAAAGGCAGAGATCGTCGACACCGCAGATGGCACCTTGGCCACCAAGAAATCCCTGCTCAAGCAATCGGGCAAGCAGGTAGTCGATGATGGCGCAGCATCGATCGACAATGCGAAGGAAGTGGTGAAAGATCTGCTTCGAAAGGACGAGTGATCAATCGGCCATTCCGCCAGTTCCGCCGAACTGTTTGCTGTCCGCGGATGGCGGCTTCATGAATTGTGGATGGCCCTCGTCGCGCCAGTAGTTGTCCATGATGTCTTCGGAGGTGGTACCGAGCCCACGGAGGGCGTCGTCCCGACGAGGCGTCGGGCGGCCACTTTGACCGATTCTGGACAGGGCCGCCCCAGCGATTGCACCGACAAGGCCGCCAAGCCCCATCATGAACACTTTGAGTGCCCACGTCTCGCCCAGCGACGACAACAAGCCAATGGCCGCCCCGGTTATAACGAATCCGATGACAACGAGCTTTCTCATTTCGGCCTCCTGGCTTTCAGCCTACATCGGACCGTACAGATTTCAACGCCTTAGCCTGATCCTGACTTGCATTGCCACCGCCAAGGCTGAGGCGGGAAGAGTCATATCCATTGGATAAGGCAAAGGCACGAACCTACGCCACCTTCCCAGTGCGTAGGGGTACTACTTTGGCCCCGGCAATCCATCCATCAACCATGTCGGCCCAGCTTTGCAGCATTTCCCGGCGCTGCTCGGCGTACTCAGCCTTGTTATAGACGGCGCGCACGCCTCGCTGCTCGTGTGCCAGGCATTTCTCGATCCAGTCGGTATTGAAGCCCGCCTCATGCAAAAGCGTCGAGCCTGTCCGGCGCAGGTCATGAACGCAGAAATGCGGTAGTTCATGGCCCTCCTTTTGGGCTTTTTCGACGACAGCGGCAATCACTCGATTGAGGGTTGCCTCGCTCATCGGCTTGTCGGTCTCGTATCGGCCGGGGAGCAGGTACGGGCTGCTGCCCGCGCACGTCTTGAGCCCTACCAGCAGATCGAGCGCTTGCTGGCTCAGGTAGACCACATGCGGCCGACGGGCCTTCATGCGTTCGGCTGGGACTGTCCAAGTGGCCGCCTCGAAATCAACCTCTTTCCACGTCGCCTGAAGCAGTTCCCCCTTGCGGCACATGCTCAGGAGGATGAACTTGAGCGCCAGCTTGAGCGTGGGCAGCGTCCCGACGCTATCCAGGACAGTGAAGAAAGTCCTGATCTCCCCCGGCGTCAGCGCCCGCTCTCGCGGCTTGAACGTCGCGATGGCCGATGCTTTCACATTCTCGGCCGGATTTTCGATCTTGAGGCCGCGTGCCATAGCGTGACGGTAAACCTGCTGGATGATTTCGCGGGCATGCACCGCCGTCGCCGGCGCTCCCCGCTCCTTGATCTTCTCGCACAAGTCGAACACCTGGCTGGACGTGATTTCTTCGAGCTTGCGTTTGCCCAACTTGGGCAGTACGTCACGATCGAGAATGCTCTTGCGCATCGCTACTGTACTGTCGGCCAGGCCGGCGTCGCGCAGCCAAATCTCGGCAAATGCCTTGAAGGTGCCCGATTCCCGCAATTCCCGTTTACCGTCAGCCTTGTCTCGCGCCGGCGATTCCCCGCGGCTGACGGCATTCTTCGCCCGCGCCAAAAGCTCGCGCGCATCGGCCAGCGACAAGGGATCGCCGTACTTGATGGTCTCAGGGTCACGCTTGGGCTGGCTGGCTTGGAACTCGTCGTACTGGCCCAAGCTAAGGGTTTCGCGCCGGCCCGCCAAGCGGTAGTCGTAGCGGAAGGTCACGGTGCCCTTTGGCGAAACCACTACGTACATGCCGTCACGGTCTGGAACCTTGTAAGCCTTTTCCTGGGGCTTGAGGTTCTTCAGTTTCATGTCGCTCAGGGCCATCGCCTTGTCCTCCACGTCGTTCGCGTTTACCGTCAGCGCATCAAGACGGTAAACGGTTCGCTGATCAGCACACCCCAAACTATACCGTCATTTTTACCGTTGAAAAGTGTGGGATTTGTATGCACGTCATGGGACGACAAAAACACGAAGGCCCTTGAAAAATCAAGGGCCTTCGGCGGTTGGCGGGTCGTTGTGGGACCCTGTGAAACGCTACCGAATCATTCCCACTCGATCGTCGCCGGCGGCTTGCCGGAAATATCGTACACGACGCGATTAATGCCGCGCACTTCGTTGATGATCCGGTTGGACACTTTGCCGAGCAGGCTGTGCGGCAGCTCCGCCCAGTGCGCCGTCATGAAGTCCTGCGTTTCTACGGCTCGCAGCGCGACGACGTACTCGTAGGTTCGGCCGTCGCCCATGACGCCGACGCTCTTGACCGGCAGGAACACCGCGAACGCCTGGCTGGTCTTATCGTACCAGTCGGCGGCGCGCAGTTCGTCGATGAAGATCGCGTCGGCGCGGCGCAGGAGCTCGGCGAACTCCTGCTTCACTTCGCCGAGAATGCGCACGCCCAGGCCGGGGCCGGGGAACGGGTGGCGGTACACCATCTCGTGGGGCAAGCCAAGCGCGATGCCGAGCTCGCGCACTTCGTCCTTGAACAGTTCGCGCAGCGGTTCGAGCAGTTTCAGATTCAGCGTCTCGGGCAGGCCGCCGACGTTGTGGTGGCTCTTGATCGTGTGCGCCTTGCCGGTCTTCGAGCCGGCCGACTCGATCACGTCGGGGTAGATCGTGCCCTGCGCGAGCCACTTCGCGTTCGGAAGCTTGTTCGCCTCGGCCTGGAAAACTTCGACGAATTCGCGGCCAATGATCTTGCGCTTCGCTTCCGGGTCGGACACACCCTTGAGGTGGCCCATGAACTGCTCGGTCGCATCGACGTGGATGACCTTGACACCGAGGTTGCGGGCAAAAGTCAGCATCACCTGTTCGGCCTCGTTGAGCCGCAGCAGGCCGTTGTCTACGAACACGCACGTCAGCTGCTCGCCAATCGCCCGGTGCAGCAGTGCAGCAACGACGGAAGAATCGACGCCGCCGGACAGGCCGAGGATTACCTCTTCCTGGCCGACCTGCGCACGCACCTTCTCGATCGCCTCGTTCACGTAGTCGGGCATGTTCCAGTCGCGTCCGCAACCGCAAATCTCATGCACGAAGCGCGCGAGCATATCGCGCCCCTTGATCGTGTGCGTGACCTCGGGATGGAACTGCACCGCATAGAACTTGCGCACCTCGTCGGCCATGCCGGCAACCGGGCAGGATTCGTTGCTGGCGATGACCTTGAAGCCCGGCGGCAGAGCCGTGACCTTGTCGCCATGGCTCATCCACACGTCGAGCAGGCCGTGGCCTTCGTCGTTCGTGCGGTCCTCGATACTGCGGAAAAGTTCGGAATGGCCGCGCGCACGGATCTCCGCGTAGCCGAACTCGCGCTTGCCCGAGCTTTCGACGCTGCCGCCGAGCTGCTGCGCCATCGTCTGCATACCGTAGCAGATACCCAGCACCGGCACGCCGAGCTCGAAAACCGATTGCGGCGCGTGCCAGCCGACCGCCTCATAGACCGAGTTCGGGCCGCCCGAGAGGATCACGCCGGCCGGCGCGAACTCGCGGACGAAGTCGTCGGAGACATCGAACGGATGGATCTCGCAATACACCTGCTGCTCGCGCACGCGTCGCGCGATGAGCTGGGTAACCTGGGAGCCGAAATCGAGGATGAGGATTTTTTGGTGTGCCATGACGGGACCGGAAATGAGAAGGGCGGCCGCAGCCGCCCCAAGAACGTCTGAGCCGAATCAATCGACGTGGTAGTTCGGCGCTTCTTTCGTGATCTGCACGTCGTGCACGTGCGATTCGCGAACGCCGGCGGAGGTGATCTCGACGAATTGCGCCCGCTCGTGCATCGCGGCAATGCTTTCGCAGCCGAGATAACCCATCGATGCGCGCAGGCCGCCGATCAGTTGGTGGATCACCGCGGTGACCGAGCCCTTGTACGGCACACGACCTTCGATGCCTTCGGGCACGAGTTTGTCGGCGTTGCCGTCGGATTCCTGGAAATAGCGGTCGGCCGCACCCTGCTGCATCGCGGCGAGCGAACCCATGCCGCGGTACGACTTGTACGAACGGCCCTGGTACAGCACCGTTTCGCCCGGCGCCTCTTCCGTGCCGGCAAAAAGTCCCCCGAGCATCACGACGTTGGCCCCGGCGGCGATCGCCTTCGAGATATCGCCCGAATAGCGTATGCCGCCGTCGGCGATCAGCGGCACGTTCGTGCCAGCGAGCGCTGTCGCGACGTTGTCGATCGCCGTGACCTGCGGCACGCCGACGCCTGCGACGATGCGCGTCGTGCAGATCGAGCCGGGACCGATGCCGACCTTGACCGCGTCGGCGCCGCAATCGACGAGCGCCTTCGCTGCCGCGGCGGTCGCGATGTTGCCGCCGATCACTTCGACGTGCGGAAAGTTCTTCTTGACCCAGCGGATGCGATCGAGCACGCCCTGCGAGTGGCCGTGCGCGGTGTCGACGACGACGACATCGACGCCCGCCTCGACGAGCGCTTCGGCGCGCTCCTCGGTGCCCGCTCCGACACCCAACGCCGCGCCGACGCGCAGCCGGCCGAGGTCGTCCTTCGCCGCCAGCGGATGCTCGGTCGACTTCATCATGTCCTTGACGGTGATGAGCCCGCGCAGTTCGGCCGCGTCGTTGAGGACCAGCACGCGCTCGAGGCGGTGCTTGTGCATCAGGCGGCGCGCTTCCTCGAGGCTGTCGCCCTCCTTGACGGTGACGAGACGCTCGAACGGCGTCATGATCGCCGCCACCGGCTGATCGAGATTGGTTTCGAAACGCACGTCGCGGTTCGTCACGATGCCGACGACCCGCTTGTTTTCGACGACCGGCAGGCCGGAGAACTTGTGCAGGCGGGTCAGCGCCATCACATCGCGCACGCTCATCGTCGGCGGAATCGTGATCGGGTCTTTCAACACCCCGGATTCGAAGCGCTTCACCTTCGCAACCATCGCGGCCTGCTGCTTGACCGCGAGGTTCTTGTGCAGGATGCCGATGCCGCCTTCCTGCGCCAGCGCGATCGCGAGGCGGGATTCGGTCACGGTATCCATGGCGGCGGAAACGAGGGGAATGTTGATCCGGATATTCCGCGTCAATTGCGCCTTGAGGCTGACATCGCGCGGCAGAACGGTCGAGTGCGCAGGCACGAGAAGGACGTCGTCGAACGTCAGCGCCTTCTGAATCACTCGCATGGCTTCTTTCCTTTCGGCCAAAACCGTATTATACAGATCGCGCCCGCGCGTTGTAAGCGTGTAAGCGGCGCTTTCACGGAGTCCGCCCGATGCGCCGCATCAACCTCTTTGTCATCACCCTGCTCGTCGCGCTGCCTGCCGGAGCCGACATCTACCAGTGGCGGGATGCGCAGGGCCGGGTGCATTACTCCGACACGCCCCCGGCCGGCGAGAACGCGACGACGCTTCGCCAGGCCGTTGCGCCCGCCGCCGGCGAGCAGCCGGGCAAGGATGCGGCGACCGGGACTGCAGCGGGCGGCAGCACAGAAGCGGCAAAACCGAAGACGCTCGCGGAGCGGGACCTCGCTTTCCGGCAGCGCCGCGCCGAAGCGGCCGAAGCCGCCGCGAAGGCCGAGCAGGAACGCCAGCAGTCGGCCGAGCGACAGCGCGATTGCGAGCAGGCGCGCAACCAGCTCGTCGCGCTGCAATCCGGCCAGCGCCTCGCGCGCTTCAACCGCGACGGCGAACGCGAAGTGCTCGGCGACGAAGGCCGGGCCGACGAGATCGCCCGGACGCAAAAGTTCGTCGAATCAGCCTGCAGGTAACCTCCGGCTGCCGCGGCCTTATTCCTCGCCTGCCGGCCCGCCGCCTTTTTTCATGGCCTTGCCTTCCTCAGCGCGCTTCTTGCGCACTGCCTTCGGGTCGGCGATCAGCGGACGGTAGATTTCGACGCGGTCGCGGTCGCGCAACGTAGTGTCGAGCCGGCTCAGCTTGGCGAAGACCCCCACCTTGTTCGGCCCGTCGAGGTCGATTTCCGGATGCTTGGCAAGAATCCCCGACGCTTCGATCGCATCGCGCACGGTCGCACCTTCCGGCACGCGCACTTTCAGTAATTCCTGCACCTGCGGCAACGCATAGGTGACTTCGACATTGATCAGATCGGCCATGCTCAGCTCTTTGGATAGACTTGGTGCGCCCGTTTCACGAACGAATCGACGAAGGTGTTCGCGATGTGATTGAACACCGGCCCGAGCGCCTTTTCCAGCAGCCGGTTCGAAAATTCGTAGTGCAGATTGAACTCGACCTTGCACGCGCTCTCGCCGAGCGGCGTGAAATGCCAGTTGCCGTCGAGATGCTTGAACGGACCGTCCCTGAGCCGGATCAGCATTTTCACCGGCGCGAGCTTTTCGTTCTGTGTGCTGAAATGTGCCTTGAGCCCGTGATAGTTGATGTGCAGCGTGGCGACGGTAACTTTTTCGGTGCGCGCATGCACCTCCGTGCCGCCACACCACGGCAGGAATTGCGGGTAATCCTCGCAGCGGTCGACGAGTTCGAACATCTGCGCGGGGGTGAACTCGACCAGGACCAGCTTCTTGACGTCAGCCATTGGGGATAGGGACGGCCTCGGCGCCGAACTGCTAAAATCCGCGATTCTACCGCAAGCCGCGCGGCCGGCGCCGGCCTGAAGCACACCCCAAGGATCCACGACAAGCCCATGAGCATCATCGACAACCGCAAGGCCTTCCATGACTACTTCATCGAAGAGACGTACGAGGCCGGGCTCGTCCTGGAAGGATGGGAAGTCAAGGCGATCCGGGCCGGGCGCGCGAACATCAAGGAAGCGTACGTGATCCTGCGCGGCGAGGAGCTGTTCATCCTCGGCATGCACATCAGCGCGCTGCAAAGCGCCTCCACTCACGTCGAGACAGATCCGGTGCGCACACGCAAGCTGCTGATGCACGCGAAGGAGATCGCGAAGCTGATCGGCAAGGTCGAGCGCGCCGGCTTCACGCTCGTGCCGCTCGACCTGCACTACGCGAAAGGTCGCATCAAGGCGACGATCGGGCTGGCGAAAGGCAAGAAGCAATACGACAAGCGCGAATCCGAGAAGGAACGCGACTGGGAGCGCGACAAGGCGCGCCTGATGCGCGTCAAGACCTGAACGTCGCCGTTTCGCGGGGTCGCGCGACCGCTTCGACGCCGGGCCCGTCGTCGCGCCTGAACCGGACCCGCACTGTCATGAACTGCACGACAGCATCGAACAGCCGGCGCGGTTGCGCGCCCAGTCCGGCCTTCGGGCGGCGAACCGCTCGCGCCCCGGCTGCTCGTCGTAGGGGTGGCGCATGACGTCGAGCAGCTCGGAAACCAACGCATATTCCCCTTGTTCAGCGGCATCGATCGCCTCCTGCGCCAAGTAGTTTCGCAGCACGAAGCGCGGATTGACAGCGTTCATGCGAACGCGGCGTTGATCGCCAGGCGTCCGCTCCTGCTTCGTCCGCTTCGTGTACGCCGCAAGCCAGCTGTTCATTTCGGGCTCGGCCACAGCGGCTTTCTCCGCCGAATAGAACGCGTCGCGCAACGGATCGATCGAAGGCGCCTCGAGATCGAGCGACGCGAGGCCGCGGAAGAAGATCGTCATATCGACTTCGGCTCGCGTCAGCAGGGCGTGCAGCGTCTCGACGAGCGTGGCATCCTCGTCGCCGAATGCCTCGAAGCCGAGCTTTGCGGCCAGCATGCGGCGGTTTTCTTCGTCGAAGACCCGGGCGTAAAGGTCCAGCCCCTCGTGCAGCGGTTCGGCGGCGCCGAACACGGGATACAGCGCATTCGCGAGCTGGAGCAGGTTCCAGTGGGCGATGTGCGGCTGGTTGCCGAAGCGGTAGCGCTTGCCGCCGGCATCGGTCGTGTTCGGTGTCCAGCCCGGATCGAAATTGTCGATCCAGCCATATGGGCCGTAATCGATCGTCAGGCCGAGGATCGACATGTTGTCGGTGTTCATCACGCCGTGCACGAAACCGACGCGCATCCACTGGGCGATCATTCGCGCCGTGCGTTCGCACACCTTGCAAAACCACTCGGCGCGGCGCGTTGCCGGTTCGCCACCGAGCTCCGGAAAGTCACGCGCGATCGTGAAATCGACGAGGCGCGTCAGCAGCGCCTCGTCGCCGCGCGACGTGAAGATCTCGAAATTACCGAAGCGGATGAACGACGGCGCGACACGGCACACGACCGCTCCCGGCTCGGCTTTCGGCCGGCCGTCGTAGAACATGTCCCGGACGACTTTTTCGCCAGTGCCGACGAGGCACAGCGCGCGCGTCGTCGGCACGCCCAGGTGGTGCATCGCCTCGCTGCAGAGGAATTCGCGGATCGACGAGCGCAGCACCGCGCGGCCGTCGGCGTGGCGCGAATACGGCGTGGGGCCGGCACCCTTGAGCTGCAGCTCCCAGCGCCCGGTGTGTCCGTCGCCCCGCGTAGTGACCGCTTCACCGAGCGTGATCGCGCGGCCGTCGCCGAGCTGGCCGGCCCAGTTGCCGAACTGGTGACCGCCATAGCACGCGGCATACGGCTCCATTCCCGGCATCAGCGCGTTGCCGGCAAAGACCGCGGCGAATTCGGGCGAGCGCACGTCCGACTCGTCGAAGCCGAGCAACGCCGCGACTTCGGGCGACCATGCGATCAGGTGCGGCGCGCTGACCGGCGTCGGCATCACGCGCGAGTAGCAGGCGCCATGGACCTGACGCACATCCGGTGACGGGTTCGGATCACCCGGCAGTTCGTGGACGAAACGGTTGTCGAGTACGAGATTTTTCATGTAGCTGGCGGGTTCCGCAGGTGGTTTCAGTCAGAGTGGCGTTGCTCCGCTTGGTTCGGTGTCTTGCGCGGCGGCGTCTCGCCGAGTGCCTCCCACATTTTGCCGGTCAGCACGAAGCGCTGCTTGGCGTAATCGCGCCAAGGATCTTCGCGCAGCCGGGCGAGCCGGTCCGCAACGGTGAGGACCGTGAACGCGCCGGGTTTCAGTTCCGGTCCGAGCTCGTCCCATGCGAGCGGAGTCGATACCGGAGCGCCCGGGCGCGCCCGTGCGGCATACGCGCAGATCGCCGACGCCCCCGCGTCGTTGCGCAGGTAATCGACGAAGATCCTGCCAGCTCGCTGGTTCCTGGCCATGTTGGCGGTGAAGCGATCCGGCAGGATGCGTGCGAGGTGAGTCGCGACGGCTTTTGCGAAGCGCTTGACGTCGGCCCACTGGGGACCGCGGCGCAACGGCACGACGACGTGCAGGCCTTTACCGCCGGTCGTCTTCACGAAACTCGCGATCCCGAGCTCCCCGAGCAGCCCGCGCACCAGCTGCGCCGCTTCGACGACTCGCGCCCACGCCAGCTCCGGCCCCGGATCGAGGTCGATCGTGATCCGGTCCGGCCGGTCCGCGCGCGGCATCGTCGAGCCCCAGGTATGGAATTCGACGACGCCGCGCTGGACCATGCCGATCACCCCTTCGAGACTCGTCACGTACAGATAGCTGCGGCGGTCTTTCGACGACGCTTCCCAGATGAAGCTTTCGACTCCGTCCGGCCGCTCCTGCCCCATGTGCCGCTGGAAAAAACACTCCGCCTCGCTGCCATCGGGACAGCGCAGCAGGCTCAGCGGGCGGCTCGCCACGTGCGGCAGCAGCCACGGCGCGATGTCCTCATAGTAGCGGGCGAGATCGGCCTTCGTCAGGCCCGCATCCGGCCAGACGACGCGCTCCGGGTGCGTGATGACGATGCCGGCAACGCGCACTTCACCCGACTCCGAAGACGCCCTCGGTTTCGCCGGCCCGCCACGCTCCGTGGACGGTTTTTTCTTCTGCCGTCGCGGCGACTTCGCCTGCGACGGCGGTTGTTCCATTTCCGCTGCCACCTGCGGACTTAGCGGGATCTCGTCCTGCACCGTATTGGCCGGCTTGTCCTCGCGCAATCCGGCGAATGCCGCCTGGCGCAGCAGGTTGTCACGCGTCCAGCCAGCGTATTCGACTTCGGCGACGAGCGCCGGACGCACCCAGTGCTGGCCCGCGCCACGCGGCTTGCGCGCGAACGGCGAGTCCTTGCGCTCGAGCGCGGCAAGCTGGCGGGCGAGCCGCTCGAGCGTCTCCCGATCGAAGCCCGTGCCGACCTTGCCGGCGTAATTCAGGGCCCCGGCGTCGTCGTACAGCCCGACGAGCAGCGCGCCGAAGCCTTCCCGGGCGCCTCCCGGCTCGGTGTAGCCGCCGATAACGAACTCCTGCCGCGGCCGGCATTTCAGCTTGATCCAGCTGCAACTGCGGCCCGACCCGTAGCGGGCGTCGCCGCGCTTGCCGATCAGCCCTTCCAACCCGAGGTGGCAGGCCTGCTCGAGCGCCGCCCCGACATCGCCGGCGAAATGCTCGCTGTACACGCTCGCCCCGCCCTCCCCGCCGGCGAGCGCAGCGGCAAGCCGGTGCTTGCGCTCGACGAGCGGCAGGGCCGCCAGCTCGTCTCCGGACAGCCACGGTGCGTCGAACAGGTAATAGACGATCCGGCCGGACGCACCCTGTGCGAACGCGTTCTGCAGCGCCTGGAAATCCGGCAAGCCATCGTCGCCATTGACGACGATCTCGCCGTCGAGCCAGCTGTCGTCGAGTTGCAGCGCCGCCAGCGCCGTCACAAGCTGCGGCATGCGGTGCGTCCAGTCCTGGCCGTTGTCGGTCGACCAGCGCCCGCGATCCCACAGAACGACTTCGCCTGCGCCGTACTGTCTGGCTGGAATCACGCCTTCGAAGTCGCCGTAGTCGAGCGGATGGTCCTCGGTTTCGACGGCGAGCCGGCGCTCGGACGGGTCGAGGCTCGGACCTTTCGGCGCCGCCCAGCTCTTGAGCACGCCGTCGAGTTCGAGACGGAAGTCGTAATGCAGGCGGCGCGCGGCGTGACGCTGGACCGTGAACGTCGGCCCGTCTCCGGCCTTGACCGCAACCGTATCGCCGCCCGGCTCCGGCGTCGTGCCGAAGTCGCGCATCGCGCGGTAGCGCGCGAGCGGATCACCTGCGCGGGCCTTGTCGGATTCGCTTCGCTTCATGCGCGCCGACGCCGCGTTTCACCCGCCGCCCGACCTCCGCCGTCCTTGCCCGGCTCGCCGGCGGGATTGCGGGACGCGGTCTTCCCGACGCCAGTGCTCCGTCCGGGAGGCACCGGTTTCCTCGCCGATGCCCCGCTCGACGCGGATTTGCGCGCAGCGCTGCGCGACGGTCGGGCCGCAGACTCCCCGGCGGCGACAGCCCCCTCCTCTTCATTTTCGCTGCGCGCCTTATCACCTGCGCGCTTGGGGGAGCGTCCTTCGAGGCTGCGCTTGAGCAGCGCCATCAGGTCGACGACCTCGGCCCCGGCCTCGGCCGGCTCCTTCGCTGGCGTCTCCGCGAGGACGTGGGTGCGCCCGGATTTGATCTTGCCCTCGATGCGTGCCATCAGGTCATCGCGGTAGGTGTCGCGGTACTGTTCGGGCGCCCAGTCCTCGACCATGTCTTCAACTAGGCGCTCGGCCATCTCGAGCTCTCGTGCGGTCACACCGAGCTTCTTCAGGCTCTCGTCCGGCAACTTCAGTTCGTCCATCGAGCGGATCTCGTCGGCGAGAAGAACGGGGCGGCGGCGCTGCGAACTTCAGCCGCGCTGCGAACTTCAGCCGCGCCGCGGATCGAACGCGTCGCGCACGACGTCGGCGAACAGGTTCGCCGACAGCACGAGCACGAACATGAACGCGAACGCCGCCAGCAGCGACCACCATACCATCGGCTCGCGGGCGAGCTCGGCGCGCGCCATGTTGATCATCGTGCCGAAGCTGATCGTGCCCGGGTCGACGCCGATGCCGACGTAGGACAGCACTGCCTCGGCAAGCACCAGCCCGGAGAAATCCATCACGAGCGCGATCATCACGATGTGCATGACGTTCGGCAAAATGTGGCGGCGCAGGATCGCGGCCGTGCCGACGCCGAAGGCGCGCGCGGCATGCACGTAGTCGAGCTCGCGCAGCTTCAGCGTCTCGCCGCGCAGCAGCCGGCACAGGCCCGTCCAGCTGGTGATGCCGAGGATCAGGCACAGCGCCAGCAGCCTTGCATCGGCCCGTTCGGCAGCGGTCGCGAACCACTGCGGATTGGTGTCGATGACGACCTGCATCATCAGCACTGCCGCGGCGATCAGCAGCACGCCGGGGATCGCGTTGAGCACGGTGTAGAGGTACTGGATCACGTCGTCGACCCAGCCGCCGAGGTAGCCCGCCATGATGCCGAGCGCGACCGCGAACGGCAGCATCACCAGCGTCGTCAGCGTGCCGATGATCAGCGCCGTGCGCACGCTCTTCAGCGACAGGTACAGCACGTCCTGCCCGACCTTGTCGGTGCCGAACACGTGGTAGTGCGAACCGAGCGCGATCGCGGCGCCGGCCACGAGCAGGATCGCGCCGAACGTGACGAGCGCGGCCCGCCATGCGAGCACGGTTTCGCCACGCACGAGCGCAGAGGCGGCTTCGGTCCAGCCTCGACCCCGACGCCGCGCGAGCGAAGCCGTCACCGCGACCGCGGCGACCAGCCACACACCGAACGCAGCAGCGGCGCCTTTGCCGAGACGTGTGGCGATGTCCTGCGCGCGCTCGCTTTCGGGATCGTCCAGATGCGCCGCGCCGTATGTCAAACGGGGATGAATGCGCGTCTGTTCGCCGTCTGGCAGCTCGACGGTTTCACGTGCGTACAGTTCTCCGGCGAAGGGCGCGGAGTAGGTTTTTTCGAGGCGGGTGCGCAGCGGTGCGAGCAGCGCATCGAGCGCGCTCAGGACTTCGGACGAATAGGCGGCATCCCGGGAATCCGCAGGCGCTTCCCCGCCATTGGCTGTGGCGGCCGGCAGCGCCGGGCGGTAGTGCAGGCTGTCGGCGAGCCCGATCGCGAGGAACGCGAGCAGGATCGTCGCCGTGGCCATCCCCGTCGCACGGCTGCCGACCTTGCGCCACGCGGCGCGCAATGGCTGGCTGCGCCGCACGTACACGATCGTCACGATCCCCAGCGCAATCAGCACGAAGAACAGCGCATCGGTCCACAACAGCACGAAACGAAAATCCATGCGCCTACTCCAGCCTTACGCGCGGATCGACGAGCGTGTAGGAAATGTCGGTCAGCAGCAGGCCGACGATGTACAGCACCGAACCGATGAACACCATCGCGCGCACGACGGCGAAGTCCTGCGCATTGATCGCGTCGATCGTGTAGCTGCCGAGGCCCGGAATGCCGAAGAACGACTCGACGATCAGGCTCCCCATGAACAGCAGCGGAATGACGACGACGACGCCGGTAAGGATCGGGATCATCGCGTTCTTCAGCACGTGGCGGAACAGCACGGTCAGTTCCGACAGGCCTTTGGCGCGGGCGGTGCGCACGTAGTCCTTCGAGATTTCCTCGAGGAAGATCGTGCGGTACCAGCGCGCGTTCGCGCCGACGCCGGCGACGACGCTTATCAGCACCGGCAGCACGAGGAAGCGTGCGGCATCGAGCCCCGGCGCGTAGCCCGAGATCGGCACCAGCGCCCACACTTTGGACACCAGCCACTGCCCGCCGATGATGTAGAACAGGCTCGATATCGACATCATCGCGACGCACAGCACGACCCCCCAGAAATCGAGGTAGCTCGCGCGGAAGAACACCAGCATCAGCGCGAACGACACCGAGACGAACAGCCCGAGGACGAAGGTCGGCAGCGCGATCGCGAGCGACGGGCGCATGCGGTCGCGGATCTCCTGCGCGATGTCGCGGCCGTCGTCGGCGCGGCCGAAGTCGAACGCGAACATGCGCAGCGAATTGTCGAAGAAGATCGTGTCGGTCAGCTTCTGCGTGCCGTCCGCCTGCGTGTTGACGAACAGCGGCCGGTCGTAGCCGCGCTCGGCCTTCCAGCGCTCGATCGCCTCCGGTGTCACGCGCTTGACGCCCAAGTGCATGCGCGCCATGTCGTCGGGCGAATTGACGACGAAGAACAGCGCGAAAGTGATGAGGTTCACGCCGATCAGGATCGGCAGCGCGTACAGCAAGCGGCGGACGATATACGCGAACATCAGGCGGCGCCTCCGACGCCGGTCGCGCGCTCACGTCGGCGGTAATGCAGGAATGCGGGCGCCACGATGACGACGAACAGCAGCGCGACGAGCCCGAGCGGCCACACGACGGGCTGGTTCCACTGCGCGCGCAGCGCCTGCCGGCGCTCGAGGTCGACGCGCTGATATTTCAGCGTGTTGCGGATCATGCTCCCCGGCTTGCGGTTCTCGACCCAGCCGTGCTGCAGCGAATAGGCTTTCGGGTGAAAGCCGAAAATCCACGGCGCGTCGTGCTGCAGGATCGCGACCATGCGGTCGATGATCTTCTGGCGCTCGGGCCCGTCGGGCATCCCCTTCATCTGCTCGAACAGGCGGTCGTACTCGTCGTTCTGGTAGTTCGCCGCGTTCTGGCCCGACTCCCTGACCTTGGCTTGCGGGCCGTGCAGCAGGAACAGCATGTTCTCCGGGTCGGGATAGTCGGCGTTCCAGCCGAAGAAGAAGAGCTGCGCATTGCCTTCGCGGATCTTGTCCTGGAAGCGGTTGTAGTCGGTCGGGCGGACGACGAACTGCACGCCGAGTTCGCGGAACTGCTTCGCGAGCCAGTCCGAGCGCGCCTTGTCGCCGAGCCCGCCCGGCGTCGTGTCGAGGTTGATGATCAGCGGTTCGCCGGTCTTCGCGTCCCGCCCGTCCGGATAGCCGGCCTCGGCGAGCAGCCGCCGCGCGACGTCCTTGCTGCGGCGCACGGCCTTGCCGTCGCGCCATTCATAGACGACCGGGTTGATGCCCGCTTCGCCGTCACGCGCACCGAAAATGCCCGGCGGGATCGGATGCATCGCCGGCACGCCGCGGCCATTGAGGAAGATCGACACGAACTCCTCCATGTCGAGCGCGACCGAGATCGCCTGGCGCAGCTTGCGCGCGCGCTCGCGCCCTGCTGCCGTGTCGCCGCCGCCGACGACCGGATCGAGCATGTTGAAGCCGAGGTAGAACACCGACGGCGACACCGAAGTCAGCAGTTCGATGCCACGCTCGACCATGTCGTCGGACAGCACGACTTCCCCCTGGCTGCTCATATTGACGGCCTGATCGAAGTTCTCCGACGACACGCCGGAGGCGTCGTAATAGCCCTGCAGGAATTTGTTCCAGTACGGGATTCCTTCGCGTTCGCGCGAGAACACGACCTTGTCGAGGAACGGCATCGGCTTGCCGCAATCGGCCAGCAGTCCCGCATCGCGGTCGGCCGCGTCGCCTTCGCACGGGTAGGGATCGCCGCGGTAGTTCGGATTCCTGACCAGCACCATGCGCGCGTTCGGGTTGTTCTCGGCGAGCATGAACGGGCCGGTGCCGATCGGCCACCAGTCGAGCGTCAGGTTGCGCTCGGCCATGCCGGACTGGCCGAAAAAGCGGTCCGCCTCGGGCGGCACGGGCGCGAAGAATGGCATCGACAACCAGTACAGGAACTGCGGGTAGGCGCCTTTCAGCGTGATGCGGTAGGTATGACGATCGACGACTTCGACGCCCGGCAGCGCGTGCGCGGTGAGATCGATCCAGCCCGGGTTGCGCTGTGCCTCGTCGGCAAGGCGCTTTTGCAGCCCCTTCAGGCCGGGAATGTACTCGGCCATCAGCTCGAAGATCGGCGAATGCAGCCGCGGGTGCGCGAGGCGCTTGATCTGGTGGACAAAGTCGCCCGCTTCGAGCTCGCGCGTGCCGGTCTCGGGAAAATCCCCGAGGCCGCGCACGCCTTCCAGGTCCTCCGGGCCGAGTTCGAGGTAGCGCGGACTGCCGTCGTCGGCTTTGGCGAAAGCCGGGTGAGGTTGATAGAGAATGCCGGGCGTGATGCGGATCTCGTACTCGCTGCGAGCGACGCGCCCGGCCGGCGCATCGGCGGGAAGCTCGCGGCCGCGCGCGTCGTAGCGGCGCACGACGGGCAGCTGCGCGGCGCTGCCGGGAATGAGCGTGTAGGGCCGCTTGAGGTAATGGTATTGCAGCGGCGGTTCGTAGATCTGGTACAGGAAGGCCGCCTCGTCCTCGCTGTACGACTGCACCGGGTCGAGGTGTTTCGGGCGATCGGTGAACGCGGTGTACATGACGTTCTGGTCGCGCTCGGCGACGGGATAGGGGTCGTTCCACACCTGCCCGCACGCGGCGAGCAGGACGCATGACAGCAGCAGTAGGCAGGCGCGCGAAAACATGCGCCGATTCTACCTGCTGCGGCAGCCGCGCCGCGCATATCGCCCGCGACGCGGTTTCGGCGCCAGGGCCCCCGCCTGGGGGTTGTCGAAACGCACGTCGAACGGCGGACCCAGCTATAATCGGCGCCTCAACAAGACGGAGCATTATCAAAAATGGGCTTTCTCGCCGGAAAACGGATTCTGATCACCGGACTGCTCAGCAATCGCTCGATTTCCTACGGCATTGCAAAAGCGATGCACCGTGAAGGCGCCGAGCTCGCTTTCACGTACCAGAACGAGCGCTTTCAGGAACGTGTGGCGAAAATGGCCGCCGAATTCGGTTCCGACCTGATTTTTTCATGCGATGTGCAGAACGATGCCGAAATCGCAGGCCTGTTCGAACAGCTCGGGCAGAAATGGGATGGCCTGGACGGCCTCGTGCATTCGATCGCGTTCGCGCCGAGCGACGCGCTCGAAGGCGATTTCCTCGACGGGTTCTCGCGTGAGGCCTTCCGCATTTCGCAGGAAGTCAGCGCAGGCAGCTTCCCGCTGCTCGCGAAAGGGGCTCGCCCGATGATGAAGGGCCGCAAGGGCGCGCTGCTGACGATGTCCTATCTCGGCGCGGTGCGCACGATGCCCAACTACAACATCATGGGCCTGGCAAAAGCGAGTCTCGAAGCCGCGGTGCGCTACCTCGCGGTCTGCCTCGGCCCGGAGGGGACACGGGTCAACGCGATCTCCGCAGGCCCGATCAAGACGCTCGCCGCGTCGGGCATCGGCAACTTCAGCAAGCTGCTGTCGTTCAACGAGCACAACGCCCCGCTGCGCCGCAACGTGACGATCGAGGAAGTCGGCAACGCGGCCGCGTTCCTGTGCTCGGACCTCGCCAGCGGCATGACCGGCGAGATCATGTACGTGGACGGCGGCTTCAACACGACCGCGCTGGGCAATTCCGAACAAAACTGATCCCGGGTTCGGGCAGCAAAAAAACCCGGCCAGATCGCGCCGGGTTTTTTTCGCCCCCGAAGGGACTCTCCTGCCGTTACGGCTGCTGCGCCACCCGCAGCACCGCTTCGTTGATTTCGACCTCGTACCGCTCCCGCAACGACGCGAGGAAAGCGTTGAAATCGCGCTCCGCGATCAGCCGCTGGTACTGCTGCGACACCGCCTGCAGACGGGGATCGTCCTTTGCGAGTTCCGGCCGCGTCACACTCTCGATGCGGAACACCGAATACCCGCCTTCCGGCATCGCCACTCCTGCGTACGCCGGCAGCTTGCTCTCCGCGGCACCGAACACCGCATCGATTGCCGCCGGAGCGAGTTCCGGACTTCCCCGGCGCACGACGCGCGCCTCGCTCCACGCCCCGCTCGCCTGCTCACCTTTCGCGAGCGCCGCCAGCGCAGCTTCACCGCGAGCGACGGCAAGTTTGCTCGCCTCCTCGGCACGCAGCTGCTTCTCGATCGAAGCCTTGACCTCTTCGAACGGCAGTCGCTGCGCCGCTTCGAAATCGCGCACCCGCGCCGATACGAGCGTGCCGCGCGACACCTCCACCGCCTCGACGTTGCGGCCGTTCTTCACCGCTTCGTCCGAAAACAGTCCGTTGAGGAGCTTTTCGTTCTTGAAGCCGCCGATCGATCCTTCCTCGCGGGAGATCCAGTCCGTCTGGCGAATCTCGAGGCCCAGCTCCTGCGCGGCCGGCTGGAGGCTGTCGGCCTGCTCGTAGACGAGGTTTGCGAAGTGCTCGGCCTGCTCGGCCAAGCGGCGGCTTGCCGCCTGTCGCTTCAGCTCCTCGGCGATCTCGTCGCGGACCTCTTCGAACGGACGGGCTTTCGCGGGCTTGATGTCGACGACCTGGATGATGTGAAAACCGAAATCCGAGCGGACAACGTCGCTGATCTGGCCTTTTTCGAGGCTGAACACCGCGTCCTCGAACGACTTGACCATCGCCCCGCGGCCGAAGAAACCCAGTTCGCCCCCACGTGCGGCCGACCCGGGATCCTGCGACTCGGCCTTCGCCAGTTCTGCGAAGCGCTCCGGGTTCGCACGCACCTGCGCGAGCAGCGCCGCCGCCTTTTCACTTGCCTTCGCAACCTCTTCGGCCGGCGCATCGGCTGCCGCCTCGATCAGGATATGGCGTGCGTTGCGCTCTTCCGGCTGGCCGAAGCGTGCAGTATTCGCCTCGTAGAACTTGCGGATTTCATCGTCGGACACCGAAACCTGCTTCAGCAGCGCGTTTTCGTCGAACACGAGATACTCGGCGCGCAACCGCGCCGGGCGCTCGAAACGCTCCGGGTTGGCATCGTAATATTTCTTCGCTGCATCGTCCGGGAGCTCGACCTGGGCAAGGAACGCGTCGGGTGAGAACTTCAGTTCGCTGACTTTGCGTTCTTCGAGCTGTGCCTCGAGGAAGCGCTGCACGGACGCCTGCGCCGTGAAAGCGGATTGACCGACCGCCAAGGCGACCTGCTGGACGCGCAGGTCCTGCCCGAGGCGCGCCTCGAACATCGCCGGCGTCATCCCCTGCGCCCGCACCGCGGCCTCGTAACGCTCGAGCGAAAAACGTCCGTCCTCCTGGAACGCCGGCACCGTCGCGATGACCTGCTGCAGCTGCTGCTGCGTCACGACGAGGCCGCTGTCCGCGGCGTGCATTGCCAGCAGGCGCTGGTTGACGAGGTTCTCCACCACCGAGCGGCGCATTGCTTCCGATTCGAGCATCGCCCTATCGACCTGGCCGCCCATCGACTGACGCAGCCGGTCCTGCTGATCACGCAGCGCCTGGTCGAATTCATTCATCGATATTTTCGACCCGCCCACTGTCGCGATCTCGTTCCCGCCGGGCCCACTGGTGAAGTATGAATCGAGCCCGAAAAAAGCGAACGGGACGATCAGCAGCGCCAGGATGATCTGGGCGATGCGCTTGTTGTTGCGGACGGCATCAAACATCGTGTTTTTCCGTGGAAACCAGGGGAAGGGCGTTCGGCCTGCGCCGAAAACGCAAAGGCGGCATTATCGCATCGCCGCGGGCAGCAGGCCACCGCGGCGGCCGGCGTCGCGGCCACCGGTGATGAATGCCGGAAATCTGTCCTTCCCGGAATGGCGCCGGCGGGCGACGAGAAAACCCCGCCGCCCGCCGATAGAAAGCACCGCGTTTTGTCAGTCGCCCTTCGCAAAGACTATCCGCCCGCCTTCGACATCGACGAGCACCTTGTCCTTTGCGCCGAACTGCCCTTCCAGGATCGCCTTCGCGAGCGGATTTTCGATGCGCTCCTGGATCGCGCGCTTGAGCGGGCGCGCGCCGAACACCGGATCGAAACCGGCCGA
This sequence comes from Aromatoleum aromaticum EbN1, assembly GCF_000025965.1. Taxonomy (NCBI): domain Bacteria; kingdom Pseudomonadati; phylum Pseudomonadota; class Betaproteobacteria; order Rhodocyclales; family Rhodocyclaceae; genus Aromatoleum; species Aromatoleum aromaticum. Next base: position 3,954,352 of record NC_006513.1, read on the forward strand.
CGCAAGCTCCGCAAGCGCCGCGTCCGATACCTCCATCGACATGTCCAGCCGCGCCAGCCGCTTGTCGAGGTACTGGAGCTGGATGCGCGCGATGCTCGCGATGTGCTTCTCGTCGAGCGCGTGGAACACGACGACCTCGTCGATGCGGTTGACGAACTCCGGACGGAAGTAGGTCTTGACTTCGGCCATCACGGCAAGCTTGATGACTTGATGATCATCGCCTGCCATTTGCTGGATCATCTGGCTGCCGAGGTTCGATGTCATGACGATGACGGTGTTCTTGAAGTCGACGGTGCGTCCCTGCCCGTCTGTCATGCGGCCGTCGTCGAGCACCTGCAGCAGCACGTTGAACACGTCCGGGTGCGCCTTCTCCACCTCGTCGAAGAGGATCACGCTGTAGGGCTTGCGGCGCACCTGCTCCGTCAGGTAGCCACCTTCCTCATAGCCCACATAGCCCGGCGGGGCGCCGATGAGGCGGGCAACCGAGTGCTTTTCCATGAATTCGCTCATGTCGATGCGGATCAGGTGCTCTTCCGAATCGAACAGGAACTCGGCGAGCGTCTTGCAGAGCTCGGTCTTGCCGACGCCGGTCGGGCCCAGGAACAGGAACGAGCCGTACGGGCGGTTCTCGTCCGAAAGGCCGGCGCGCGAGCGGCGGATCGCATCCGCGACGAGCCGCACCGCCTCGTCCTGGCCGACGACGCGCTGGTGCAGCCGCTCTTCCATCTTCAGCAGCTTCTCGCGCTCGCCCTGCATCATCTTGCTGACCGGAATGCCCGTCGCGCGCGACACGACTTCGGCGATCTCCTCGGTGCCGACCTCGGTGCGCAACAGCTTGAACTTGCGCTCGCCGCTGCCGGCCGATTCGGCCGCCTTCAGCTGCGCCTCGAGCTGCGGGAGCTTGCCGTACTGCAGCTCGGCGAGCTTGTCGTACTGGCCCTTCCGCTGCATCTCGGCCATCTGCGTGCGCAGCGCCTCGATCTCTTCCTTGATGTGCTGGCTGCCCTGCACGCTCGCCTTCTCCGAGCGCCAGATTTCGTCGAGGTTCGCGTATTCGCGCTCGAGCTTGTCGATCTCGTCGCGGATCAGCACGAGACGCTTCTGCGACGCCTCGTCGGTTTCCCGCTTCACCGCTTCCTGCTCGATCTTGAGCTGGATCAGGCGACGCTCGAGCTTGTCCATGACTTCCGGCTTTGAGTCGATCTCCATCTTGATTCGCGCCGCGGCCTCGTCGATCAGGTCGATCGCCTTGTCGGGCAGGAACCGGTCGGTGATGTAGCGATGCGACAGCTCCGCTGCGGCGACGATCGCCGGGTCGGTGATGTCGACGCCGTGGTGCAGTTCGTATTTTTCCTGCAGGCCGCGCAGGATCGCGATCGTCGACTCCACGCTCGGCTCGTCCACCAGCACTTTCTGGAAGCGCCGTTCGAGCGCGGCATCCTTTTCGATGTACTTGCGATATTCGTCGAGCGTCGTCGCGCCGATGCAGTGCAGCTCGCCGCGCGCAAGCGCCGGCTTCAGCATGTTGCCGGCGTCGATCGCGCCTTCGGCCTTGCCGGCGCCGACCATCGTGTGCAGCTCGTCGATGAAGACGATGATCCGCCCTTCTTCCTGCGCGATCTCCTTCAGCACGGCCTTGAGCCGTTCCTCGAATTCGCCGCGGTATTTCGCCCCCGCGAGCAGCGCCGCCATGTCGAGCGACAGCACGCGCTTGCCCTTGAGCGTCTCGGGAACCTCGTCATTGACGATACGCTGCGCGAGGCCTTCGACGATCGCGGTCTTGCCTACCCCCGGCTCGCCGATCAGCACCGGATTGTTCTTCGTGCGGCGCTGCAGGATCTGGATCGCGCGGCGGATCTCGTCGTCGCGCCCGATCACCGGATCGAGCTTGCCCGCTCGCGCGCGATCGGTGAGATCGAGACAGTACTTGTTGAGCGCTTCGCGCTGTCCTTCGGCATCCTGGCTGCCGACGCCGGAGCCGCCTCGCACCGCGGTGATCGCCGCTTCAAGCGGCTTGCGCGACAGGCCGTGCTCCTTCAGCAGGCGCCCGGTCTCGCCCTTGTCCTCAGCGAGCGCGAGCAAGAACATCTCGCTGGCGATAAACTGGTCGCCGCGCTTCTGCGCTTCGCGATCGGCGATATTCAGGAGATTCGAAAGGTCGCGCCCGATCTGCACCTCGCCGCCGTGCCCTTCGACCTTCGGCAGCCGCGTCAGCGCCTTGTCGAGCGCAGCCTTGAGCGGCGGCACGTTGACGCCGGCACGCTGCAGCAGCGAGACGATGCCGGCATCCTCCTGGCCGAGCATCGCCAGCAGCAGGTGCTGGGGTTCGATGAACTGCTGGTCGTTGCCGACTGCGATGCTCTGGGCATCGGAGAGAGCCTGCTGGAACTTCGTCGTGAGCTTGTCGAAGCGCATGGTGGGCGTTCCTGTTCTGAGTGGATTGCCATCGAAGATGGGGGCACGGACAACAAAGTCAACGGTTTGCCGAAACCGGTAACCACGTCCAGCCAATGCCAGCGGGAAGCATGCGAGCAAATGTTGCTACAGTGCAACGGGTACAGGCACTGCGGTATTACGCCGATTCCATCCTCCTGTAATATATCCGGATACCGGGGCGAGGGAACCGCGGCGCACGTACGCCGCCCGCAGCGCTTGGTAGTTCCAGTATTCAAACTTTGCGCGTGGAGAAGAAATATGGCAACGAAACAGGACCAGATCAACGAGCTTCAGAAGAAAAATCTCGAAGCGGCAGTGCGTCTGGCGCAGATGTCGATCGAAAACTCGCAGCGCATCATGGAACTGCAGGTTGCGGTGGCGAAGAGTCTGTTCGAAGAGGGGGTGGAGAACGCCAAGGCGCTGTCCAGCGTCAAGGATCCGAAACAGGCGATCGAACTGCGCACCCAGTACGCCCAGAGCACGACGGAAAAGATGCTGTCGTGCGCACGTGAAATGGCGGAGCTGACGAACCGCACCCAGGCCGAAGTCGGAAAGCTCGTCGGCGAACAACTGTCCACCGGCGGCAAGGACATGTTCGAGGCGATGCAGAAGATGTTCACCGGCATGCCGATCACCGACCAGAATGCGATGACCGCGCTCCAGACCGCAATGGACACGACGCGCTCGGCTTTCGAGCAGATGACGCGGGCTTCGTCCGAAGCGTTCCAGATGTTCACACAACCGGGCGGCACCAAGACCAAGAAGTAAGGCTGGTCCGGTCTTGCGACAACGGCGCCCTTGGCGCCGTTTCTCTGTCGCACCGTTTTTCCGACGCTTTCCCGGCGTTTCCGGATTTTCCCGGCGCTTGCAGATTCAACGGTGGCGTCCGCTCGTGCCGCAACTTTGCAGGCGGGTCAGCGCTCCGGTGACGACTCCGACTCCACCGACTCCGTATCCCAGCGCGCCGCTGCGCTGTCGTCGCTGTCCCGCGCATCGACCCAGTGCGCACCGTCCGGTGTTTCTTCGAGCTTCCAGAATGGCGCGCGGGTCTTCAGATAGTCCATGACAAATTCGCATGCGGCGAACGCCTCGCCGCGGTGAGCCCCGGCGACGCCGACGAAGACGATGCGGTCTCCCGGCTCGAGCCTGCCGTAGCGGTGGATCACGCGCACGCCATCGAGTTGCCAGCGCCGCCGGGCTTCACCGACGATGTCTTCGAGCGAGCGCTCGGTCATTCCCGGATAGTGCTCGAGGGTCATCGCCGCGACTTCGGCACCGCCGCTGACATCCCGCACCAGCCCGACAAAGCTCGCCACGGCCCCGACCTCGTGGCGCCCCTGCGACAGCGCGGCAATCTCGGCGCCGACATCGAAATCTGCTTGCTGGACGCTTACCGACATGTTTCAGCCTCCGGTGACCGGCGGAAAGAATGCGATCTCGTCGCCGGGCCCGACCGGATCAGTCGGGCCCGCCATGCGCTGATTGCGGGCCGCACGCACGTTGCGCCCCTCTGCGAGCGCGTCCCACTTGTCGCCCCGGTCGGCAAGGAAAGCGCGCAGATCGCCGACCGTGGCGACCCCGGAGGGCAGCACGAACGATTCTTCGGCACGCCCGACGGCGTCCCTGAGCGCCGCGAAATAAAGGATTTTGATGTTCATGATTTCAGTATAACAACTCGCCGTAAGGCAGAAAGCGGACCGTCTCGCCGCGCGCGATCGGCGTGTCGGCCGGCACATCGACGAGCCCGTCGGCCCACACGATCGACGACAGCGCTGCAGCACCCTGGTGAGTATAAAGTTCGACGCCTCCCGTGTCGTTGAAGCGCGCGCGCAGGAACTCGCGCCGGCGATCCGGCCGCGGCCAGTCGAAATCCGCCCGCAACGCGACGGCTCGGGGTTTCAGCGCGCTCGCCCCTTGGGTCGCGAGGATGAAAGGCCGCACCATCATCAGAAAGGTCACGAAGCTCGACACGGGGTTGCCCGGCAGGCCGATGAACGCGGCTGCTCCGACGCGCCCGTACGCGAGCGGCTTGCCCGGTTTCATCGCGATCTTCCACAGATCGAGCGAGCCTTCGGCCTCGACCGCGGGCTTCACGTGATCTTCTTCGCCGACCGAGACGCCACCGCTCGTGAGGATCAGCTCGTGTCCCTGCGCCGCGTCGCGCAGCACTGCGCGCGTGGCCTCGAGACGGTCGGGCACGATACCGAAATCGGTGACTTCGCAACCGAGCTGCAGCAGCAGCGCACGCAGCTGGAAGCGGTTGGAGTTATATACGCCGCCCGGTGGCAGCGTTTCGCCCGGCATGACCAGTTCGTCGCCAGTGGAAAACAGCGCGACGCGCATGCGTCGCACGACCGGCAGTTGCGCAATGCCGACCGAGGCGGCGAGTCCGAGTTCCTGCGGGCGCAGCCGCGTGCCTGCCGCCAGCACCGTATCACCCCGGGCGATCTCGCTGCCCGCCAGCCTTACCGCCTCGCCGGCGCGAGGTTGATGGTTGATCACCACCGCCTCGCCCTGGTGCTCGCACATCTCCTGCATCACGACGACATCAGCGCCGGCAGGCAGCGGCGCTCCAGTGAAGATGCGCGCGGCGGTGCCCGGTTGAAGCGGATGGCCGACACTGCCCGCAGGAATCCGCTGCGACACCGGGAGGGACACTCCCGGGGCCGTGACGTCGGCGGCGCGCAGCGCGTAGCCGTCCATCGTCGAGGTGTCGAGCGCAGGCACCGAGACTGGCGAATGCAGATCGGCGGCGAGAACCCTGCCCTGCGCGACGAAGGTGTCGGCCATGTCGATTTCGCGGATCGGCTGGGCCTTGCGGATCAGCGTCGCGAGCGCTTCGTCGAAGGAGAGCATGTTGGCGTTCATGATTTACGGGCGTAAATGTGAGTGGGCGAGAATGAATTCGGCAATCGCGTCGGCATCGTCGAGCGCGAGCGTCGGCAGCGGGCAATCGATCCCGGCGTTCGTCGCGACCGCGACGACGTGGGGATTGTCGGTCCACAGCGGCGGCTTGCCGTGCGCCGGACGATGCACTTCGATCTTCGGCACGGCGGCGGCCTTGTAGCCCTCGATCAGCACGACGTCGCACGGCGACAACAGGCGCAGCTGCTCTTCGAGCGTCGGTTCGGGCGCGCCCCGAAGCTCGTGCATCAGCACCCAGCGATCGTTCGACAACATCAGCACCTGGCTGGCTCCCGCCTCGCGGTGGCGAAACGAGTCCTTGCCGGGGCGGTCGAGGTCGAAACCGTGGTGGGCGTGCTTGATGACGGACACCGAGATCCCGCGTGCGGTGAACTCGGGAATGAGCTTTTCGATCAGGGTGGTCTTGCCACAACCGGACCAGCCTGCGATGCCGAATACGATCATCAGTGGTTCGCTCGATTCAAATGTTGAGGAGAATACAACATGCTCAGGATTGTGCGCAGGGAAGCGCCACCACCGCGGCGAAACCGCCGCCGGGAGTGCGGAAATTCGTCGTCTGGCCGCGATACAGCCGCGCCACGAGGAGTTGCACGCGGCCGCGGTACACGTAATTTCGCAGGTCCATCTTCAAGTCGGTCGCCGTACCCCCGACCGACAGGCGCCGCGCGCTGGGCGGGACGAGTCGCTGTGCGATGTAGTCGCCGGCGAGGATTTCGTCGAACACCCTGCGCGTCAGCTTGCCGCCGCGATACGTCGCGCGGCTGCCGAACCCCGAAGCGGGCTTGAAGAACAGGTCTCTGCGGTCGCGCCACAACGCTTCGGCGTCCTCCGGGCGGACCTGGCGCGTGGCCGGGATGCCAGCGGCGAGCACGGCCCGCGTGTCGGCGTCGACGCCGATCCCCCGCAGCACCGCGTCGTCGGCGAGCAGCGCCAGATTGCGCTTGTCGGCATACAGCGCATGGGCGCGCGGGTGCGGAGTGATCACCGCTGCCCGGGCGCCCCACGCGTCGGCGAGCGCCGCGCTTTCCGGCTCGCTCAACGCAAAGTCGGTGAGTCGGTTATAGACGAGATCGACGACGGTTTCGCCGAGCCACAGCCGCCCGTCGGCGAATTCGAGCTCGGCCGGATCGCAGATGAACGCAGCGAGCCCGTGGCGTTCGAACAGGCGCTGGAACAGCACGAATTCGGGCAGCAGATACTGGGACTGCGGTTCGCGGTCGACGATCACGACAGTGCGCAACACCTGCTCGCCGCGCATCGCGTGCCATTCACTGCGGAACATGTCGATGAATGCGGCTTCCGGATCGTTCGGCCCGCCTGCGGCGATGGCTGCCTCGAGCGGCGCGACCTCGGCACAGCACGCACGCTGGGCGCGGGCCAACGCAACATTGAGCAGCGCACCGCCTGCGTTGGTGTTGATTTCGATGAGCTGCGGCCCATCGGGGCCGAGGTGAAAGTCGTAGCCGAGAAACACTCCCGCCGCGGCGGTCGGCACCTTCGCGGCCGCCGGCGCGTGCTCGAATGCGAGCGCCTCCCAGCCCGGCAGCGCGACCACGCGCTCGACCGCGGCAATGATCCGGGCCATGCGCACCTGATGATGCGCAGCGACGAAGGCGACCGAATCGGCAAACAAGTGCGGGCGGGTCGAGACGATCATCGACAGGAGCGCGCCGTCACGCGCATCCCGTTCGAGTTCGCTGCGCAGGCGCTCGTGATCGAGCGAGACGCACTGGCAGCCGCGATTGAGGCGTTCGGCGACGTCCAGGCCGTCGCCGTCGGACAACGCGCGCAGCAACGGATCGAGCCCGGCGTCGACAGCTGTACTCATCGGCATCTCCATCGTATTCCCCACCCTGCGACTCACGTGCCGGGGGGTGGCGGCAGTTGTTCGAGAAACGCGACCACCTCGGCCTCGAGACGGGTGCGTCGCATCGGTGGCAGGCTGCGCCAGATGACTCTGCCATAGGGCTTGTCGATCATCCGCGGGTCGCAGATGCACAGCACGCCGCGGTCCCGTTCGCTGCGGATCAGGCGGCCGGCGCCCTGCTTCATGTTGATCACCGCGCGCGGCAACTGGTAATGCATGAACGGGTTGCGCCCGCTCTTCTGCAGGTGCTCGACGCGTGCCGCGAGTACCGGATCGTCCGGCGGCGCGAACGGCAGCTTGTCGATGACGACCAGCGACAGCGCATCGCCCGGCACGTCGACCCCTTCCCAGAAGCTCTGGCTCGCGACCAGCACCGCATTGCCGAGACGACGGAAACGTTCAAGCAGTTCCGTGCGCGAGCCTTCACCCTGCAGCAGCATCGGCAACCTGTCGCCGGCGCGCTCGAGACCCTCGGCGAGCAGGCCGTGGATGCGCCGCATCGCGCGCAGCGAAGTGCATAGCACGAACGTCCGTCCGTGCGCCGCGCGTATCAGCGGCAGCGCAGTCCTCGCGACGGCTTCGACATAGTCCGGATGATTCGGATCGGGCAGGCCGGCCGGCGCATACAGCAAGGCCTGCTCGGCATAATCGAACGGGCTGCCCCACACTTCGGTCAGCGGCGGCGGCTCGAGCTGCGACAGCCCCAATTCGTCACAGTAGTGGCCTAAATCGCTGCCGACGGCGAGTGTCGCCGAAGTGAAGATCCACGCCCGCGGATGACTCTCGAGCTGGCGGCGGAACACCTGCGACACGTGCAGCGGCGTCGCGTTCAGCGCGGCCGACTGGGGGAACACTTCGACCCAGCGGATCAGTTCGGCCGAATCCGGCGTACGCCAGCGCCCGAGGCGTTGCCGGATTTCGTCGCCGCGGCGCAGGCAGTTCGCGAGCCCTTCCGAGCGCTCGGCCTGGGTGCCGAGGATCGCGGCGAAGCGGCCCAGTTCGTCGTCGAGCGCCTTCAGTGCATCGTCGAATTGCGGCAGCGCGGCGGCCTGCGCGGCCGAGAGTCGGGCAGGCTCGGGACCGAACGCGAGTCGCAGGTCGCGCGCCGCCTTCTCCAGCGCCCGGCTCGCGTCGATCAGTTCGCGGCAGTCACGCGCCCCGGCGAGGGTTTCGGAGCGCGTGTCGCGCGCGAGTTCGAGGAGCTGTGCCGTGGACACGTTCTCGCCGAAGAACAGGCTCGCGGTTTCCGGGAGCTGGTGCGCTTCGTCGAAAATCACCGCATTGCACGCCGGCAGCAGCTCGCCCATACCTTCGTCGCGCAACATCACGTCGGCGAAGAACAGGTGGTGATTGACGACGACGACATCGGCGTCCATCGCTGCACGCCGTGCCGAGAGCACGAAGCATTCCTTGACGTTCGGGCATTCCTGGCCGAGACAGTTGTCGCGCGTCGAAGTGGCTGCCAGCCACGCGGCAGAGTCTTCGCCCACTTCCGTGCATTCGGCCTTGTCACCACTCTGCGCCGTTTTGGCGAAGCGCGCGATCGCGCGCAGATCGGCCGCATCCTGAGCAGTGAGGAAGCGGCCATCATGCGAATTGCGTTCGAGGTGGTACGGGCAGACATAATTCGCGCGGCCTTTCAGCAGCGCCACGGTGACCGGCACTTTCAGCGCGGCCCGCACCGTCGGCAGGTCGCGATTGAAAAGCTGGTCCTGCAGCGTCTTGGTCCCGGTCGACAGGATCACCTTGCCCCCGGACAGGAGTGCCGGCACCAGGTACGCGAACGTCTTGCCGGTGCCGGTGCCGGCTTCGGCGACGAGGACGCGGTTTTCCGTCAGAGCTTCGGCGATGTGCCGTGCCATCTCGAGCTGTTGCGGGCGCGGCCGGAACGACGGCACTGCCGTGGCAAGCAGTCCATCGGGAGAAAAGGCGGAATCGAGATCTGGCATGGCGCAAAACAGGAGCAGTCGGTAATGCTATCACCTGTGGAGGCGCACGACGGCTTTCGCTGCCGGCCGCTTCACCGCGCGCGCAGCAGCCGGCGGCCGACCGCTTGATGACGGACGATTGACATTACGCCAGCGGCGTACGAACGCTGTCAACCGTCGTTGACGATCGCCTGCCGCCCCCGGCTCAGGCGCGGCTACGAAAGCGCAGCAGCGTCCAATATCCGAAGGCGTTCACCGGCGTGGTCTCGGTCAGCTCGAGATGCGTCAGGCCGATGAACGCATCGAGCGGAAACAGCGGCCGGAACCCGAGTGAACGTGCGAGCGGTGCGAGGCTGCGCTCGATGTGCGACGCAAAACCATTGCTGCGGGTGAAATGATTGACGACGACAACTTCGCCACCGGGCCGACAGACCCGCTCGAGCTCCTGCATCATGACTGCCGGATCGGGGACCACCGAGGCGACGTACAGTGCGCTCACCTTGTCGAAGCTCGCATCCGGAAACGACAGCCGCTGGACATCCATCGCCATCAGCGCGACATTGCGCAGATCATGGCGCTGTACCTGCAGGCTCGCACGCGCAAGCATGTGGGGGGAAAGGTCGATGCCCGTGACCCGGGCGTAGCGGGGGTAATGCCGCAACGACAGGCCGGTGCCGACGCCGACTTCGAGGACCTCCTCGCCCGGCCGGCAGTTCAGCGCCTGCACCAGCCGCCGTCGCCCGGGCTCGAAAACCGGACCGAACAGGATGTCATAGACCGGAGCATAGCGACGGTAGGCGGCAGTAATGGCTTGCTGGTCCATGTCACTCGCAACGGGTCGGATGATCAGCTCATGTTAGCAGCCGCCCGGGGATTATGCGCGCTCGAAACTGGCGCGAGGCGGGTGCGCGGCAGGCGCCTGATGCCCCGTCACTCCGTGCGGTGGGCCTCGGCAAGGTAGTCGCGGCTGCGCATTTCCATCAGCCGGCTGACGGTGCGGACGAATTCGTGCGCGTTGTGGCCGGTCGTGTACAGCTCGGGCGCCTCGACTTCGGCGCTCATCACGAGCTTGACGCGATGATCGTAGAGAACGTCGACGAGCCACGTGAAACGCCGTGCTTCGGACGCATTTCCGGCGCTCATGCGCGGCACGCCGGAGAGCAGCAGCGTGTGGTGCTCGCGCGCGATCTCGAGATAGTCGTTCTGCGACCGCGGTCCCCCGCACAGCGTCGTGAAGTCGAACCAGATGACGCCGGGGGCGTGGCGCACCACCGGCAGCTGGCGGCCGAGCAGGTCGATCGGGCCGGTTTCGCCGTCGCTCGCAGCCAGGCGGCGGAAATCCTTGCGCATCTTGTGCTCGGCCGCGTCGTCGTCGGGAACGAGGTAGATCTCGATCTTCTCCAGCGTACGCAAGCGGTAGTCGGTGCCGTGGTCGACCTCGATGACGTCGAAGCGGCGCTTGATCATCTCGATCGCCGGCAGGAAATTGATGCGCTGCAGCCCGTTCGGGTAGAGGCCTTCGGGCGGATAGTTCGAGGTCATGACGAAGATCACGCCGCGCGCGAACAGCGCGTCGAGGAGGCGTCCGAGGATCATCGCGTCGGCGATGTCGGAGACGTGGAACTCGTCGAAACACAGCAGGCGCGTCTGGCGGGCGATGCGATCGGCGACGCGCTGCAGCGGATCGGGCGCGTCGTTGAAATTCTTCAGGTCGTTCTGCACTTCCTGCATGAACGCGTGGAAATGCACGCGGCGCTTGCGCCGGTACGGCACTGCGTCGAAAAAGCAGTCCATCAGGAAGCTCTTGCCGCGTCCGACACCGCCCCAGAAATAGACGTTGCGCGGTAACCGCGGCCGGACGAGGAGCTTGCGCAGCGTTCCGCGGCGCGCGGCCTTGAATCCGATCAGGTCGGTATAGAGCTGCTGCAGGCGCTGCACGGCGGCGCGCTGCTCGGGGTCGGACTTGTAGCCGCGGACCTTGAGCTGCGCCTCGTAGGCATCGAGCATTCCGTGCTGGGCGACTTTGAGAACACGATGGGGCATGGTGGCACTGAAAAAAGCGATGTTCGGAAACGAAATCAGGGGTGGCCAGGATATCCCGCGCCACCCCTGTCCTGCGGCAGGCCGACGATCAGAAGTGCAACGGCCGCTTGTCCACCGCCAGCGCCGCTTCATGCACGACTTCCGACAGCGTCGGGTGAGCGTGGCAGATGCGCGCCAGGTCTTCCGCGGCGCCGCCGAACTCCATCGCGACGACGGCCTCGGAGATCAGCTCCGACGCATTGGCACCGATGATATGCACGCCGAGGATGCGATCGGTGTCGGCGTCGGCGAGCATCTTGACGAAGCCGGTCGGATCGCCGGAACCCAGCGCGCGCCCGTTCGCCATGAACGGAATCTTGCCGGCACGGTAGGCAACGCCTTCGGCTTTGAGCTGCTGCTCGCTCTTGCCGACCCAGGCGATCTCGGGCGACGTGTAGATGACGCCGGGGACGGTGTCCAGATTCGCGTGGCCGGCTTGGCCCGCGATGATCTCGGCGACCATGACCGCCTCTTCCATCGCCTTGTGGGCGAGCATCGGGCCGCGCACGACGTCGCCGACAGCGTAGACGTTCGGCAGGTTCGTGCGGCAGTGCCCGTCGACGACGATCTGGCCCCGATCGCTGACGTCCAGCCCGACCGTGCTCGCGTTCAGGCCCTCGGTGTTCGGAACGCGGCCGACCGAGACGATCAGCCGCTCGCATTCGAGCCTCGCTTCCTTGCCGTCCTTGCCGGTGTAGGCGAGCGACACGCCGTCCGCGCCGACCTTGGTCTCGCCGATCGTCACGCCAGTCCGGATATCCAGCCCCTGCTTGGTGAAGACTTTCAGCGCTTCCTTCGCGACGTCCATATCGGCGAAAGGCATGAAGTCCGGCAGCGCTTCGAGGACCGTCACTTCCGCGCCGAGGCGGCGCCACACCGAGCCCATCTCGAGGCCGATGACACCTGCGCCGATCACACCGAGCTTCTTCGGCACCGAATCGAAATCGAGCGCGCCGACGTTGTCGCAGACGATCCTGTTGTCGACCGGGATGCCCGGCAAGTGACGGGGCTTCGAGCCGGTCGCGATGATGACGTGCCTGGCTTCAACGGTTTCTGCGCCGACCCTGACGACATATCCTGCCGGCCCGTTGCCTTCGAAGCTGCCGTGCCCGGCGAGGAAAGTGACCTTGTTCTTCTTGAACAGGCCTTTGATGCCGCTGGTGAGCTGGTCGACGACCTTGTTCTTGCGGCCGATCATCACCGGCACGTCGATGCTCACCTTGCCCTCGAGCCTGATGCCCTGGGTCGGAAACGCATGCTCGGCTTCCTCGAACAGGTGCGAGGTGTGCAGCAGCGCTTTCGACGGGATGCAGCCGACGTTCAGGCAGGTGCCGCCGAGGCGCGGCTCGCCTTTCGGATCGGCATAAGGGTTGGACTCCGCGCACGCGGTCTTGAAGCCCAGTTGTGCAGCGCGGATCGCTGCGACGTATCCGCCCGGTCCGCCACCGATGACGAGGACGTCGAATTGCTTGTCAGCCATTATTCACTCCGGAAAAAGGGAACAGCGTGGCCCGCCGGCACGATGAAGCTGCCGTGCCGGTGCGCCACACAGCCGGTCGATCAGACGTCGAGGATCAGGCGCGCCGGATCTTCCAGCGCTTCCTTCATCGCCACCAGGCCGAGCACCGCTTCGCGGCCGTCGATGATGCGGTGGTCGTAGGACAGCGCCAGGTAGTTGATCGGGCGGATGACGATCTGGCCGTTCTCGACGACCGGACGGTCCTTGGTGGCGTGGATGCCGAGGATCGCGGACTGCGGCGGGTTGATGATCGGCGTCGACAGCATCGAGCCGAACACCCCGCCGTTCGAGATCGAGAACGTGCCGCCGGTGAGCTCTTCGAGCGACAGCTTGCCGTCCTTCGCCTTCTGGCCGTACTCGGCGATCTTCTTCTCGATGTCGGCGATCGACATCTGGTCGGCGTCACGAATGATCGGCACGACGAGACCGCGGGGGCTGCCGACGGCGATGCCGATGTCGATGTAGCCGTGATAGACGATGTCGTTGCCATCGACCGACGCGTTGATGATCGGATATTTCTTCAGCGCGGCGACCGCGGCCTTGACGAAGAAACCCATGAAGCCCAGGCGCACGCCGTGCGCCTTCTCGAACTTCTCGCCGTACTGCTTGCGCAGCGCCATCACCGGCGCCATGTTGACTTCGTTGAACGTCGTCAGGATCGCGTTTTCGTTCTTCGACTGGATCAGGCGCTCGGCGATGCGCGCGCGCAGGCGCGTCATCGGTACGCGCTCTTCGGCCCGATCGCCACCTCGAACTGCCGCCGCGACCGGCGCAGCAGCGCGCGGCTGGGCGGCAACCGCGTCTTCCTTCGTGACGCGACCGCCGCGGCCGGTGCCGGAAACGTCGCCGGCAGCGACGCCCTTCTCCTCGAGGATCTTGCGTGCAGCGGGGCTCGGCGCTCCGCCGGTTGTCGCCGCCGCCACTGCCGGGGCCGGCGCGGCCACGGCCTGGACCGCCTCGGCGGGCTTGGCCCCGGCCGGCGCTTTCGCTTCGGTGTCGATCTGGGCGATCAGGTCGCCGCTGGTCACGTTCTCGCCGTCGGCCTTGACGATCTTCACCAGCACGCCATCGGCCGGTGCCGGGGTTTCCAGCACGACCTTGTCGGTTTCGATATCGATGAGGTTCTCGTCGCGCGACACCGCGTCGCCTTCCTTCTTGTGCCACGATACCAGCGTGGCTTCGGATACGGATTCCGACAGTTGCGGCACTTTCACTTCAATCAGCATGAATTTCTCTCCCCGTGTTGTCCGGTATTGTTCGGCGTTATGAGTTGAATCAGTCCTGAAGCGGGCCGAAGGCGTTCTCGATGACCGCTTTTTGCTGCGCGTTGTGCTTCGCGTAGTAGCCGACCGCAGGCGATGCGGCTGCCGGACGCGACACCAGCAGAAGCTTGCGCTTCGATCCGAGCACATTCACGAGGTGCTGGCGCGATGCGAGCCAGTACCAGGCGCCCTGGTTGCGCGGCTCCTCCTGTGCCCACACGACTTCCCGGGCATTCGGGAACTGATCGACGGCGGCGCCGAAGGCAGCGGCCGGGAACGGATAGAGCTGCTCGATCCGCACCAGCGCGGTGTCCTTGATGTTGTTCTCGCGTCGATAGGCGAGCAGCTCGTAGTAGAGCTTGCCCTGGCACAGCACCACCCGCTTGACCTTCTTCGGGTCGAGCGCCTCCGTTTCGCCGATGACGGTGCGGAATTTCCCGTCTTCCAGTTCGGCCAGCGTCGAAGTGGCTTCCTTGTGGCGCAGCAGCGACTTCGGCGTGATGATCACCAGCGGCTTCCTGACCTTGCGCAGCATCTGCCGGCGCAGCAGGTGGAAGATCTGCGCAGGGGTCGTTGGCACGCAGATCTGCCAGTTGTTCTCGGCGGCGTTGTTCATGAAGCGCTCGATCCGGGCCGACGAGTGCTCCGGACCCTGGCCTTCGTAGCCGTGCGGCAGCATCAGCGTCAGCCCGCACAGGCGGCCCCACTTCGCTTCGCCGGAGCAGATGAACTGGTCGAGCACGACCTGGGCGCCGTTGACGAAGTCGCCGAACTGGGCTTCCCAGACGACAAGCTCGTTCGGCTCGGCGGTCGCGTAGCCGTACTCGAACGCGAGGACCGCCTCTTCCGACAGCACCGAATCGAAGATCTGCAGCGCGGCCTGGCCGTCCTGGATATGCTTCAGCGGCACGTAGGTGCCCTGGTCCCAGCGCTCGCGCTTCTGGTCGTGCAGCACTGCGTGGCGGTGGAAGAACGTGCCGCGGCCGACGTCCTCGCCGGAGATGCGCACGCCGAACCCTTGCGCGAGCAGGCTCGCGTAGGCGAGGTTCTCGCCCATCCCCCAGTCGAGTGGCAGATCGCCCTGGCCCATCGCGATGCGGTCTTCGAGGATCTTCCTGACCCGCGGGTGCACGTTGAAGCCTTCGGGCAGCGTCGTCAGGCGCTCGGACAGGCGCTTGAGTTCGGTCAGCGGGATGGCGGTCTCGCCTTCATCGGTGTAGGACTGGCCGATGTAGGGCGTCCAGTCGACGGCGTACTGGCGGTTATGGCCGGACAGCACCGGGTTGTACAGCAACTGCCCCTTGTCCAGGTGTTCGCGGAAGTCCTTGATCATCTTTTCCGGCTCGCCAGGCGCGCATGTCCCTTCGGTCACCAGCCGGTCGGCATACAGCTTGCGCGTGCCGGGGTGGCTGGCGATCTTGCGGTACATCAGCGGCTGCGTGACCATCGGCTCGTCCTGCTCGTTGTGGCCGAGCTTGCGGTAGCAGACGATATCGACGACGACGTCCTTCTTGAACTCCTGGCGGAACTCGACAGCCAACGCGGTCGCGAACGCGACCGCTTCAGGGTCGTCGCCATTGACGTGGAAGATCGGCGCTTCGACCATCTTGAAGATGTCGGTGCAGTAGAGCGACGAGCGGTAGTCGCGCGGATCGGATGTCGTGAAGCCGATCTGGTTGTTCACGACGATATGCACCGTGCCGCCGGTGCCATAGCCGCGCGTCTGCGAGAAGTTCAGCATCTCCTGGTTCACGCCCTGCCCCGCCACCGCGGCGTCACCGTGGATCAGCACCGCGATCACCTGGCTCTTGGCCTCGTCCTTGCGGCGCAGCTGGCGCGCATACACCGAGCCCTCGACGACAGGATTGATGATCTCGAGGTGCGACGGGTTGAACGACAGCGTCAGATGCACCGGGCCGCCCGGGCTCATGACGTCGGACGAGAAGCCGAGGTGATACTTGACGTCGCCCGCGGTGAGATCGGCCGCGGCCTTGCCTTCGAATTCGGCGAACAGCATCGACGGCGACTTGCCGAGCGTATTGACGAGCACGTTCAGGCGCCCGCGGTGCGCCATGCCGATGACGATCTCCTGCGCGCCGAGCGAGCCGCCGACACGGACGATCTCGTCCATCGCGACGATCGTCGACTCCCCGCCTTCGAGCGAGAAGCGCTTCTGGCCGACGTATTTCGTGTGCAGGAATTTTTCCAGCGTCTCGGCGGCGGTGGTGCGCTCGAGGATGCGTTTCTTCATCTCCGCGGAGAAGCGCGGCGTGCCGCGGACACTCTCGAGACGGCTCTGGATCCAGCGCTTCTGGCCGGTATCCGAGATATGCATGTATTCGGAGCCGATCGAGCCGCAATACGTCTGGCGCAGCGCTTCGAGAATTTCGCGCAGTGTCGCGTGATCGGCAGAAAAACCGTGGAACGACCCCACGTTGAAGCTCTGGTTGAGATCCGCTTCGGTAAAGCCGTAGAACGACGGCTCGAGTTCGGCCAGTTGCGGCCGCTCGGTGCGCTTGAGGGGGTCGAGATTCGCCCAGCGGTTGCCGAGGAACCGATAGGCGTTGATCAGCTGCAACGTGCTGACCTGACGACGATCGTCGCCGCCTGCGGTCACGGTGCGCACCGGGCCGCGCTTGGCGAGTTCGGTGAATGCGGCGATGACCGGGCCGTGCGCGACGTCCCGCACCGCGGCACCGGCCTGCGCCTGCAGGGCATCGAAATAACCGCGCCAGGCTTCCGGCACCGCCGCCGGGTCGGCGAGGTAATTCTCGTAGAGCTCTTCGATGAATGGCGCATTGGCGCCGAACAGATACGAAGTCGATCGGAGCTGCTTCATCATGTTGATTGCCACCTGTATCTTGTTATCGCTGCAATCGGCGAATTGTTCCGGCGGCCCCGAAAAAAACGGGATGGCCACAGCGTGCCATCCCGTCGAGGTCGTGGTCGGACTGGTTCGCCGCCTCTCCCTGTTCGTCTCTTACGGACGTTGTGCGAGCGTCGGTACGTCGCGCCGCGCTGCACCGATGTACAACTGGCGCGGACGACCGATCTTGTATTCCGGATCGGTGATCATTTCTTCCCACTGCGTGATCCAGCCGACGGTCCGTGCCAGCGCGAAGATGCAGGTGAACATCGACGTCGGGATCCCCAGCGCCTTCTGCACGATGCCGGAGTAGAAGTCGACGTTCGGATAGAGCTTCTTCTCGACGAAGTACTGGTCTTCCAGTGCGATCTTCTCGAGTTCCATCGCCAGCTTGAAGAGGCGGTCGTTCTCGAGGCCCAGCTCGCCCAGGACGTCGTAGCAGACCTGGCGCATCAGCTTCGCGCGCGGGTCGAAGTTCTTGTAGACGCGGTGACCGAAGCCCATCAGCTTGAAGCTGTCGTTCTTGTCCTTCGCACGCGCGATGTATTCGCCGACGCGCGACACGTCGCCGATTTCCTCGAGCATGTTGAGGCATGCTTCGTTCGCGCCGCCGTGCGCCGGGCCCCACAGGCAGGCGATGCCGGCCGAGATGCACGCGAACGGGTTCGCACCCGACGACCCCGCGAGCCGCACGGTGGACGTCGAAGCGTTCTGCTCGTGATCGGCGTGCAGCGTGAAGATCGTGTCGAGCGCACGCACCAGCACCGGATTGGGCTTGTACTCTTCGCACGGCGTGCCGAACATCATGTGCATGAAGTTCGCCGTGTAGTCGAGCTCGTTGCGCGGATACATGAACGGCTGGCCCATGTTGTACTTGTAGGCCATCGCGACGATCGTCGGCAGCTTCGCGATCAGGCGGTTGATCGAGATGTTGCGGTGCTCGGAGTCGGAGAAATCCATCGCTTCATGATAGAAGGCCGACAGCGCGCCGACGACGCCGACCATCACGGCCATCGGATGCGCATCACGACGGAAGCCCGTGAAGAACTTCGTCATCTGGTCGTGCAGCATCGTGTGGTTCTTGATGGTGTTCTCGAACTCCACTTTCTGCGTCCCGTTCGGGAGCTCGCCGTTCTTCAGCAGATAGGCGACTTCGAGGAAGCTGCACTTGTCGGCCAGTTGCTCGATGGGATAACCGCGATAGAGCAGTTCACCCTTGTCACCGTCGATGAACGTAATCGTGGACTTGCAGCTCGCGGTCGACAGGAAGCCCGAGTCGTAAGTGAAGAAACCGGTCTTGGCCCCCAGCGTGCGAATATCGATGACGTCATTGCCATGGGTGCCGGTCATTACCGGGAATTCGACGGTCTTGCCATCGACGGTTAGCGTTGCAGTGCGTTCAGTGCTCATAGGTCATCCCTTTTGCTTGCCGGTAGTAACTACTAGCTCCCTGTAACGAACGTCCTGCTGGTCATTGCTGACGCAACAGGCCGATCATCTCCTTCCACCGGTCGTTCCCGCAGGGCTCGCTGCCGTTGACCATGGCCCAAAGCTCATGATCCTCGCAGCGCAGCAAGTCCTCCAGATCCGCCAGTTGACCGTCGGTGAGACGGTCGAAATCCCTTTCCAGAAAGCGTGCGAAAACAAGGTCGAGCTCGAGAAAAGCGCGACGGCATTGCCAGCGCAAGCGTCCGCGGTCGATGCTCATACTGCGCGGCTGACCATCATGTCCTTGATCTTGCCGATCGCACGCGTCGGATTGAGATTCTTCGGACAGACGTCGACGCAATTCATGATGCTGTGGCAGCGGAACAACCGGTACGGGTCCTCGAGGTTGTCGAGGCGCTCGGTCGTGGCCTCGTCGCGCGTGTCGGCGAGGAAACGGTACGCTGCCAACAGGCCGGCGGGGCCGACGAACTTGTCCGGGTTCCACCAGAACGACGGGCACGAGGTCGAGCAGCACGCGCACAGGATGCACTCGTAGAGGCCGTTGAGCTCCTCGCGCTCTTCCGGCGACTGCAGCCGCTCGCGCTCGGGCAGCGGCGTCTCGTTGATCAGGTACGGCTTGATCGAGTGGTACTGCTTGAAGAACTGCGTCATGTCGACGATCAGGTCGCGGATCACCGGCAGGCCCGGCAGCGGGCGCAGCACGATCGGCTGCGGCAGGCCGTCGATGTCGGTCAGGCAGGCCAGGCCGTTCTTGCCGTTGATGTTCATCGCGTCCGAACCGCATACACCTTCGCGGCACGAGCGGCGGAACGACAAGGTGTCGTCCTTCGACTTCAGGCGAACCAGCGCGTCCAGCAGCTTCTTGTCGGACGGTTCGAGTTCGAGGGTGTAATCCTGCATGTACGGCTTGTCGTCCTTGTCCGGATCGTAGCGGTACATCTTCAGTTTGACGGTGCGCTTGCTCATTTCTGTCCTTCTCCCGCGCTCAGTAGGTGCGTTTCGCGAGTGCGATCGGCTCGACATCCTGCGACAGCGGCTCCATCGTCACCGGCTTGTAGTCGAGCCGGTTGCCTTCGCTGTACCACAGGGTGTGCTTGAGCCACTGGTTGTCGTTGCGGCCGTTCGGGAATTCCGCAGTGTCGGGCGCGTCGTCCCGCACATGGGCGCCGCGCGATTCCTTGCGCGCCTCGGCCGAAACCATCGTGGCCTTGGCCACTTCGATCAGGTTGTCGAGCTCCAGGGCTTCGGTCCGCGCGGTATTCCACACCTTCGACTTGTCCTTGATCTCGGTGCGCTTGGCACGTTCGGCAACTTCCTTGATCCTTGCGACGCCTTCCTTCAGCAGGTTGTCGAAGCGGAACACGCCGGCGTGCTTCTGCATCGTGCGACGCATCTCCAGGCCGACTTCGAACACGCTCTCGCCGTTCTTCTGCCCTTCGAGGCGGGCGAGCCGCGCCAGAGACACGTCGGCGGCATCCGCGGGCAGCGGCTTGAGGCTCAGGTCGCCGCTCTGGAAATCCTCGACGACCGACTCGCCGGCCGACTTGCCGAACACCAGCAAGTCGAGCAGCGAGTTCGTGCCGAGCCGGTTCGCGCCGTGTACCGACGCGCATGCGCACTCGCCCGCGGCGTAAAAGCCGGTGATCGGCGTGTTTGGATTCCCGTCCTTCGGCGCCACGACCTGGCCCTTGAAGTTCGTCGGGATGCCGCCCATCTGGTAATGCGCGGTCGGCACGACGGGGATCGGTGCCTTGATCGGGTCGACGCCGGCGAACTGGATCGATATCTCGCGGATGCCGGGCAGCCGCTTCATGATCGTTTCCGGCGACAGGTGCGTGATGTCGAGCAGCACGTGATCCTTGTCCGGACCGCAGCCGCGACCTTCGTTGATCTCGGTCACCATCGAGCGCGATACGATGTCGCGCGACGCGAGGTCCTTCAGGTTCGGTGCGTAGCGCTCCATGAAGCGCTCGCCGGACGCATTGCGCAGGATGCCGCCTTCGCCGCGCACGCCCTCGGTGATCAGCACGCCCGCACCGAACACGCCGGTCGGGTGGAACTGCCAGAACTCCATGTCCTCGAGCGGAACACCCGCACGCGCAGCCATGCCGAGGCCGTCGCCGGTGTTGATGAACGCGTTCGTCGAGCTATAGAAAATGCGTCCCGCCCCGCCGGTCGCGAAAATCGTCGCCTTCGCGTGGAAGATGCAGACTTCGCCGGTTTCCATCTCGATCGCGGTCACGCCGAGCACGTCGCCGTCGGCGTCGCGGATCAGGTCCAGCGCCATCCATTCGACGAAGAACTGGGTGTTCGCGCGCACGTTGCGCTGGTACAGCGCGTGCAGCATCGCGTGGCCGGTACGGTCCGCCGCCGCGCACGAGCGCGATACGGGGGCCTGGCCGTAATTCTGCGAGTGACCGCCGAACGGCCGCTGGTAGATCTTGCCGTTGTCGGTGCGGTCGAACGGCATGCCGTAGTGTTCGAGTTCGACGACCACCTCGTTCGCCTTGCGGCACATGAATTCGATCGCGTCCTGGTCGCCCAGCCAGTCCGACCCCTTGACGGTGTCGTACATGTGCCAGTGCCAGTTGTCCTCGGTCGTGTTGCCGAGCGAGGCGGCGACGCCGCCCTGGGCCGCGACGGTGTGCGAGCGCGTCGGGAACACCTTGGTCAGCACGGCAGTTTTCAGTCCGGACTCGGAAAGTTGCAGGGCGGCACGCAGCCCTGCTCCACCGGCACCCACGATGACCGCGTCAAAAGTACGCTTTGCGACGTTCACGCTCACAGCCTCCAAAGAATCTGGGCAGCCCATCCGGCATAGCCGACGAGCACGAAGATCGTTACCACATGCAGGACCAGGCGGACGCCGACCGGGTTGATGTAGTCCATGAAAATGTCCCGCACGCCAATCCATGCGTGATAGAACAATGCGAGGAAAAACAGGAATGTGAAGAAGCGCATCACGCCACTGCGGAACAGGCCGGACCACGCTTCATGGGTCATTTCCGGCAGGCGGAGCGCGGCAATCGCGAACAGGATGGTGAAGATCACCATGAACACGGCCGTGGCACGTTGCCCGATCCAGTCGCGCAGGCCGTAGTGAGCACCGACAACGATACGCTTTACCATAGCTTCACCCCGATGATGATGGTCAGCGCGATGCTCACGACCAGGACGATGCGCGAACTGTTGCGGGCGGACTTCAGGTCGGTCCCTTTGTTCAGGTCGAGCAGCAGGAAACGGATGCCGGCGCAGAAGTGGTGCAGGTACGCCCACAGCAGGCCGAGCAGCAGCAGCTTGGCGAGCGGGTTCGCCACCACACTCTTGTATGTTTCAAAGGACTCCGGCGATCCCAGGCTGCGGTCGAACAGGAACAGCAGGAACGGCAGCATCAGGAACAGTCCCGCTCCGCTCACCCGATGAAGAATCGAGACGAAACCCGGCAACGGGAGCCGGATTTCGTGCAGGGCCAGGAATTTCGGCCGCTGCTTGCGCACTATGGCTTCTGACATATTGTTTTACCCCTCGATGAGCGACGGTTTCCCGACGCGGTTCTCCCAGATTGCAAGGAGCCGGGATTATATACGCGGAACATGCTCCGTCCCGACTCCGGCCCCGTCAGTTCAGTTCATTCAGATAAAAATGCTCCGCCGTCGAATAAAGCCCGCGCCGCCACTCGACCGGCCGGTCCCCGTACGTATAGGTGACCCGCTCGACCGACAGCAGCGGGGTTCCTTCGGGCACTTTCAGCGCCTCGCTCGTCGAGCGGTCCGCCGCCACGGCACGCAGGCGTTCCTGGGCACGGATCATGCGCAAGCCGAAACGGGTTTCGAACAGGCTGTAGAGCGAGCCGTTCCAGCTTTGCAGCACTTCCAGCGTGAGCCCGGGGAACACTTCGCCCGGCAGGTAGATTTCGTCGATGACGATGGGCTTGGCGGCGAATTTCAGCACGCGCCGGACGATGATGATCGGATCACCCAGCCCGATGCCCAGCATGCGGGACGCTTCCTGCCCCGCCTTCGCCCGCCAGCAGTCCATCGGCACGCTCTGTGGAGGCGCAAGATCGCCATCCATCGGCACGAGCCGCAGGAAGCGGAACAAAGCCCGCGGATCGTTATGGGATGCAACGAAAGTGCCTTTTCCCTGCTTGCGGATCAGCAGGTTGTCCGCCGCCATTTCATCGATGGCCTTGCGCACGGTGCCTTGCGAAACGCTGAAGCGGGCAGCAAGTTCCTGCTCGCTCGGAATCACCTGGCCGGGACGCCACTCGCCAGACTCGAGCGCCTGCAGGATCAGGCTCTTGATCTGCCGGTAAAGCGGACTGAATGTGGGGGATTCCTGTGCCATTCGCGCATTTCATCATAAAAGTTTTCCAGCGTCCATCGTCTGTCTCATGTCTTATATAAGACACCAGAGGCGAATTGACATGGCTGATACTTGCTTTTAACATCTTTCGGCCCCGGCGGCTGGCCTTCAGGCCCCGGAGTCGAACGTTGAACTGAAATCGCGGGCGACAGACCAATCATTCTCACTGTCTTCAATTCGCTTTAGAGGGAGTACTCACATGAGCAAAGCCCCTGTGCGCGTCGCCGTCACCGGCGCCGCCGGCCAGATCGGCTACAGCCTGCTGTTCCGCATTGCCAGCGGCGAGATGCTGGGCAAAGACCAGCCCGTGATCCTGCAACTGCTCGATCTTCCTCAAGCCCAGAAGGCGGTCAAGGGCGTGATGATGGAACTCGAGGACTGCGCGTTCCCGCTGCTCGCCGGAATGGTCGCCACCGACGACCCGAACGTCGCCTTCAAGGATGCGGACTACTGCCTGCTCGTCGGCGCCCGCCCGCGCGGCCCCGGCATGGAACGTGCCGACCTGCTGACCGCCAATGGCGCGATCTTCACCGTGCAAGGCAAAGCGATCGCCGAGAACGCGAACGAGAACGTCAAGGTGCTGGTCGTCGGCAACCCCTGCAACACCAACGCCTACATCGCCGGCGCCGCTGCCCGCAAAGTCGGCCGCACGAACCCGAACAACTACCACGGCATGCTGCGCCTCGATCACAACCGCGCGCTGTCGCAACTGGCTGCGAAAACCGGTCGCCCGGTGTCGAGCCTCAAGAAGATGGTCGTGTGGGGCAACCACTCGCCGACGATGTACGCCGACTACCGCTTCTGCACGTCGAACGGCGACTCCGTAAAGGCGCTGGTGAATGACCACGCGTGGAACAACGACGTGTTCCTGCCGACCGTCGGCAAGCGCGGCGCCGCGATCATCGACGCGCGCGGCCTGTCGTCGGCCGCCTCTGCCGCGAATGCTGCGATCGACCACATGCACGACTGGGCGCTCGGCTCCGATGACTGGGTGACGATGGGCGTTCCGTCCGACGGTTCCTACGGCATTCCGGCCGGCGTGGTGTTCGGCGTCCCGTGCGAGTGCAAGAACGGCGACTTCAAGATCATCCAGGGACTGGAGATCGACGAATACTCGCGCGAAAAGATCAACAAGACCCTCGGCGAACTGGAAGACGAGCGCGCGGCAGTCGCCGACATGCTCAAGTAATCGTTTCCGGTTCTTTGCGAGAAAATGCCGCGGGAGGATGCCGCGGCATTTTTTTTGATGGTGGAAGGCTGTAGTTCCCTGGAGAATCGGGCACTTTCCTCACCCACGGAGATGTGTGATGCGACACCCTGCTGACGTCCTGTTCGCCGGCGAAAAGCCGTTTCCCGTCCTCGCCGCGGTCGATCACTACGCCGGCTCGGAAAAACTGATGAGGAAAGCACTGGCGCTTCAGCACGAAATGGGTCCGGTCTTCGATCTGACCTGCGACTGCGAAGACGGCGCGCGCACCGGTGCCGAAGCCGAGCACGCCGAGATGGTCGCCGAGATCGTGGCATGCGCCGACAACCGCTACGGCCACGTCGGCGCGAGAATCCATGATGTCACGCACCCGCACTGGCAGCGCGATCTCGAAATCCTCATCACCCGGGCCGGTAGCCGACTGGCGTTCGTCACCTTGCCGAAAGTGCGCGGCGCTGCCGATACGCGCCACCAGATCGAAACCTTGCGCAGGCTCGAAGCCACTGCCCGGACCGGGCGGGAAATCCCGGTCCACGTCCTGGTCGAGACGCATGGCGCCCTGCGCGAAGCGTGGGATATTGCGGCGCTGCCGGGAGTCGAATCGCTCGACTTCGGCCTCATGGATTTCGTCTCCGGCCACCACGGCGCGATTCCCGGCGCGGCGATGAAAAGCCCGGGCCAATTCACGCATCCGCTCGTCGTCCGCGCGAAAGTCGAAATTGCCGCCGCGGCGCTCGCCAACGGCGTCGTTCCATCACATAACGTGACGACCGAACTCAAGGATCTGGAACTCATCCGCCACGACGCCGAGCGGGCGCGACGCCAATTCGGATACTTGCGGATGTGGAGCATCCATCCGAACCAGATCGTTCCGATCATCGAAGCGATGCGGCCGGATTTTTCCGAAGTCGAAGAAGCCAGCGGCATTCTCGCCGCCGCCCAGGAGGGTGGTTGGGGTCCGATCCAGCATCGCGGAAAGCTCCACGACCGTGCCTCCTACCGCTACTACTGGGAATTGCTGCAGCGTGCACACTCGACCGGCATGGTCCTGCCGGACGAAGGGATGCGGCGCTTTTTCTCGTAGTCCCGAGGTGGCAGCCCATTTGCTGCCACGATCGCCATCAGCGGCGGCGAAACTGGGAGGGAGCACCTGCCGGCCGCTCGTCCTTGTGACGGAAGCTGATGCGCGCCTTGGTCAGGTCATACGGAGACAGTTCGACACTGACCTTGTCTCCGGCGAGGATGCGGATGCGGTGTTTGCGCATTTTTCCCGAAGCGTAAGCCTGTACCTCGACTCCATTCTCGAGCGTCACGCGAAAGCGCGTATCGGGCAGCACTTCGTTGACGACCCCTTCCATTTCCAGCAGCTCTTCCTTGGCCATTTCCTTTTCCTTTCAGTCATCCATCCGGCGAGGAATTCCCCGCGTTCGCCCCTCCTCGCCTGTCGACCGGACATTCCGCATTTCTGGGAACGCCTGCGCCTTCAGCGCCGGCCTGTCGAGCGCTGCGACGAAGCCTTTTCCTTTCGGCGGCAGGAGGACGACGAATCCGACACCGGTGCAACGCCCGATCTGTCGAGGCGTCTAGAATACCGGGACATGGGAGATGGCACAGGGCGCCCGCTGCAATCGAAGCGTATATGCCGGCGCTTGGGTTATCGCGATCACTATACAGGATTACCTCCAAGCTCCCCAAGCGTAGGCAAGAGCCGAGCCCCAGCAGAAGAATCCAGAAGCGGGGGCCAATTCCTTATAATTCCTCCATGACTCACGCTCCGCCTCACCCGCCCGAACGCACTGTGCTTTTTGTGGATCTCGCCGGGAGCACCCGCCTTTACGAACGCGTCGGCGACTCCCTGGCCTTCCGGCTGGTCGATCGCTGCGTACACGAAATGCGGGCCGAAATCGAACGGCGTCGCGGACGGGTCGTCAAGC